>CBDVCJ010000010.1:0-27664 GCA_965372445.1 uncultured Thermoplasmata archaeon | reverse complement strand
ATACATCATAGAGCAAAATCACATCTATACTATTATCTCCCAATCCGGTTTCGAAGTCTGAGTGGATAGTAGTTACATTTTTTAAGTGATGGCGGGAAATTATATTTTCAACTTTACGGATCGCGAGCGGATGCAGATCTAATGCGTATATCTTCCCCGAACTTCCGACCAGTTTTGCGGTATCTCGTATATAACTCCCAGGCCCACATCCATAATCTAATACATGGTAACCTGATTTTAATCTAACTTCTTTAAGTACGTTTATACGCGGACTGAAATAATCGCGAAGTTTGAATATTGCAGACATACCTTTAAAATTGAAATTAGATTGTTTTTTTAACATAATATTCACATGATTTGTATTATTTTATTTATAAATAATGATGATTAAAAATTTTCTCAAACCAGATAAAACCGAAAGATTTTAATTTCATATAAAGGTTAACAGAAAACTAGATGAGACAAATGATTGGAGGGTAATAACTATGAAAGCTCTGATCCAAACAAAAAATCTTTGTAAATATTATGGAAAAAATAACGAGATCAAGGCAGTAGATAAGCTTAACCTGACCGTCTATGAAGGCGAGACCTTTGGATTGCTCGGTCCAAATGGTGCAGGTAAGACCACCACGGTCCGTTTATTAAACGGCATTATCAAACCGACCCACGGTACCGCTTCTATTAAGGGTTTTGATATTGTCAATGATGAGATCGAAGTCAAACGTATCACGGGTTTACTAGCAGAGTCACCAGGTCTTTACGATAAGCTGAGCGCCTACGAATTTCTTGAGTTCATAGGTGCACTTTATGATGTTCCGAACAATATACTTCCCAAACGAGTCGACGAACTTTTAAAACTCTTTAGTCTTTCTCAGCGCCGCAATTATCTTCTCGAAGGCTTTAGCCGTGGTATGAAACAGAAAGTATTGATAGCGGCGGCAATGATCCACGACCCGCCGATAATATTTTTTGACGAGCCGACAACTATGTTAGATCCACGCGCGGCGCTTATGGTTAAAAATTTATTAAAAGATCTTGCAAGGCAGGCAGGCAAAACGATTTTCATTTGCAGCCACATCTTGCCAATCGTTGAGGAACTCTGCGACTGGATCGGTGTAATTCATAACGGACAACTTATCGCACTCGGCACCGTCCAAGAGCTCAAATCGCGGACGAGAACTAAAACACTCGAGAAAGCGTTCATTGCGATTACAGGTGGAGTCAAGAAACAAGAGTTACTAGCTTGGAGGGAACAGAAAGTTGCAAGTGCCTAAATGGTGGATCATTGGAAGGAACGAGTACCGGATATTCACCAGCAGTTTTCCAAAGCTCAGACCTTATTTTCTATATATAATTGGAGTTGTACTGGCGTTTTGGGTATTGATTCTTGCGCCAATATTTGTGCAGCCTTTTTTTTGGGCATTTGATGTTCCCGAGTTTTTTATATCTGTAGCCGCAGTGGCAATGATGATGATAATACTATTTTTCTTTTTCATCTATTTGCTAATAATTCCAATAAGTTATACACTACGAGACATTAATACCGAGGAGTACGAGATATTTCTATCGGCCCCTATCAAGCCCGGCGATGTGCTTCTGGGTAAGTTCATAGGCACCATCCCAATATACGGTATTGTGATCGTTATTATTATTGGGTTGTTCACGGCATTCTTAGAACCTCTAAAATTAGACCCGATCCAAATTTCGATAATAATTTTTATCTTTATATTTACACTATTATCTGCGCTTTGGATAGGTATAGTAATTTCAGCGCTATTACGCACAAAACTTGGCAAGACCGCCCTAGGTAGAGATCTTGGAAAAGGTCTCAGTATGCTAATTGCGCTTCCAATGGTTGCATTGATGTATGCGGTGATGGCAGGTAATTTAATGGAAGTCCTTGCTAACCCCAACAACAGTGATCTTGTTAAAATATTATTATACATCTTTCCTAGTTCCTGGGGTGCTGAACTCATTGTTGAATTTGCAATGCATCCAGGCGACATTCCTGCAATTTGGTTCATGACGCTTACACATTTTGGGGGTGTGGTGGTTTTCTTCTTTGCCAGTTTATGGGTTGGCCTTAAAACCGCCAATCGTGCTTACAGTTTTGAATATATGACATTTACGAGTGCCGCAGTTGAAGCTGACGGGCCATTTTATAACACCTTAAAATCCATCGGTGGCGGCGGGTCGGTTGGCATTCTATTAGTTTCGTCATTTAAAAATTATGTACGACGCCTGCAAAATCTATCATGGCTGATATATTTTGTTGGATTGATTATACTGTTAATGGTGTTCTTTCTCAAACCTGAAGGGTCGATGGATATTGTTATTCTATCAACATTTATCTATGCACTTCTAGCGGCTATCGTTGTGGGTGACGTAACACTTCGCGGTAAAGATACACTTTTTATCTATCGTAAAGCCCCTGAGGGCGAGGCGCGGTTCATCCAGGCGAGATTGCTGCAGAGCTGGTTGGTTGTTGTGCCAATAGTTTTTATTATTACAATATTGTCGCTGGCCTTAATTCCAAACATCACAACATTAGATTTTTTGGCAATTACATTTTTTGCAGTGATTACTTCAATGGCGAATACGGTGTTCGCACTCGGGTTGTTTCTGGTTAGACCAGCATTTACAGAAAAATCCAGCGAGTTCATGGTGAATATCTTAATCATCTCATTTGTCAATTCAATTAGTTTTCTATTCCTTTTAATTATTATTGGTAGTTTTTTGGCTATGATACCATTCATGGGTTTTATCTGGATCATTGGGATCGTTCTGCTGATATTAGGTAAAAATCATCTTAGCAGGTTAGAGTAGTATTCAATCTATAAAAATCATGACCTTTTTTTGCGCAGAAGATTAATTTTGATATTTTTTCAGAAATTTCTCGGCTTTTTTCTTGGTAGCAGGTCGTCTATTCTTTAATTGTTTCTTAACAAAAGTCAGTACTTTCTCTTTGTTTTTTAGCTGACCGTAATATTTTCCAAAGGAAAGTATTGCCTTGCCTTTGAGAATATTCTTGCATTCAGGGCTATGACCGGTTTTATCGATGTTCAAGAGCTCGTTGGTGATCTTATTCTGAAGTCGGGGTTTGGCAAGCGCAATTTTGCCGGAATTATCCACAACATGTGCCGCAGTAACCATACTATCACCGTATAGATCGCGGTAATATTTTTTAAAGATCTTTTCAAATTTGGACTTTTTATCGACCGAAGTCAAATTCGCGATCACATCCTGAGCGTTCCATTTAAGTATATTGTTATCGTGCTCGAGAAGCTTGATGAAGAATTCCATTTTGGAATAAAGAATATTTGGTTTCTCATCGCTTATTGCTCTCAATATTTTGGCCGACTTAAATCTTACACCCGCAACCTCGGAAGACACACCCTCTAAAAGGTCGGGAAGTATTTTCGGGTTGGCGATCACTTCTCGCGCGAGTTTCGCGGAATTATCCTGTTTCTTCTCCAAGTCACATTGAAGTTTCGTCTTCTTCAAATGTTCACCCCCTATTTGTTAACTTAATGCTACTTGAAAGGCGGATGGCGAAAGGCGATGGTAGCTAACTTTCGCCTATCGTCTCTCGTCTCTCGCCTTTTGAAATATGGTAATAATATCAATTGATAACGGAGTATATTAAACTTGATTAGGGTTAACTGAAACTATTTATTTGATCTTCTTCCAACCTAAAGAATGTCCAGTTCAATTTCTTAGCACCGTTTTTTGCGTAGAATCGAAGGGCAGGCTCGTTCCAATTGAGAACACACCATTCGATCCTGCCGCAGCCATGACCTTTAGCTTCTTTCACACAGAACTCGAACATCTTTTGGCCAATACCGTTTCGTCGGTATTCTTCTAATACAAAAATATCCTCGATATACATTAGTGGTTTGGCAACAAAACTCGAGTAATTGAAAAAGAATATTACATACGCCACATATTTACCGTTAATTTTACCTAGATAAGCTAAATATTTAGGCATAGCATCTAGACCATCTTTCCTTAATCTGGCTTTGGCTGCGTCATCGGGGGGCGTGAGCTTTTCATATTCCGCTAGTTTTTCAACCAAATATAGGAATTCTTCGAAATTGTCCTCGGTGATTTTTTCGATCGCAAGTTTTTCAAGCATGTTATCAATTCCTTTGCTAAATGGACCATATAATTGACTATCGTCATTTCTCTAAAGGCACCAGTTCGATCTCAAATAGGTTAGGCCACCACTTTCCCGTTACGAATAACCGTCCCTTTTCAGCGTCGTAGGCTATACCGTTTAGCACATCAACGGTTTGATTATAGTCGTCAGTGTTTAATAATCCAGACAGATCGATCCATCCCGTCACATTACCGGTTTGGGGATCAATTCTCACGATATTGTCGGTGTACCAAACATTCGCATAGATCTCGCCCTGAACGTATTCCAATTCATTTAATAACTTCACGGGGGTCCCATTGTCAAGCACATTTAGACTGCCAACTTGCTCAAAGGTTTCCGGGTCTAAAAAATATAACGTCGAGGTGCCGTCGCTCATGATCAAGTTTGTGCCATCATGTGTAATGCCCCAACCTTCAGTTGGATACGTGAACGTTTCTAATAGCTCAAAGTTGCTCTTGTCGTAAACAAACCCAACATTAGATTGCCAGGTCAATTGTATGATCTTATCGTTATAAATTGTAATGCCCTCACCGAAGTATTGGTTAGATAGTTCATGAATTTGTGTGATCTCACCGGTTTCGAGCTGTACCTTGCGTAACGAGGAATGACCCCAGCGGCCAGTACCTTCATAAAGCGCGCCATTTTCGTATACCAACCCCTGCGTGTAGGCTTTGCCATCATGTGGATATGTGTTGGTAACATTGTAAGTGTAATAGTATGCATCAGTTGGTATCTCACCGTTTGGGGGCGTTTCATCTGATGTTTGGGTTGGACGAAATTCTAATATGAAAACGAATAGAATAATAATTACTAATAAAACCACAAAAAGAATTAGGACTGTTTTATTTTGAAAATTTGTCATAATGATAACCTTGTACTGTTATTAATCTGCTTAAATTTCCAATCTCAACCCATCATATGCAATATCAAAACCTTTGCTCAGTACATATTTTTTTTCGGTCCCGTCAAAATTTACTGGATTGGTATGGTTGATGTGGGTAAAATATATGTCAGTTTTTACATTTTCCAATAGCTCGATCGTTTCCTGGATCGGTGGATGCGGTACCTTTGAATAGCCGTGAAAATCGGTTTTCCGGTAGAATGAACCGTCCACGACCGCAATATCAGCATTTTTAATTTCATTTAATGCACTATCGGTCCAATGATCCAAGTCGGGTAAATAGATAACTCGCTTATCTGATTCTATCCTAAACCCGACAGTATCCGCAATTTCGTTGCGGTGGGGGACCTCAAAACCCGTCCATTTTATGCCATCTAAAGCGAAGTCTTCACCAATTTTTAGCTCTTGAATTTTAATATTATTTCTTGCGACCATTAAGTTATATGGATAATTGGTTTGAAGGAATTGTGACATTTTTGGTGTACACAAGAGTGGCATGCTTTTTTCTGCTAACGCTTCCCAGCCCAAGTGCCAAAGCCCTGCAATGTGGCCGAGATGCGCATGGGTCAATAAGATACCGCTGATCGGCGTTCGGCCTTCACGCTTGACCTCTTTCAGTTCCTTCATTATAATTTCTAATTGCACTTTAAAATCAGGTGAGGCGTCGATCAGATAACAAAACTTCTCGTTCGCATCATAGATCGCAACCGAGGGCCCCAACCTCTGATGTTTGGGTGACTTGCGGGCGCTATTACATATCTCACAAAAACAACCCGTATGCGGCGTGCCTGCGTCCTGACCGGAGCCGAGAATTTGTAGATGCATATGCTTTTCATAATCACTTAATATTTTTAAAGGTTTCTGATATAAATAAAATCAATAAAAAAATTTACCGCAGAAGCAGAGAAGTACAGAAAATTATCGGATTTTTTTGACTCTGAAACCACGAATAAACACGAATTAACACGAATCTTTTATTCGTGAACATTCGTGTATATTCGTGGTTCCGAATTCATAGACAGATAAAAATCGAATCCAAAATAATTCTGCGTCTCTGCGGTAAAAAAGAAAAATGTTATATTTTATATTCGATAAAAAAATAATTCTATTCCAAATTTTACTATTGTTAACGTTTGAGTAAAGGGTAATATTGCACTGGCATTATATAATTCACTATCGTTAACAACCAATAACTGAACCGATGTTGAATTCGGCGGCTGAAAGTTAACAATTGTTCGAAACTGTTTCGCACTGGCTTTTATCCATTATTTAATATAAATATGCAAATAACTTAAAAATTTAATCTCTAAAAATTCGAATCTAATCTACATATTCTGTCTCGGGTTTACCAAAATATTTGGTATTTAGGTAATATAAGAACGAGAAAAATACGACAGCTAACGTTATTATTACGACCGCACAAATCCCTAAAAATAAATATGGGTTAATAACAGGCGAATTTATATCCTCGCCATTATCTTCATAATAATTGCGGACCAACTTTGGATCGCTATTATAATCATATTCAACTGCGGTCTCCGAATTACGGATGAACATATTATTTCTAATTTCGGGCGATGCACCTCGGATATCAATACCATGAGTATTGTCCTGGATAGTGTTATGCTCCAATCTCACATCCGCGTCAGTCCCCAAAATCAAACCCCACTCAGTTTCATGGATAACATTTCCGGATATATTAGCATTGGAATAATAAATCTCTAGCCCGTCGTCCTTACAGTTTCGGATCGTGTTGCCACTGATCGTTGGCGAGCATTTCCAGATGAAGATTCCATTTGTTTTGCAATCCCTGATCGTTGAGTTAACTATGGTTACATCGTCAGAATAGATCTCAATACCGCCATCAAGATTATTATAGTCCTTATCACCCCATGGCGATATGATCTCTGTGTTAAGGATATGGGCCTCACCATAGATCTCAAATCCATATGAACATCGTTCGCCTTTTGGACGAACCGTACAATTCACCAATTCCAATCTTGAGCCTTCACCGACCCATATCGAATATTCTTTATCCACCGAGCAATTGAAGATTAAGGTGCTATTGAATATTTTTAAAGATTCTCCAGCTTCAAGTACCAGGTTATTATTCAACTCGAGTTGTGTATCATTAAACAACAGATTTAATGAAATGGCATCCGTTGGCATCGGGTCCTGCCTGACCTCCAATGTAGCCGATCCATCTAGATCGATCAAAACAATGAAATAATTTGTAAAAAAGAGCGCGACCAACACAATAAAAATAAAACCGACCACCGATAAATTTATGCCGAGCTTGGATTTGTTCTTTTTATAGATCGATATAAATTGCCAGCCGACCATGAAGACTGCAATTAGACCAATTGATACAAAAATAAATATTAAGAAAAATATTAAAAATATTAGCGGTTCGCCCATAGCAAATGAAGCGCTTATGTAATATGAGAACATCAATGAGATCGCAAGTAGAATTATATAACTCGCATACTCGAACTTTTTCAACATGGGTCTGAGTTGCGTGGCTTGCACTTGATAATCTAATTCTGGCTTGACCATTTGCTGCTTTATGTGATCAATATATTTTTCTATCTTTGGTATTTTTTTGTTCAACGCCAAATTAAAGCGGCCGTCCTTCGAAAGTAATTTGTAAACCTCGCCCTCGAACGGGCTAGCGCCCTCAATGACCGTCACAAATTGCCCGAAGGGTATGAAGATCTCTTCACCGGTACCCACCATGAAGGATTGTATACCGTTCTCGTAAATCTTAGTGGTATAATGATTTCTTGAGACCTGGAGGAGTTTGATACATATAACAAAACACGCCGCTCCGATCACAATAAAGATCACACTAACCGTAAAAACGCAAGTTTCAGAAAACGAGAATAATAACATTCCAATGGCAATCCCGATAAGCACTACCCCCACCACCCCAAGAATGATGCTAAGTTTGGTCAAGGCCTGCTCACGCGCCTTCATAATTTCTTGAGATTCTTCATAAAGCAATGAACCGCGGCTTTCATCTTTTTCCAATGGTAAACCAGTGCGAGCTGCGGGTTTCGGCTCACTTACCTTTATCGCCTCTCGACCTCGGATATAACTATGTACACCGATATTGCTGTTAATAAATCGATCGCGTATGACCTCAGAATCATGATAGACATTATTCCATAAAGTACCAAAAGCCCCCAACAGCACCGGCATAAGTTTGTCAAAGTTGTGTTTGCGTGAATCAACTACAATAACCTCATAGGCGTTGGTTTCGATCTGGAGGGCTTCCCAATAGCTGGGGCCGGTGAACATTGAATCCGGTTTAGCTAATGGGTTCTCGGCCTCAACCGGGAAAATATCGGAGATCTCGTCAAAGCGTTTGAGCTTGTATTTGCCCTTGCGGCCGATGCCGAATTTGGCGTAGATGCCATCATCATAAACAGCCAGTCCATCATGAGAAATTAACGAGGTTTTATAGAGCACTTCACCGGTCGGCGTGGGTGGCTCTGTTACTCTTAATGCATCTACATACTCCTTATTGGCTTTTTCAAGCTTTTGCTGCTGGGCATTGGTCAATTTTATGTAACCGCGAAATACAGGCCCATATCTTAATAATAGTATCAATAATGAAAATAAGCCAACAATTATTATCATTAAACAAACAATTTCAAGAATCATTGTTGTCACACCAGTTTTAAATCATTATGATTTTTTAGTTTTATCATTTGTTCAATTTTATAATATTGGTACATACCCACTTTCCTTTACTATATTCTGACCGTCTTTTGTAAGGAGCCAATCTCGAAGTTGGTATGCTGTGCTATTCGATGGCTGATCAGCCCTTATTGCCGCATAGACCTCGGTGGTGTATGGATATAGTTTAGTTTGGATATTTTCGTAATTCGGCACTACGCCGTTGATCGCACACAACTTAATTTGATCGTTGGGCGCCATGAATTGTTCAAAAAAATAGACTGAATAACCTATACCGTTTTCATCTGTGCTCAACATATTAATGGGACCCATCATCCCAAAAAGTATCATATTCGGTGCATCGATCATCTCCAGATCCTTCATAACCAAAGTCTCCATCAATTCTTGACTGCCAGAATTGTCATCCCTTTGATAGGCATTGATCTCATAATGTGGACCATCGACCTCATTCCAATTCTTGAGCTCGCCGGTATATATTTTTTGTACCTCCTCGATCGTCAGATCCGCAACCGGATTGTCGACATTTACAATAAAAACAAATGCATCCAAGGCGATAGCTTTAACTTCCAATTCGATCCCCAGGTCAACTGCAAGTTCCAATTCATCCCCCGAAGGCGCTCTTGCAACCAAAATGAAATCGCACGCCTTTTCTATTAAATTCACATAAGCGCCATGGGTGCCGTGGTGATCGGTATTATTTATTATATATTCTGCTATATATTCTCTACCTTCATCATCGGTATAAGGCTGCAGGCGTCTAGTTTCGTCCCAAGTCCATTCCCATTTGTGGTCGACATCAAGCAAATGGCAGGCGATCATTACCTCAAGGGGATGGGCCGAGGTAGAACCGTCAACGCGGGGATAAGAACTCACTGTAAAATCAGAGGGAGAAGAGACCGAACCGTCATCTCCATTTCGAGCCTCATCGTCTAATGACTCTTGAATAACAAAATAAGTTCCCGCAAGAATTAATATTACGACGATCAGAATGGTAATAATTTTCCAGACTTTCATTTTGGTCCCCCATTGATTTATACAATTAGTTGTAATCAAAATGTATTTAATTAATATATAAATTGTTTTGTACAAAGTTTGACTATTATACACTATTTTACTTTCTTAATTTCAAATTATAATGTTTCTGCGCTGCGATCTCATCTAATAATGCATGCATTATTTTTGATTTAGATTTTATATCCAAATCCCTGGACCCATCACGAGCCTTTTTCAAGGCCGCTTTGAGCTCATCTAATTCCATTACGGTCGCAGCAATACAATAATAACTTTTGGAGCGTCCTTCATTGAACTCATCCAGCATTTCCCTCAATATTTGTTCGCGCTGTTTTTGTAATTTTTCGAATTCCGTCACACCATTTTTTTGAATGAATGCAATGTTAGCTTCAAGTTTTTGATAACATTTGAAGCTATCACGCTTTTTGCTGAACTCGCGATGCTTCTTCCATTTCTCACAGGTTTTGTTTTCAGCACATTCCCAGCAGAACTCCAGACCATTCTTCTTAACTGCACATCTAATAAAGGTGCAGCCTACAGCAATTCTAGTCTCGGTCTTACAGCCTGCACATCTACTTGGGGCGTTGGAATTGCGAGACGGACAGAGCCTGCAGGAGAGACCGCAGATGCCAAGTTCGGGATATTTGAATTTCATTTATACTCTCCTATTTAATAAGTTTATATTTCAACCAAACATACCCATCCATCATTTTTTCTAAATGTTCCAATTCAAGTTTCTAAATTAGATTGGTATTTACCACAATCTCCAGTCCTCTACGTTTAGCTTCCTGAACCACCACATCTCCAGGGACTGCTAGTTCAATCGGTATCGCGCCTTTTTCAAGCTTGCCCCGAGCTGCAAGTATTGCAACTATCGACGCGTGCCAGCCGGTCAAGCGCTGCATCGCCGTGAGACCGGTGCGTTCATCATAATAATCGATTAGCTCGACAATTGCCTCTGAAGCTTGGCCATTCTTTTCACCGCTACACTTAACTCGAATCACACACACATCATGAACGTAGGGTTGAGTTAACTGGGGTTCGAGGAGTTCATGCAAGATCTCGCGCGGTGCAATTTTATGGGCGCCGATCCGGATCGGCTCGGGCTCTAATAATCCTAATTCCGAAAAGGTCTTGAACTGGGAATAATGACCGGGATAGCGCAGCGTTTTGTTCTCGAGGCGTTCGAGTTTGCATTCGTAGGTCCACGGCATCGTTGATAGCCCGCCGGATGTAACAAACGCTTCTAATTTGCCGAGTGGCGCATTAAATTCCAATTCCTCGTAACCTTCGAAGCACGGCACTTCAATAACTTTACCGTTTCGGATGAAATAGGCATTGCCATAATATTCATTTGTTAAGCCGCCGATATTGAAAGTTAAAGCATAATTCCAGGGTGGTTCTGGGTTCTGCGGCAGCCCGCCATCCCAGATATAGACCTCACGCGGTGCGTCAAGCAACGACATTGCATATAGCGCCAACGAAATATTTAACCCTGGCCCCATCCCGCAGTCGGGTACGATCGTAACACCTTTAGCTTTCGCTTCGCTATCCTTTTCTAGTTGTTGGCGCACTATTCCGGTGTGGCCGCCGAGATCGCACATGTTTGCACCCAGCTCTAATGCAAGCTCGGTTACTGCAAGATTAAACGAGTAAGGTACTGCACTTATAATTGAGGTCACGCCATCTAATATTGATGCGAGTTGGTCACGATCTTTAATATCGGCCTGAACTGCTGTTGCAACTTTTTTATCAATTAATGTATTGACGCGCTTGGCACTTTCACGCGCTAGCTCTGGATCTATATCGATCAATAATACTTCGTCAGCCTCACCGCACTTCGCAATGTCATAAGCAGCAGCAAGCCCCATCCTGCCGGCACCGAGTACGGCATATCTATAGCTCATTTCTTAACCCCACAGAAATAAGGGCGCTGCTTCGAGTTGGGCTCCCAGAGATTATGGGTGTGGCCCATATGAACATGAGTTTCAAACCCAACCTCATCCATGAGTGCTTTGACTTTATCGATGTCAATGATCAATAATTTATGGTGGTCGATCTCGAAATCAACGACGCCTTTGTCTTTTATCAAGAATACCATGTTGAAATTGCCAATATCGCCTTTCGAGCGCGATTGGGTGATCCTTGCGAGCTGCAGATCGTCTTAGACCACGGTATGGTTGTTCATGTAGCCTTCGATCCAAGCCCGTTTATGGAACCATAATCGAGTTCAAACTTTAAAAATATTTGCCCAAAATATAATGTTCGTTATTGGAATTAGTTAAGTATTGTTTAAACCAAGAAAAACGAGATACCAATGATTATAAACAAAATACCTGCGGCAACTGAAATTGTTTTGCTTTCAAATCTCTCAGAGATATATTTACCTAAATAAATTGCCATTATCGATAATAAGGTCAATGCGATCATAACACCCAATAACACCAGATAGCCATTATATTGTGTGGCGAACAACCCCGCTGCGATCTGGGTCTTATCGCCCCATTCAGATATGAAAATGATCACAAACCCAAGCACAAACGGATTCTTAAATTGATACTTACTTTTTATTTCCGCTTCCTTTGTAGCTAATATTAATATACCAAAGATAATAAAAATTATACCGGCGATCAATTTTAGATAGAACATTGGAACTATATTTGTAACCCAGGCCCCCAACAGAATTGCAATTCCATCAGTAATTAGAAATGCTAAAATTATCCCGAGCATTAACTGTGATCTTTTTTCAACTTTTGTCGAAATTAAAAGTATCAATATCTGTGTTTTATCGCCAAATTCGGATAAACCTACAATGACCAATGGAATAAATAGATCTTCTAGCATAATTAGGTTAGTAAGGGTTTATTATATTTTAAATTTTGAGCCTACATATTCCTCGCTGAGTTCCCAGAGTCGTTCAGCTAATTTCATATCATAGGATTCTTTGGACGACCTCGAAATTCGGCTTTTGGCAAAATATTCGCCGGTAATATTATGCACTTCGAGCGAGCTTGCCAAATAGATCGAGGTTTCAGCACCCTTTTTTGGCGATTTACTTATCAATTTAAAGATCGTGCGAGAGACCGTGCCCGCATCTCGTGCTAGATTGGTATTGTTCATACCAGGATGTACACAATTCACCGTAATACCAGTATCTCTTAATTTTATGGCTAATAATCTGGTAAACAGTATGACTGCAAGTTTCGATTGTTTATAGGCTTTGAGACCTTTAAAACCCGTTTTAAATTCGATATCGTCAAAGTTTATCGTTCCATAATGCAACCCTGATGTAAGATTGATAATACGCGATGGGCGGCTTTTTTTCAAAATATCGAGCAATAAACTTGTCATCAGAAATGGTGCAAGATGATTTGTGGCAAAGATATTCTCGATGCCGTCTTGCGATTCGCGGCGGGTATGATCCCAAATAGCCGCATTGTTGATCAGAACATCTAGTCTATCATATTTTTGTTTTAATTCAGCACAGCAGGCGCGGATAGAGTCAAAGGATGCCAGGTCACAGACCGCCATCTCGATATTTGAGTTATTTGTCGCTTTAATAAGTTCGTCACGGGTCTGTCTGCCCCGAAGCTCGTCACGGGTAGTGAAGACGATCGTTGCGCCCAAGCTAGCTAAACCGCGTGCGGTTTCGGTGCCAATACCTGAGGTCGCCCCTGTGATCAAAATTATTTTGTCCTTCATAATCATCTCCATAATACAATAATTAAATATATATTATTTTCATCCGAATATCAATTAAGATAGTAATATATAGTTTGAAAAATATAAGAAAAAGAAAGTAAGAAAAATTTAATTTCATTGAAGTTTTGGTAATTAGAATTCATCATTTTTAATCTTTCTTACAAGTGTCTCCCATTCTTCACGCTTGAGTGTGCAAAGGTTATCGTCCTCGCCGATCCTGACTTCGTCGTCGTCGATCTCGACTACCGGGCAACAACCACTGTCACCACACAGATAGATCTTTTTCATATTTGTACCTCCAGTAATTCTTATCAATGTATTTATTGTATTCGAGCTTATAGTATATATCTTTTTGTACCTCTTGTGAAGGAAAAACTATTTTATAAAATTCAAACCTGAGGATTTTTTCGCTTTGAATAATAGAAAATATCGGTATGTTTTTTATAGCCCAATTTTTCAAATACTTGCAGAGAATCGGTATTCCAATCCTCGATCAAAATACCGATGATATCGATACCAATTTCATCAAGTTTTTTTTCAACTGCTTGCACCAGCATTCTCCCGATACCTTGGTGACGTTGCTCGGGTAGGACTGCCAAACGGTTGAGCCAGCCCTTGCGGCCGTCGTGCGTGCCCCAGAGCGAGCCGACAAGTTTGCCCGCATCCTCGGCAACTAATGCGATCGTACACCCAAAAGCGAGCTCCTGCGCTATTTTCGCGCGGCTATCGCGACCTTTGGGGCGATATGGGAGCTCTGAGTTATCCCACAGGCTGATGAGTTCGTCGTAATCTTCGAGTGTAAAATCTCTTATACCGATCTTAGACCGAACGTTCATATTATTCACTTAAGTCCCAATTGGCAAAACATTTTATCGAATATTATCTATTCGGTTAATTATGACTGAAAAATCGCAGTTAGATGAAATTATTAAATCGCATGGCTTCCAAGAATACAAATGGGTAGACCCTCAAAACATCATAGTTTCACAATGGGTGAGATTCAAATGCATGTTCGGCTGCGATTCTTACGGTGTGACCGCATCGTGCCCGCCCAACACACCTTCGATCGAGGAATGCCGCGAATTCTTCAAAGAATATGAGACCGCAATAATATTCCATTTCCCTTTAAAGCTCGAAGACCCGGAAAACCGTCACGAACATTTCAGAAAGGTCAACCAGCAGCTTTATCAATTAGAGCGCGCGATTTTTTTAGCTGGTTATCAAAAAGCGTTCCTATTATTCGTTGATGAATGTACACTCTGTGAGGAATGCACTGGAATTAGAGATCGATGCAAAAATAAAATAGAGTCACGCCCGACCATGGAAGGTTTGGGCATCGACGTTTATCAGACCGCCCGCAAATTCGGGTACCCGATCAATGTGCTGCCTGACTTCGAGCAGGAAATGAACCGTTACGCATTTATTTTAGTGGAATAGGCGATCACTACGGGAATGGGGAATAGGGAATCGACCTCACCACCCTCAAGTATAACCGCTGAGTACGCTGAAGATTTTTTTGCAAGGGTTTAGCGAGTCGGGTATTGGGTGTTGTGAAATGTCCCTACACGCTATACCCGACACCCACACAATTAATCTAAATATTCAGCGCTCTCGGCGTCCTCTGCGGTTGAAAAAGGGGGGGTGGGGAACCATTCCCAATTCCCGATATAGCGAGAATTTGGCTTTGCCAAATTATTCGATCGGCGCGTAGATCTCGGTGATCAACTCTTTTTCCGGCATGTCCATGGGGCTATTCAAATAGGCTTCACGCGTCGGCCCCACGATCTTTTTACCGCGCTCGCCCAACCAAGCATATAACTTTGCATAAGTCGGCTCGTAGGCTTGATAAGGGCCTTTATGGACGATCTTGGCCATTTTGCCGCCTGGCAGCTCATAACATTTCATGTCTTCAGTCTCGTCGATCTTGGCCGCGATCGGTACCGCAATCTCGACATCTGCAGTGCCGGCCTCATCGGCGTTCTTGACTTCTTCTACCGACATCTCGTGACAGACAAAGACCGGTAGGCCCTGAAATTACTCACCTTTTTGCATTATAAAAAATACAGACCTAAAGTCTTTAGGGTTCTTTTTTGCCATTTCTATTTCTTTTATCTTATCGTCAAAAACACCTAATATATCTGGATGAGCATTATATTTTTCTAAAAGTTCCTGGATTCGTTTTTCCAATGGTGCGAAATATTCTATCCACCACGCATCATTGGGTAGTGGGAAATGCTCGACCAACCGATAACCACATTTGGGTATAAGCCCGAGTTTACGATTTAAGTCTTTTAGATCGTCGTGGATTATCAGATATCCATTGGGTTTCAGCAGCAGCCGCCATAGTTTCAGGGCTTTTTCAAAATCTATGAAATGACCAGCACCTTCATCCCAGAGTATATCGAAACTTTCATCTGGAAAGTTGATTTTGAATATCGAACAGTTCTCAGCCTTAACCCGTGCCCCCAAACCCTCTTGCACTATCCTTTCATTTAATTTATCCAATGATGGCTGGTTGATATCGATCCCCACAACCTCACCGCCGCTTAATTTCGCAAGCTCGAGCGTTGGGATGCCGGTACCGCAAGCGAGATCCAATATTCGCGGTTTTTCTAACTTCGGCAGCATTTCAAATGCCCTGCGTGTATATTTAAGAAAATTTGTACGGATGCTGTCTTCATCCAGCTCTGCAAGTAGATCATTAGGCTTCACATTATTGCCTCTTAAAGATAATGAATAACCACGATCAATTCAGATATAATCATTCATGTCTTATGTCTTAATTTCAAAATCATGAATGTTAAGATCAAAATTATGATTATTACAATAACTGGAATTAATAGGAAAATAATATCAATTTTCGGTTCATCAATATCGATAATTGGGTGATCATCAGTATCCGTTGGGTTGGTGTCAGCATCATATTCCTCTTTGTTAGAAAATCCGTCGTTATCTTCATCTTGCTCGGCATCATTATCATTTGTCGTGTTCAACCCGAATTGAAGTTCCCAAATGTCAGGTAATCCGTCGTTATCGTCATCAATATCCATCCAAGTTCGCGAGTTAATGGTATCACCATCTGGCTGGCCATCACTATCGGTATCTAACGGCTTATCTGTCGAATTCTTGGGGTTCTTCCCTAAATATTCTTCCCACTCATCATCAAACCCATCGCCGTCATCATCACTATCATCTGGATCCGGGATATTATCGCCGTCAGTATCAGGGTTTTGGGTGAATGATAAATTGATAGATCCAATACTTGGTAGGTTATTATTTTCTGAAGAAAAACTTAGTTTATAATAAAAGTTTGAGCCCTGCCAATTAAGCGGAGATAGGTCGAGTCTATTTAAGCCGTCTTGAAGTATGTCCCAATCGTTTAATTCTGAGTTTGAACTATACCAACTCGTTCTATTTTGTGAGAATTGGATTTTTATACTTGTATTAGATGGTTTTGAGGACCAAGCCTTAAACGATAAGATCGAGGTTGCATTTTGCATGCCAAGTAAGTTTGCCGAAATTATCTCGCCGTCTGGGTTGTAATTCCCGTATTTATCGAGATTGAACATCCATATATCATACTCACCTGCTGTTGTCGCATTCACAATATGGGTTTTGGCTATAACCAGATAGCCACCAGATTCAACCGGATAGATCGTGTGAGGATAATCTCGCTTCGGCTTGCCATAGATTACATCCCACTCTTTTTTACCCGAGGAATTTGTTTTTATTATAATAATATCAGACCCATATGTAAATCGCTTCCTACCAGCAATAATATATCCACCGTCTTTTGTCTGTTGGATGGAACTTCCAATGTCTCCACCTAATTTTTCATCCCATTCGAGATTAAAATTAGAATCAAGTTTTACTAGCCAGATCTCATCTTCTGCGGTCCCTACAATAGCATATCCGCCATCTGAGGTCTGTGTATAAGCTGTAAATTCCTGGCGTGTATTGTCACCAAAGGTCATATTCCAGTTCTGAACTCCATCTTTATCTACGTTTATCATCCAAATATCATAACCACCATTTCCAAACGAGTTACTTATACCGAAGATCAAATACCCGCCATCAGTCAATTGCTCGATTTCAAAACCCATATCACTACGGCTACCTCCATATGTCAGATTCAATTGTTCGTTACCATCGGCATCAACTTTGAGCAGCCAAACGTCTTCATCATTAACGTCTAACGGATCCGTATAGCCTGTAATAATATACCCGCTATCTAATGTTTGTATAATTGAATATGCCTCTAGCGAATATGAAGCTGTATACGTTTTATACCATTGTTGTTTACCCAATGAATCCGTTTTGAGTATAAAGGACCCAAAGCTACCATATTCACCTGAATATCCAGTAATAATGAAGCCCCCATCAGCAGTTTCCTGGGCTGAGGTCGTACGTTCAAGAATTGGTGCGCCATTGGTCTTGTTCCACTGCTCGATTCCGAACTGGTCGAGCTTGATCAACCATATATCATGATTGGTATCATTGATTTGCGTTGCACCATAAATTAAATATCCGCCATCAGAAGTTTCCAGTAATGATCCGCTATCATAACCTTCATCCCCAATGATCTTGTCAATCTTGAATAATTTCAACTCTCCTCGCACCGGGTCTAATATGACATTTTCACGATGGGCGATCTTTAATTCGTCATAATAATCATCAATAATGTAATTTGGTCGTAACTCCAAATTTACATCGCCCCTTGAAGTTGTATGAGATACGAATTCTCTAGTTAAAGCTGGGTCTGGTTGGGGTGGGTGTTGATCTGAACGTTGCGTGCACTCAGCATCTAGATTTAAAAATATGCAATTAAGATTTTGAATTAAGGTCACTCCTAAAAATAATATTAAAATCAACACCAGCATAGGTCTGATCTTGTTCTTATTCACTTTCGATCTCGTTCTATATAATTTCATACCAAGCTTCCCCTGGCTACATCTTGATAGTATTTTCATTGAATCGTATTAATATCTTTTATTGAAGAAATAATAATTAGATAATTAAAATTTTCCGACAATCATCATATTTTTTATTATTATAGTCCATAAATTTGGCACGATAGCGAAACAAGCTGGTAGAAGACTTTAACGACGTTTAAGTTTATTTTATTACAGGTAAACCTCTGGGTGAACCCCTTGCCTGGGGCGGACCTATAGTTATGAACACTCAGGAAGAGCTGAACATCGCGTTCCGAGAACTGGATGCAGGGACGTTTATTAAAAGCGAGTAAAATGTTAAGGGGAAAAAGAATTATTAAACCGTTGAGAGCGCCGAATACGCTGAATTCTTTAATTTCCAATGGTTTTCGGCGTCTTCAGCTTTTTCAGCGGTTTATAAAATTATGCTATTTCTTTTTCCTCAACCTATCCTGCACAGCCTCACTTTCCAACTCACGAATGGCATCGTTCGCGATCCACCGTGCTGTTTTATTATCGATTTGCTTGATATCCTTTGCGAGCTCAAGAGCTGCCTTGTTAAGGTTACGGTTGCGTTTGCCGATATTGCGCAGCGCCCAGTTCACAGCCTTCTTGACATAATTACGGTCGTCCGTCGAGCCTTTCTTAAGAAGCGGGAACAGCTTAATAAATTTTTGGTCTTCGGCTTTTTTATCATGAATTGCCAGATACGCAAGTAGTGCAAAAGATGTGCGTTTGACAAACTCTTCAGTACGATCGTGCCAATCAGACACTTTTTTCCAGGCTAACGGCGATTTTACTAAAAGATTGCCGCAGAGCTGGTCGCAGATATCCCAGGAATCAAGATCTTTCACCCAAGCTTCCATCTGCCTTTCAGTAAATTTATCAGGCTCGGCGATCAACCCGGCAATGATGCATGCCTCGGCGGTGCCGGTTCGCCAGAGCTCAAGTGCGAGTTGGTGGTCTTTGCCGGTCTCTTTCGCGAGCTGGCGGAGTGCCGGCATGGAAACCCCTAGCCTATTCTCAATTGCGATACCGTACCGTGCCATGCCTTCAAGATTGGCTGGACTAGCCTTAGATTCGAGTTTTTTTATTACCTCTTTTGCTGATGTCATATGAACTCCCCTGGAAATGAAATTGGTATTTTTAAGTGAATGAATATAGCTATCTAATATAAAAAATTCACCTGGCGATAATTGAATGCATATTTTACTGGTTGTATTTTCTTCAAATAATTGAATAATTTAAAAATAATCTTTTATGGTTTTATTTACCGCAGAAGCGCTGAAGCGCAGAAAATTGTTGGACTTTTTTGAATCCTGAAACCACGAATCCAACATAATTCTGCGTTTCTGCGTCTCTGCGGTAAAAATCATTGGGAGGATCGGTAAAAAATCTGATATGTTAATAAACAATTTATTTCCCATGGCTTGCATATTCACACCAGTTAAGCTTGTTTATTCGCAAGAGTCTAAAATATTTAAATATTCACTCGGTTATGTCGTTGTATGAACAAAATTGCGATCATCGAAAATAGCGAAGGCCTCGGCAAGTATTTCACTAAATTTTTAGACCTTTACGATTACGAGATCTTCTCGGCCTGGGATACCCAGCAATTACCAGCGGATAAATTTGAGGCCTATGTTTTTACGGGTGATTATAATAACATCTCGGATGGGTTATTGCCACTCCATGAGATGGAAATTGAATTTGTTAAGAACATCAAGGACAAAAAGATCTTTGGCTCGTGTTTTTTCCATCAACTAATAGGTGTGGCTTTTGGCGGTAAGATCACGAAACGGGAGCATCGTTATCTTGGGTGGCATCAAACCAAGTTTGAGAAACGGCACGAGCTCTTCAATAGGTTGAACGACCCGTATTTCTTGAATCTCAACGTTGATGAATTGGTTGAAATACCTGAAAATGCAGAGATCTTAGCTACCGGTCAAGAGTGCCGATATCAGATCCTTCGCTACGGCGATAATATTCTCACCTGCCAATCCCATCCCGAGATCTATAAGGATGAAGCGTTGGAAGCGATACAAGAGCACCGGGAGGGGTTGATGGTGCGCTGCCCCGATCTCGATGATATTGTAAACCAGACCAAAAAACATGCTGACGATCAAGATTGTGCAAGATTCATGGAAAATTTGTCCGAATGGCTGCTATCTTAAGGTTTAATTGAATACAATAATATATATTAATTGCCAAATTCTTACTCAAGTCTCAGACATTAATTCCTCTCCAAGACTATTCCAATTAAGAGAAGAATTCAATATCCTCTACCGCGATGAAATATTTCAATGACTCTTACAATTTTTATTTCAATCAAATAAATAATCCGATAATCACCCACTCTCAATCTTCTTTTTGTGGGCTCGGTTCCCTCGATAATTTTTATATCCGCTTTTACTCTTGATAATGTGGAATCTTTTTCTAATTGAGAAAGCCCTTTCGTTACCCTTTTTTTCATTGCACTATCAAGCTTTTGAAATTGTTTCTGGAAGGTGCGTGAGACTAGGATTTTGAACATTATAACTCATCCAATGGTATGAATTCATCGTTCTCTAATATTTTATTCCAACGCTCGTCTATTTTTTTTATAGCGGCGGCCTTTATTAATCTCAGGATGATCTGGTCGTAGCTTTCACCTTTTTCGCCTATTTGTCGTAATATTTCTTTGGTGTCGTTAGAGACTGCGATTGTTGTAGCCATTATATCACCTATAACAATTATATGAGTTATAAGATATATAATATTTGCTGCGCGTTCAGCTAGTATTTTTCATTTTTTATTGCTCTTATCCAACTTAACCTTCAATGCACTCAGATCGGCAAAGGATTGGATGTGGCCACAATTTAGACAAACATAGCATACAACATTGATCCGATCTTGCCAGAAAGTACCTCGATCTATGCCGGTTTTGTAAGACACGCCATCTCTACCGAACAGATTACCGATATCGAATTTATCATAGCCACAATGTTTGTATTTGAAATCGTTCCCCATGCTCACACCCTTATTTTGGAATATTGTAAAATCGTTATAAAGGCATCGCTCGTTTCAAAATAGCTAGACTCCTGAGTAATTACCGTAATAGGTTCATTTTATCGGCTGCCTGAGGATCGTCTTCATTTTCTCTGGCACCGCCTTTCTCGGGTCTGAAATATAGATCTCGTGATGCAGACCGTTTTCATTAAAATTATTTTCGTTCATAAAATTCTGCATTTTTTCGATGGTTTCCGGCTCTGTGGCATACGGCCCGATATGCATGACCTGCACACATTTGCCCTCGGTCAAGGTCTCAAAATTGATTTGCTTGATCAGCTCCAACCCTTTTTTGTTAAAGGCCTCGACCCTGGCCGCTTCTACCATTTCAGTGTCAACAAACTCAGGCATGCGAATAAGGAGCTTCCAATGCCACTCTTGACGCGGCACCTCTAACGCCGGCTTTTCAGATCGTACCCACCACAGCCCTTCCAGTTTAGGCACCCCAAAATCGCGCGCTTGGCGTTTGCAGATATTCTTCACAGCGTAGGCCAGAGGATATAAGGCCCCTATTGCTTCGATAAAAGCTTCACCCGCCGGCTCACCCTGGCCTTCAATCGCAAGATATGAGATCGCGCCGAACTCTACCACTTCCGGTTTGGGTTTGGCGCTGTAGTATTGTTTGTATTCTTTTAGGAGATCTAATTTGGCGGCGGTCATAATATCACATTCAGATTTAATTATATAAACTTTTTATTTGTCAAGCCCGTCCTCTAAGCTTAATGGCCCAATTCATCACGAAGTATCTCGTAAAAACTGGCTCTTGCACCACGTTCAAGCCACGGGTAATGGCCACAACTATTTAAAAGTATGAATTTAAAGTCCCTTATGATTTCGGATAATGGTATCTCCACACCTTCATAAGTATGCGGGTCATAATCGCCATGGATCGCCACAACCGGACATTGTAACTCTTTAGCGTACTCGATAAGCTTGCCACCGTGCCTAAGCGCACTGGCTTCACCCCAAACCTTTCTGAAAATGTCAAATTGATATTCGATAACTTCATCATCTGATGGGAGTGGGTCAAGAATATCCGCTTTCATTAACAACTTGGCAAACCTTGCCAATTCCCTATTATTAACCTCATCAGTGTCGCCAAAGCTTTCCAATATTGAAAGCACTTCCGATTGGTCTTCAGTGCTCAAACGCCCGATACGGGTTGGCATAATATTGCACGAATATTTCTCGTCGATCGGTGGACTGCAGATCAAGATCAGTTTCTTAACAAAGCTTGGGTTCCGGGCCGCAAAGATCAACCCTAGCCACGCACCCCACGACCACCCCACCAATATGATCGGAAGTTCGCTATTATTTTCCACAACCCTTTTCAACTCTTCAAGCTGGCCTTCGACCCTATCTGCAATTTGAAGCGGCTCTAAAACGCCATGCTCCGCCGCAAGCTCGCGCGCGACCGGTGCCATTTCGCCAGGTGCGCCCGGACCGCCGTGAAGCAGTGCTAAAGTAAATGGGGGGTTGCCATAGGTTCGTAGATTTTGCATGAACTGTTACTCCTTTTCATACCGAAGTTAATGAATTGTTTTACCGACTGCAATATACTTAGACTATTGTAACTGCATTAACGATGTTTTAATTTTTCCTCTATTTATTGGAAAAGCAAAAGAAAAATAGTAGGTTTAATTTAACCGCTGAAGACAGTTGGCTCGCTGAATTTTATGTTGGATTCCAGATTTGAGATTTGTGCTTCGAGTTCCCCCCCACCCCCCTTATCGTCACTCTGAAGGCCATCTGGAACCCCGAATCTGGAATCTCGAATCCATATATAATAATAAAATTCAGCGTACTCAGCGGTTAAGAAATTTATAATAACTTTTACTAAAAATAAAGTTTAATATTCTAAGGTTTCACATTATTACTAATCATATATCACTTAAGTTCCGTCTAAATATGCATTAATAATTTCCTCGGGTAAATTCCCCAATCGCCCTACCTTACGCCAGGGGTCCGGCAAATAGTAATCATCACCGATCAGAACCAGGTTTGAGCTGGCAGTTGTATCCTTAGGTGGCTCCTGCGGTCGAAATCGATAATATGCACCTAAATCTTCCGGTCTATCGCTGCTCAGATCGGGGCACAGTTGAGCAAACGATTTTGCTTTACCCTTTAGCTTTAATGGGATGAAGTTAAATTTTACACCCAATGTGGAATAATGCTCAACCATTTCATCTGGAAGTAATGAATTGGTATCTTTGGAAATTACAGAAATTACCGTAATGTTCAGTAGTTTCCGTTTTTCGGGTGAAATATTATCTTTAAATTTTAACACATTATCTAAGCTTGTTGATCTGCCTTTCTCAATATCGAAGTTAGTATGAAATGTGTCGATACTGAGATAAAGACGGAGCGGCACAGTCGCGTGATCAAAATATTTATGTAATAGTTCGTAACATTGATTATGATCTTCAAAATTACTGCCGTTCGTTGTGAAACCGGGCCCGAAACCGGCTTGCGAAATTTCGATCAATAGATCTGCAAGGTCGTGTTCGCCATCGGTCCACAAGGTCGGTTCACCGCCCGAAAAGTGCACCCATTTCACGCTTTGGAGGTTACGGCAATCTTTCAGGCACAGTTTAAGCTGAGCGAATGATAATTTGTAGCCGGGGGCCATAGGTTCGTCTTCGCGGACGCAGTGCGGGCACGAGAAAGTACAGGGTTCCAACAAAAAGATCATCATTAATGACTTATCGGTTATATTGAGCTCCACTACTTGATTATCCTCTAGGTCTATTGTATTTTTTCTAATGTCGTCTAACATTTTTACCTGCCTCAAGCCCCAACATATGTTTGAATATTCTATTTATTTTTAATCACCACGCTGATTAATGGTGTTGCCTTCCACCATCAACACAACAGTTTTCTCTTCGGCACGCGTGCGATGCAGCACCTGACGCGGCACTGTATAACCCTGCTTCGGATATAATTCCAAGGTTTCACCCTCTAGGTCCAATAATAACTTACCTTCGACAACGTAAAAAAATTCATCTTCGTTATCATGTTTGTGCCAGTGAAATTCGCCTTCAAATATGCCTAAACGCACTAACGAATCGTTGACTTCGGTCAAAGAAAAATTCGTCCATTTTTCGTCACAGTCATCTGCGAGTTGCTGGAGATCTATTATTGTTGAATGTCCTAATTTAGCCATTTATACCAACTGCCTGTATGTTATATTATCACTAGTTAGGTGTCATTCGACCATCATATTAATATTTATCTTAAAGTAGATTATTTGAGAGTACTACCGAACTTAGGGCTTCGTGGCTATCCCAATGCACTGTTTACAAATGGGATGCATTTTCATGCCATAACTATTTTTGTTAAACCCTGAACGAAGCTCGATATATTTTTTGCCTTCCCATATTGCCTTTGAATCCTCTTGAATTGCATTACCTATATCAAATGTCATGAGTTTGCAGCATGGATTGACTTCACCATCTCAATTAACTATCATTGTTTACCATAACCAGAAACATACTTTTTTACGGGCTTTAAGGTCCTTTTTATATGTACTTGTATATGATTTATTGGGGGTTGTTTCGGCACTAGAATCGCTTTCGAGCGAGTAAGAATCAAATCCCAGCTTTAAATAATTATTTTTTACAAAATCGACTTCATGCTCATTATAATCAAAAACAATGAATTTCCATTGAATGTGGGGAGTACTTAGATTTAGTTTCGTTTTTAGTTCGGATAATTTCTTCACATTTTTTAGTATTAGATCAAAATTACCCCCAACCCTTTAGTGATCATAAGTTTCTTGAGTCGCGCCATTCAATGAGACCATTATCATATCCAAACCGGACCTAACTAATTTTTCGGCCTTATCATCAGATAACGGAACCGAAAGATTGGTTGGGAACATTGTCCCGACATTTTTATTATTAGCATATTCGATCATCTTGGTAAGATCTTCGCACCATAAAGGTTCGCCGTAATTGCTAAGACTTATTCCTAACAAAGTATCAGACAAAGGGTCAACAATTTTCTTAAAATCATTGAATTTTAATTGCTTGGTCTTAGTAAATTGCTTGTTATACTTTGGATCGCTATGTGGACAATACGGACACCTCAAATGGCAAAATCGGGTTGGTTCGATTTTCATATAGACAGGAAAACTTTTTGGCCGATCCTTTTGCAACTTAAATTCCAGTTGATTTAACAAAATATTTCTGATCTTTCTCGCAGTTAAATGACGTGTAATAATGCGAAAATGACGGTCTAACAGCTTTTTTCGGCCTGAGCCTACCCAACTCATTTTACTATCTGCAAATATATTTTTCAATTGCGTCACCCTTTTCTGGGAATTAAATAAAGGATGTGATTTAATATTTTCGGTACCGATCTAAGGTGGGGTGAAAAAGGAGGTCTGAATTCGTCCGGTAGTTATCATAACCCCTTGGCTAGAGTATGGCGGTAAAGGATGCGTAGTTGTTGGGGTAACCGGGGTGGTAGCTGCCGTTGGCCGCGGGCGAGCGAAGTAATGAGTGAAGAGTCAAGGGTAAATGAATATGCTTAGGCATTTCCATTTGTTAATTATATATTATTCATATTATCTAGGATCGTTTAAATTTACGTTTATGGATCTTGAATAAGAATACAACAATAACAATAATTGCTAGTGACAAATTAAATCCAGGTATTACTCCTCGTGTATTTTCTTCAACTTTAAATGAGGTATCAGGTATTATACCATCCACTCCAAGAGTTGTAAGGTTGATGCCATCAGGATCAGTTGGTTTTGCAGTCAAATCTGCATTATTCCACTCTTCATCGGTAAAATGCCCTCTTGAACTCAGTATATATCTAGATCCATTGTAATTAAATTCTAATTGAGATCTTACAAAATAAGTGCCTACATTTGTATTTTTATTTGTGCTAATATTTAATGAAACAAATAATTTTGAATTAGTGTCTAATGAGTTATAATAGAATTCAATGGTTTGATTGTTGCTTTCGACAATTATTGGAGGTATATCAACATCATCAATTAATATCGATGAAGTGCTGGTAACCAGTTTGAAGATTTCATAAGTATAATTCACATCTATAATTGGTTTATCGTACCTGTTACTTATTGTAAATGAGATTTGACCGGTATGACCTTGTTTTATTCCTGGAGTCTTATTGAAATTGAATTCGGGAATATTTCCCGGGCTGCCAATATAATTTTCATCAGCTCCGGAATTTGAAAGTAAACATACCAATAGCAATAGAACGATCAAGATTGTAATGGATCTATTTATGGTCTCAAATATTTTCAACATCTGATCATCTCTATAGGAGTGTATCTGCCCCTTGTAATTAACGCTCAAATTTGTTTTGCCCTCGAGTTCGGTTAACGCCCGGCGGTTTCGGGGGGAGCCTCCGCGGGTGCGGGCGAACACCCGAAGGGTGTGAAGAGTTCCAAAAACTGCATTTCAGTCTAGCTCTTCTTTTATCTTCAATAAATCCCCTTTTAATTTTGGAATATCTTGTTCTATCGTCTCCCAAGTTAAATTTAAATCAAGTCCAAAATATGCTCGATTAAAATTGATGGATCCTTGATCATATTAGCACTTCTTGCTCTTGTAAAATTCTATCTTTAAGTAGGGGATTTATTGAATTATATGTGATAATATCAACTTGACGACCCAAAGATTCTTCAAGAGTTATTTTTAACCTTGCAAGATCCAATAGACTTTTCTTCCCCCTAAACTCTACAAGAATATCTATATCACTATTCTCTGTAGCTTCACCTCTTACTATAGAACCAAATAATCCAGCTCGCGCTATACCATTCTTTTTAAGTATCACTAATATTTTGCGTTTTATTTGTAAGTAATCGGTTTCCATCCTAGCCCTCTTTATTAATACATATTGATATTATCAGTATTAAATTTTCTCTAAATTTCGGATAAATCGAAATGCGGGGGTTGTTGGGGTAAAGGGGGGGAGCTTCCATGGGTGCGGGCAAGGGAGCGTTAGCGACCGCAGAGTTACGTCCCCTCATTATTGTATCTAATGTTATATACATCACTTTTTTATTATATTTGTTGAATCGGATAAATTGAATTTAATCAATAGAAATCGAACTATGGTATTAAATTATTTTTTTCCTCGGAATTTTTAAATTAAGTAAATAATTATCAATCTTCTTTTCAATATAGAAATAATAAATAATAATTATAATAATTAAAGATGCTAACATTAAAA
>CBDVCJ010000009.1:0-28062 GCA_965372445.1 uncultured Thermoplasmata archaeon | reverse complement strand
CTAAAAAAGATTTTTTCAATACTATGACATTTTTAGCCCTAGGGTTCGAATCCCAATTACGGGTAATGTCTTTTAATGAAAAAATGTAGATGGGCGTGGGGGGATTTGAACCCCTGGTGTTAGAATTCTGGTTAAAATCTACTTTTAATCAAAGGAATTCTAACTCCGAGGGCTAAAAAAGATTTTTTCAATACTATGACATTTTTAGCCCTAGGGTTCGAATCCCATCTCTAGGCAATATTGTTTAAGAAAAATTAAAGGCGGGCGTGACGGGATTCGAACCCGTGACTTGCAGCTTAGGAGGCTGCCGCCATATCCTGGCTAGGCCACACGCCCCTTTGGCAAAATATTGCTTTTTGGTTATGAGGACTAATGAAAAGATTCCCGATTCGAGATTCCAGCTATTTTAGGAATGGGAAGTTAGATGTTAGAAGATAGAAACTAGAAATTTAGCTCTAACTTCTTACATCTAACCTCTATCTTCTTATTTAACGAACATTTGGAATCTGTAATCTGGAATCTCTATATTGCCCTTCATCCACCATAAACACTCAGTTAACAACGTGATAGCACACCAAGAATATAAAAATTATCTAACCACAACTGGTGCAGTCTCCGGAATGATCTTGTAAAGTTCATTAATAAAATTAAACAGAATATTTCGGTTCAAGCCGTCGGTTTCATAGTACCTAAATTCCGAAATGAAAAACCGGATCTTCTCTAAAAAATTATTAAAAACCTTAATATTATCTTTGTTCAGATTATTGACTGATTTTTCGAAATCATCCAGTTTATTATAGATCAATTTCATTGCTTCGCCTTTAAGGTCGTAGATCGCCATTACATCCTGGGTACCATGTAATTGAAAGCTCTGGAGCGCGAGAAGGTCGCCATTTTCCTGGACTCGAAGATACTGATAAATATCCTCTAATTTAAATCTTAAGATTTTTATGTAGACTTTTATATTGTGTTGATATAGTTTATAAAAATCCTGTTCTAACTCATAAGAAAAGCTCTCCCAATCTTTGATCTTGCCATTTTTCTCGATCAAGACTTTTTTGGTTTCGATATCTTCAAGAATGCGCTCCCATTTCTTGATCTCTTCGCGGCTGATCAATTCAATGTATTCAAATTCAGGAATATCTGCGAGATTCTTAAGATAATTCAAAGTTGCAACAAAATTGTTATAATTGCGATCAATGTCGCTTCGATGCTTGGCGAGGAGCTCCTTTTTACTCTTCGATCTGGTTTCTGAACTCATTTGTATCTACACACTAATTTAATTTAAACTTAAAAATATATTTTGTTACCGGTTTATAATATTTTCCTAAAGAATAGTAACGGTCCTTCTACAAATTTGGGTTAAGGATAAATTTATTGCAATAATATCTCTATTCAGCAATAGGTGGCAAGTCTAGATTGGAGATTAGAGATTGGAGATTAGAGGTAGCCAAAAGATAGACAAGAGTGAGATATGATGACTAATATCGGGAGCAACGGGAGTAGAATATATATTTATCACATTCGGGAGTAACGGGAGTAACGAGAATGGGTACCATACCCATAAATTTTCGATACTCCCGGTGGTGGTATCTTTACTCAGACTCCCGAATTCCCGCTACTCCCGATATTTGATAAAAAAATATCGCCTTTACCATTTAAACTCAAATCTCTAATCCAAGTAGGCAATATTTATAGTCTTACCACTTATCACATTGAGAAATCATTCCTAAAACATGTATAAAATAAAAAAAAATAATTATTTTTTTAATTTGTTTAACAGTAAACTTTTACTTTTCTCTATAAATCTTTTTAGCATTTCATAGCCTTTTTGGTAATCCAGGTTCGCATACAGCATATGGAGTATCGGGTGCGTCACGCCATGCCATTCAACATGTGCTTTTAGCTCGTAACCGTCTGGCTTTTCAATTACCCTGATATGGAGCTGTTTACCGTTCTGAAGATATTTATGGCCGCTCGCGACCTGGTTGGGATATTGGAACTGGTTGGGGTGATTGAGCTCGCAGCCCCAGGATCCCATGATAGTCTCGAGCTCTTGTAATGCGATATCCAATATTATACCTGTATCATAATGCTCATCCGAGTAGATCGGGTTCAACCCGACACGAAATTTATGTGCCCATCTCAACAGGAATTTTGGAATATATATCTTAATAGTGTCTTCGTTCATGTTCAATCGTAACGGGTATGACGCAAAGCTAAAAAAAATTTTGCTAATTCTTGTCATGATTTTTAGGCATTTCACAAACAATCGCTCCCAAAACCTTATATAATACAGCAAAATTTGTACAAATCTTTACTTATATAGCAGTTTTTATATATTATAGTGGTACATAATTAATATTAGAGCCACCCGAGGCGCCAAGTATGATGAGATTGAATATAAAGCTACAAATTTTAGTGTTATGCTTAATTTTGACGATGCTGATCTTATCGTTGATGCCTCAGGTTGCGGTAGCTCAAAATGGCGTGACTACCGTCAAGGTGGATATGGACCAAGCTAACCAGGACGCTTATGTCGATAGTGAAGCAGATTTAGTGGAATTTACCGGCGAAATTACAGTTATTATGTCGCCATCAAGCGAGGATGTATATGTGATACTTCAAGCCAAGCTTGAAAATATGGTCGACGCCGATCTCGAGCTCGAGCCCGGCAACCCGCTAATATTTTCGCAGAGCGGCCAAAAGCCGTTCTGGGTGAATGTAACCGTACCACAGGGCACCCACGCAGGTAATTACAAACTTATTGTTGAACTTACATGGCACAAAGGCGCCGAAATACCAAACGAGCCCCAAGAGTCGGCGGAGGCAGTTATCGGTGTGGTTGAATATCATTATTTGAACATCCACACCCAGGATCCCTATGTGGAGCTTGAATATGGTGATACCACCGATTATTTCATCACGATCGAAAATCTGGGCAATACCAAAGAGACCGTGGATTTCGATAAAGATCCACCTTTTGGATGGGTATTACAAAGTGACCGGTTAAAATTCCAGCTTGAACCCGACGAGCTCAAAACCATAAAGCTAACAATTATTACACCCTCCAACCCAAAACTTGGCCATTATTATTTAAGCACAAATTTTACCGCGTCCGGAATATCGTTTCCATATACCATACACGCCTATATTGAAGATAATTTCCAGATCTTAATTGCCGGTGGGGATCTACCTGTATTGATCATGACCACCCGCGCCCTAAATCTAGGCACAATTAAGCCTGGAGATGTGAAAAATATTGAATTCAATGTCAGATGTTATATCGAGACCACTCAGGTGGTAGTAGCTTATGAGTTTCTGGAAATTGGTGCTGGAGATCTATTGAGCGAAGATCATTTTGTTATTACGATCAAGCCCGCCCAGCAATACATCACCGCCGGCACCTCAGCGACCTTTAATTTGAAGCTTGAATTGAACGCCTCTAAAGAACTAGACCGCCACCTCGAATTTAACGAGCTGATCCGTATACACGCGCAAAGCACCGAATCGAGCAGTGTGGGGGGGTTGGAGGTCACACCCCAGAGCAATAAGATCAGCTTGAACTTCGTGGTGGTGGATACCGGCGCTAAGCATACTACCCAACCCTTTTATACCACAACCACCGGCGTAGTTATTACTTCCACGATCATTCTCGCGGGGGCGTTGGGCGCTGTGGCGGGCGGCACCGAGTTCGGGAAATATAGGTTACTCAGCATACTTTTTGTGCCGCTGTACACTAAGATCCATAAAGATAAGGTCCTGGACCATTTTACACGTGGGCGTGTTTATGAATACATACGTAATAATCCGGGCTCACATTACAGCTTGATCAAACGCGAGCTCGCGCTTAACAACGGCGGTCTGACCTACCATTTACGCACGCTCGAGCGCGAAGAACTTGTTAGATCGCGAAGGGTGGGGATCTATAAATTGTTTTATACCACCCAAGCCCAAGTGCCTGAAACCATCGGGCTCGGGCTGTCCCAACTCCAGAAAGAGATCGTCGAAGTGATAAGTAATAACCCTGGTATCTCTCAAACCGAGATCGGCGAAAAGATCGCGGGTAAGAGCCAGAGGACAGTCAGCCACAATATCAAAACCATGGCCCGCAAAGGAATATTAGTTCTTGAAAAGGAAGGGCGCCATTCCAAATGCTATCTTGACGAAACCTATGATGATGTGGCAGGCGACGCTGTAAAAAGTCCACCATCCAAAGAGCACCAACCTCGGGAAGCGATCGAACTTGAATCCACAGATCGAGGTTCGGTTCTTAAAAAGATCTGAATTCTTTTATTTATTTATTTCTACTGCCATTTGCGGCTCTTGATAATATATATTCCCAGTCATAGCCCCGCACATCGGGCACCTGCGTTCCTTATCCTCGCGATGCATCTGGATCGGGTAGCGGCAATTCAGGCAATAGTTGATCGCCAGGTTACGATAGACCGCCATATGCGCTTCGGTATGGATTACCAATGCGCCATACGGCATCAATACCGCACCAGCCAAAAAGAGCGGAAACCCAAAGATGAGCGCGGTTTGAAATATCTCTTCATAACTAGCGATAAGGTAACTTAATAACAATACCGGATAGAAAATGAAAATGTAGAGCGCTCTCAAACTTTTTTCTGATCTAGAGATGCGTGTCACCATGATCCCATTGGCAATATTTGTTAAATATACGAGAAATAACATTATCAGAAACAACACCAAGCACCCCGGCAATTCAAACGGGAAACTCACGCTCTGGTCCTCGATATATTCAATAAAAAACATAAACGATAAAAAAGAATAAAATAATAATACGATCGCAAAAAATATCGTTAAGATCAATCCCATAATGGTGCGGTCAGCGACCCTCAAAGGCTCACCCCCACGCCAAACAAGATCGCTGAGATCGGGTAGAACGCCAACAACGTCAATACTATTTGGTCCTTAGTCAAGATCTTGACCGGGAGCGGTTTAAACAATAAATATATCAAGATCGCGCCGGGGACCGAGAGCGCAAATGCTAATATCAGGAACAGCCACAACTTCGGATTTTTGATAACCTTTTGATCCTTTTGTTTACGAACTATCATTAACCCCTTTGCAATCCCGAACCACGCGATCAACAATATAATCAAAATTATGATAAACGCAAGTTCACGGTAATTATCGCTTATGAACGCCGCGCGCTCCATTTCAGTTTGCTCCGTTGAGCTTGAACTGCCCACAGTAGATTCAAGATCATAATCGGGGTTGGAGTTCTCAAGCTGGAACAGGTACCAGTGTGAATCTTCAAAATAGGCATCTTGAGTGTGCGGTATATCCAAAGCTTTGGATTCCGGAACCTTGAATAATATATCTATATCACCGATCTTGTTGGGCCAACCGCCGCTGGTACCAAGAGGAAAGAACATCTTGCCGTTATCCAGAGGCAGCTCGATCTCTAAAACCTCGCCCTCAAAATCGGTTTGGCTAAAAACGGCATCAACCAGGTTTGCCATATAATCTTGAAGGTCATAACTATCGAGCTCGGTTATTGATTGCTCCCTGAACTCGTCTCGGATATAGTCGTTGAGGCTCCACTTCAAATTGCGGATTTGGCTGGCACTACGTTCAGGGTCACTTTTTAATTCTTCAACCAATTTCGCGGTCGAATTTGGAACATATTTCTGAAGATATTGAAATTCGGTCTCTGAGATCGGGGGCTTGGTCGTAGATTCGACCACTGCTACATATTGGTTGCTATATCTCTGAAATATGTCGCTCTCGGGCAAGACCAACCCTTTCTCTTCCAAATAATCTTCCAGCACGGGTCCGGAACTGACACTATAAACATCAATACTGAACCCATCGAACTCGTAATGCTGCACCGGTTCGGGTTCGCCATATTCACCACCACCACCGCCGGATTCCTTCGCATCGTCGTAATAATAATCATAGTACTCGATCTGCCGGATCTCCTGGCGGGTGTATTCGCCCATGAACGACCATATACACGATCCAAATGCATATTGAAGGTATTCTTGGGTTTCACTGCCGAAATTCTCCATCACCACGTCCATATCCTGCCGTATTATCTCGCGCTCGGCGCGGGTCAGTTTATATTCGTCCCTGAACTCGGTCTCTTTGAGCGGTTTGCCACTAATATCGGTCGGCAGTGTTCTTAACGGCACCAGAATGGTCAAATTCGCGCCGGGGTCAAGCGAATATACCGATAGAAACAAAGATATCCGTTCGTGCGACGCGTCGAGAAGTTCTACGGTCGCGAGCTGGCGGCTTTCAAAGATCGATGAAAATATCTCACGCGGGTCGCTGCCCTGCTCGCCGTATTGTATCGCCGGGATACCGTCCCCGGCCGCTAACGGTAATGTTTGGAAGAATAATAATACTACAATGAAAAATAGCACCAATTTTTTCCGGATATTCCCCGTCATGTTCCACGCCTGTGTTATTGAATAAGGTTAGACATTTATAAAATCATTGGAACACTTTTAAGACAATGGTATGGTAAGGAGTCAGGGAACTTATTATCTACGGAAAGGCGATAGGCGGATGATTTTTTATCGTCCATGGCGGCAACTTGCTTCGCCAAGTTGCCTCGCATTAAAAATCCATCTCGGATTTTTAAAGCGACAGACGATAGGCGATAGGGGGGAGGGGGACTAAAATCTGAAATCTGAAATCTTTTCCACAGCCCCAATCCTTAATCCTTAATCCTGACCCTAATAAGTTCGCCATTAATAACTTTCATAAACCATCAAACCTATACCCCTCACTACTCAATTGGGGGGTAATCCAAAATGACTAAAGAACCCGAAGAAGAACTTGGGCCCCATATCGAAGATTTAAAACGGGTCCTGGGCGATACGGTCTCTGAGAGCGAACTTGAAGAAAAATTGAAGGAATATATGAAATTTTCCGATGCAGGTGTAACGATTTTTGAAGCGAAAAAAGCGATTGTGAAAAAATTTGGTGGGCGCACTAACGATCTTGCAGTTGGTGAAAACAAAAATCTTGAGGATGTGAACTCGCGAGATTCGTCGGTCAATCTGAAAGTAAAAGTTATTTCGGTTAATGATAAGACCGTCAATGTCAAAGGTCAAGATAAATTGATATATTACGGTTTATTTGCCGACACAACGATCGCGCAGCCCTTTACAGCTTGGGAAGATTTTAAGCTGACCAAAGGCGATATTGTCAACATAAAAAGTGCCTATGCAAAAGATTTCCGTGGTGAGGTTCAGATTAATCTGGGAAGGAATGCAATCGTCGAGAAATTATCGCCGGAAGATCCCGTACATGATGCACTTGTGAATATTGATATTGCGAAGATCCCGACCAAACTTCCGGGGACGACCTACAAACTCCATGATATGACAGACGGATCGAGGAATGTCGTTACCACCGGCAGGATAATCGAGCTTGAGGCGCGTGAAATTACCGCTCAGGGCGAGCGTAAGACGATCTTCACGGGGACGCTCGGTGACGAAACTGGTAGGATCGCGTTCACTGCCTGGCACGATTTCGAGCTTGAGGTCGATGACGTTGTTACGATATCAGGTGGATATGTTAAAAGCTGGCGGGGCGTACCAAAACTTAATTTTGATATCAACTGTAAGGTCGACAAGCACGAAGATGACGATATGATACCCGATCTGGCCAGCCTTTCGGAAGCCAAGCTTGTAACGATCGAGGAACTAAACGATCAGAAAGGTGCCTTCGGTGCAATTGTACAGGGTATTGTGCTGGAGATCAAGAAAGGCAGCGGGTTAATATATCGTTGTCCGGAATGCAACCGGATGTTACAGAATAATGCGTGCACTGTGCATGGCAACCAGGAGGGTGTTGCCGACCTGCGGGTGAAGGCCGTGGTGGATGACGGGACCGACGGGCTGGTCGCAATTATCAACAATGACCTGACCACTAGGATCCTGGGTAAGGATCTCGAAGCGAGCAAGAAACTTACGGAGGGCAGCCCCGAGGGTAATGAAATCATTCTCAAAGAACTTAATGATAAATTAATTGCGCATCCGATCGAGCTTAAAGGCAATGTGATGACCGATAACTTCGGGTTGACAATGATATGCACCGATCTTAACCTAATAGACATAACCCAACTCCTGGCTGAAGAAGCGCGTAAATTGATCGAGGATATGGAGGTGTGAAGTATGGCGGACGAAATAGCGAATGCCACCGATAATCAAGTCAGCACCCTCATCAAACGCGAAAATGCGTGGCGGGTATTTGCTGCAGAATACAACGATTCTACATATGCATTTCAAAACGAGGATAAATCCACTCCTAATTTCGTATTGACCCCTTTGGGTGCGAAGGTTAACAGATTATTCTTTATCGGGGTTGTTACCGAATGTGAAAATATCGGGTCAGGAACAGATCCGTTGTTCAGGGCACGGGTTTCAGACCCGACGGGGGTGTTCTATCTCTCGGCAGGGCGGTTTCAACCTGAAGCGGCAGCGGCACTTGCAGACCTGAACCCGCCTGAGATCATTGCCGTAGTCGGTAAAGCGCGTACGTATACACCCGAAGAGGGCGGGTTTTACGTGTCCGTTAGACCCGAAGTGGTCTGGAGGGTACCGCCGGAGTTACGTGAATATTGGATCCTTGAAACCTGTAAACATACCAAAATGCGGCTTGAGGCAATGGATGAAGCCTTGAAAATGCCTGAACCTTCGGTCGAGGAATTGGTTGCGCTTGGGTTTGGGCGTAGATTGGCTGACGGTATACTAAAAGCCTTTGAGCAATACGGCAGCACCGATCTCGAACGTTATCAGACAATGTTGGGAAATGTACTATCCGAATCGTTATTACGTTATGAAAAACCCCCAACCGAGACCTCATCGCCGGCCCAAGCACCTGAACCTGCACCGGAACCTGCACCAGAACCTGAAGCACTCCCGACCCCAACCGACGAAACGCCACCCGAGACTCAAGAAGAAATGACTGATACTGAAGTTGAAGAGGCGCCAAAAGAGCCTTCGGATACAGATGATGTTGGTTTGGAAGATCAAATTATCGAGCTAATCAAAACCCATTACAAAGAAGATGTTAATGGCACTATGTATCAGGACCTTTGGGAAGAGGCAAGTAAATGCGGGCTCGACCGTAACGAGGTCGAAGAATGCATTACACATCTCGAGGATAAAGGCTTGATCTATGAACCTTCGATAGGAATATTGAAGCTGGTCAATCCCTGATATCGCACCTTAATGATATATATTGAAGTTGATGACAATGGAGAAAATATTGGTGACGGGCGGTAGTGGTTTACTCGGCTCCAAGATAATTCAGAAGTATTTTCAAGAGTACGAAATGGTCGGAACCTATAATACCCACCCTTTCGAGTTTAAGGGTGTAGAAACCACACAATTGGATATTACCGACCCGATAAAAACTTTCAAAATTATTGGTGAGTACGCGCCGGATCTAGTTATACATACTGCTGCGGAACGCAATATTGATAATTGCCAAAAACAGCCGAAGCTGGCTTGGAAGACAAATGTGGAAGGCACGAGGAATGTCGTTAATGCATCCAGTGAAGTAGGTGCGAAGCTAATTTTCATATCGACCGATATGGTGTTTAGTGAACATGAATCCGAAAGTTATAACGAAGAATCCGCCACCGCACCGTTGAACTATTATGGTAAGACGAAAGTGGAGGCGGAAAAGTTCGCACTTGCTAATGATCAGAATGCAGTTGCAAGAGTGAGCTTGTTGTATGGTTGGCATGTATTAGGGTTAAGAGATGATTTTGTCGGGTGGGTGCTCAAAAGCCTGAAAAACAATCAGAAAGTACAGCTTTTTACAGACCAATATCGAAATGTAATATTTTTGGATAGTGTCGCAGAGGCACTACTTCAACTCTATCAGAAATCCAAAACTGGTATACTTCATATTGCAGGTAATGAATGCGTCAACCGTTATGAGTTCGGCAAAAAGATCTGTGAAGTTTTTGAGTTAGACGATAAAAACCTCGAGCCATTTGACAGTAGCCAGAGTGATTGGATTGCCAACCGCCCGCGCCGATGTTGTTTGGATATAAACAAGGCCGAGCAAGAGCTGGGGATCAAGATGTTGGGTGTGGAAGAGGGGCTCGCGAGGATGAAAGAGGAAAGTAAGGCAAAAGAGTTGTGAGCCTGTCGTCAGTTTTGTTATTTTGTGGGATACGGCACCATTGGCTTGGTTCGTAGGATAATAACGCTATAAGTTTAGTGCGTGGGATAATTACGCCAATAGTTTGGTTCGTGGGATAATTACGCTAATAGTTTGGTTCGTTAGGTGTAAAATTTTTTATTAACGATTAAAACGAACAAGCTGGTTATCAATAATGTCCCACGAACTAAATAATTAGCAAACATATCCCACGAACCATTCAATAAACAAACAAATCCTACGAACCAAAAAATAGACAAACTTATCCCACTAGTATTTAAGCTCAAGTTCCGGAACCGCCACGCCCTCGCCTTCCACCACCCTGCCGACGGGTTGGCATTGTATACGAGTCTGTGAAAAGTGTTCTACAATCTCATCCGCATCTTCGGCCGCGGTAATAATACAAAAACCCATGCCCATATTAAACGTCTGATACATCTCGTGGGTTGTGATGTTGCCTAATTTCTGCATAACTTTGAAAATTTCTGGGGGCTCGATAGGGTCGGTAATTTCGTAACCGACACCTTTTTTCAACCTTTTGATATTGCGCAGCCCGCCGCCTGTAATGTTCGCCAGACCTTTAATTTTGAATTGTTTCACCATCTCGAGTACCTCACGCACATAAATTTCGGTGGGGGTGAGCAAGGCTTCGCCAATGGTCATATTTGTAAGTTTGACAGTTTCAAGTTCTGAGATCTCACTGAACTTTTGATGAAAGTTATAGCTATTGACCTCGAATACCTTGCGCGCGAGTGTCAGACCATTAGAATGTATGCCGGACGAGTGCAGCCCGAGGATCGAATCACCCACCGCGACATTCTCGCCGGTGATGATCGCGCTGCGCTTGACAAATCCGAGACAGGTACCGGCAAGATCGAAACCGTTGACGATCTCGGGCAACGTTGCGGTCTCGCCACCGATCAGTGAAATGTTTGAGAGCTCGGCGCCTTTGGCAAGCCCAAGCCCGATCTGCTCGGTGATCTCCGGCGCGGGGGATTCCATTGCTAGATAATCCACAAATGCGAGCGGCTCGGCACCGACACAGATCATATCATTGACGTTCATTGCGATACAATCGATCCCGACGGTATCCCATTTTTTCAGGGCATTGGCGATCAGCACTTTGCTGCCGACACCGTCCGTACAAAGCGATAATGCATATTCATCGCCAAATTCGATCAACCCTGTAAAATGCAGCGGGAGCTCCAGCGGCGCGCCGAAGCCTTTGGGGCGCGAAAAGGTCAGGGTTTTAACCAACCCCGCGATCGCCTCCTCCTCGCGGTCGATATCCACGCCGGCACCGGCATAATCAAGTTGAGATTCTGAGTCGTCGCTCATTAGATCACGAGCAGGGTATGGTGCTAGAATGAATTATAGTTTATTGTCAAATAATGTTAAAAATAGATAGAGGTTAAGCAGAAGATTCCAGATTTCCTTCAGAAAGGCGGAGATATTTTATTACTCATGGCGGCAACTTACTTCGTCAAGTTGCCTCGCATTGAGAATTCCTTCGGAATTCCCAAAGCGAAGGGCGACAGGCGATAGGCGGAAGATGAATTAAAGTCACTTGCGGTAATATGCTTCGCATAGTTACCTCGCATTGTGAATTCCTTTGGAATTCCCAAAGCGAAAGCAAAACTCAACTTTCGCCTCTCGTCTTTCGCCTCTCGTCTTTCCGTCTGGAATCTCGGAACTGGAATCCAGCTTACATAAATCAAGCCTATAGCACCCATTTAGAAAACTTTATATACGTCGGAGTAATAACTATATATAATACTTTCCGTGTTTTTTTAATACGAAAAGGGATGGGAACAATATGACATTCTGTGAAGAACACCAATGTGCAGAGTGTTGTTTCGAGGTAGACGTGCCGCTTTTGAACGAGGATATTCGTAAGATCACCTCGATGGGCTACTACGACGCGTATTTTACCGAGAACGACAACGAGAATAGAGTCAAAAGACTGCGAAATATTTGTGGAAAATGTGTATTCTACAGCGATGGTTTGTGTGAGGTCTATCCACACCGGCCGGAGCGATGCAAGCTCTATCCAATGAGCTATGATGGAGATTCCGAACGCGTCACTCTGGACGACCGCTGCAGACACACATACGATTTCGAGGTTACGGAATCTATGAAAGAAAAAATGCTGAAATATGTTAAAACGCTCCGTGACGAGATCCACTGGCGCAAAAAAACTGGCCATATGCTCTGATCTTTGCACTTTCGGACTATAATTACAACGACAAAATAATTTCAGGACGCTATTATTTTTATATAATTAGCGTTAGCTATTTCTTTTAAGTGGTAAGACAAGATTGAAGATTCAAGTTTGCTACTATTTTCTATATAAGTTTGGAGTTTGAAGTTTGCAGTTTGGAGGCACCCCCGCCCCAACCCAAAACGTGGCTGGGCTCTTAAACGAATTTTGCATCAAAGGCAAATTGGAGATTGTAAAATAGAGATTGAAACTTTGATATTTAGTGAGAATTTCAAACTTAGGAAATAGGTGGGGTGGGGAACTACAAACCAAAAACTACAAACTGAAAACTTCCATCATGAATCCAATATCTTACTACTACCAACAAAAAAAATCATTCAATAGGCGGCACTTGAAACTCTTTCTTCGCCAGAACCAGCAGCAGCAGCGCAACCACCGATAAGATCGCACCTACACATATAAAAAGTTCGGTACTTATTAAAACCGCAGGTATCACCCCAAGTACCGCACCTGCAAACGCCAGCCCATACCGTTTACGACGATAAGCACTGATACCCCCTAAAAGCGCGATGATCGCGATGATGAAAAATATTAGCATACAATAATATATCACAGTCAGATCTGCAGTAACCTTACGAGGTGAAGATATATAGTTTAAAATGAAATTTGCCGTCACAGTACTATTTTGCTCTACAGTCAAATTACAGCTTTTATTAATATAGTAATTCTCAGCCACTGCCGTTAAGTTATAAAGGCCAATGGGAATATTACTAAATTCATATTTACCGTCCTGACCGCTATATATAACATTATCTTCGTACAGCTCCGCATCACTACCAACAAGCTTTAATTTTGCACCCTGTAACGGCTCGTCATCTTCATCCATCACGTTTCCCGTCACCACCCCGAATTTACCCGCTGTCTTATCAATGACATTACCCACCGACGCAGTATCGAACTTAAAATCGAGCGCTTCAACTCCATACGAGTTGATAAATGATATTATCCTAACGGTTTCCGGTCCCGTGTCAGTCATATTCACAGCGCTGAACTCGTAACGACCTGGTGTTAGATCTTCAAGCTCAAAGTGACCCGCCTCATCTGAACTCGTCCATAACCCGGCACCACTAATATTTACATTCGAAAGGGGCTGGCCCAAAGCATCCAGGACCACACCACTGACCGCGCCAGTCCCTAATGGATTATCGTTAAAGTCAATATAAGGGCCCTTGAGCGCACCCGTCCAGGTGCCACCGGGCACCCAATCCGGAATATCCTGCACATTGGCGCCCCAATTATTTTGGTCTAATATTTCCTGGTTGTAAAGGGTTCCATGTACAATAATTACCCTATGACCGTCCTTATGGAATTTTATGGTCTGCTCGCCTGCCGGTGCGTTTGGGATCTCATATTCTCCGATCGTATTTGTATAGGCAACCAGCTCTGTACCTTCAATTGTAACTTCCACACCCTTAACAGGGTCGCCGTTGCCATCCTCGACAATGCCCTCCAAAGGGGTCTCACCCGTGCCATTCACCATTTCATAGGTCCCTAACACAGAATTGATCCCCGAAAACATTATCAACCCAAACGCCAAAATCAAAAGCACCGCCGCGATTACAGGCTTGGAGGTTTTTGGCGGTGGAGCTAGCTCCTCTTCATAATTAGAAACCTTTTGGTCGATCTCTTGGGCGGGCGTGGCGTCAAGATCACCCGTTACACCCTCATCGGGCGCTTGAGATGCGGCTTTTGGTGCGGACGGCCCGGTCGATCCTGAGCCTTTTAAAGTTTGGTTTGCTAAATATATCATATTTATACCAGTTGGCATCTGAATTAAATAATAAATTTAAATTAAAGCCCTTTTTTAGCTTTCTGCTTTAACCGTTTCAAGCGCTCTTTGGCGGTATAGCCTGTAGCGGATTCCAAAAAATGGTTCTTGGCCTTGATCGAATCCAACGCACTTTCATCATCCACATCTTTCGAGGTTATGATCTCGATACATAGAGTCTTCTTATCCTTTATCCACGCTGTTATCGGCGCCATTGCACCGAAAGTCGATGAATACTTTCCACCCTCTGACTCTTGAACTTCGCCAAATAACTCCGTCATTAATTCCTTTAAGTGTTCGCCTTCGATATTACCGAAATGGCCCCTTCTTATATCTAGCTCCTGCATGTTCGTGCCTCCAAAATTGTATCTATTTTAATTTGATCTCACCTTTTCAACCTGACATATCACCAAATTTCAATTGCTGCATTAACTTCTTACGTAATTTGCGGTTGCTTGAAAAACCTTTGACCGCCTTGCGCGACATATTATAATATTTCAATAACGCTTTTACATCCTTGGTTTCGCAACCAGCACCTCTTGCAATACGCTTAACCCTCGAAGATTTGATGATCTGCGCGTTCTCCATCTCTTCGTCGGTCATAGAATCCATAATAACCTTGAATTTCTGCATTTTTGCCTGCGTCTCCTCCATTGCACCTTCCGGTACCTTACCTCCTGACATCCCAAACGGCAATAAATTCCACAGTTTCTGGAGCGGCCCCATCCCCGACAGCATTTCCATCTGTTTATACATGTCTTTGATCGAGAATTTACCCGACATGATCTTACGCGCGGTCTCCTCTGCCATATCCTGGTCCATCGATTCCTGTGCACGCTCGAGCAGCGTCTGAAGGTCGCCCATCCCAAGCAGTCTCGAGATGAATCGCGGGGGATCGAATTTCTCCAGATCTTCTAAATGCTCGCCAGTCCCCACAAACACGATCGGCGCCTGGGTCTCGCCAACTGCGCTTAATGCACCGCCACCTTTGGCAGTGCCATCTAATTTCGTGAGCACCACGCCCGTGATCCCGATCGCCTTATGGAACGCTTTGGCCTGCGGACCAGCCTGCTGGCCCATGGTCGCGTCTATTACCAGAAACTTTTCATCCGGGTCGGTCGCTTTGAATATGTCCTTCATTTCAGTGATAAGATCGTCTTCAAGCGCGTGACGACCCGCGGTGTCAATAAGTACAACATCAACATTAGAAAATTTCTTGAGACCTTTTTTTACGATCTTTATCGGGTTGGTATTACTGGGCTCGCCATAAAAAGGTACGTTGATCATATCCGCGAGCTGTTTTAATTGGTCATAAGCTGCAGGGCGATGTACATCCCCGGCGATCACCCCGGTCTTCAAACCCTTCTTATGGAAATATTTGGCTAATTTACCACAGGTTGTGGTCTTACCCATACCGTAAAGCCCGACCATCATAATTATATGTCTCTTAAGCGGAATATCGCGGGTCTTGCCCAGTATATTCACCATTTCCTCGTAGATAATGCGTATTACATGCTCGCGCGAGCTCATACCTGCGGGTGGTTTCTCGGTGAGTGCACGTTTCTCTAACGTTTGCGTGAGCTCAAGCACCATTTTGACATTAACATCTGCCTTAAGCAACGCACGCTGGATCTCCTTAACGACCTCCTTGATCAGACTCTTGTCGATATAGGCCGCATTCGCGATCTTCTTGAGCGTGCTACGCAGTGAATCTGCTAACGATTCCAGTACCATTATTAGTTCTCCCTGATATTGGTATTTGAAGATTGAGAGTGGTCTATAACGTTTAAACTTTATTAATTTTGTTCTGCGAGCCGATAAAATTAAAATGCAATATTCTATACGCAGAACAATGGCACCCAAGACTCGGTCACGAACTTTGAAGAAATTATCGAAAAATTCAGTCTACACCGGTAAATTACAGAAAGGTTGTAAGCACTGCGGCAAAGGTGCAAAAATGGTGTTACTGGTCACCGGCAAATGCCGCCGTAGATGTTTCTACTGTCCATTATCCGATGCGAAAAAAGGACGTGATGTAATTTATGCGAACGAAAAACTGGTTGAAAAGGATAGCGATATCCTCGAGGAAGCTAAATTGATCAATGCTCTAGGCACTGGCATAACCGGTGGCGACCCTATGGCGGTACCCGCTCGAACTCTTAAATATATCAAATTGCTCAAGAGCCGATTTGGCACGAGCCATCACATCCACCTATATACCGCCGCTGCTTTTAATAAAAAATATCTCAAGCAATTGGCCAATGCCGGGCTGGACGAAATTCGGTTCCACCCACCATTTCGAAGCTGGGTTAAACTTTCAACTGACTTTAAGGATTTATTGAGCGAGGCGTTAAAAAGTAGTATGGATGTGGGTGTTGAGATCCCGGTACTGCCCGATTTTAAAGCCGAGATCCTGAAATTGGCGACGGACTTGGAAATAATGGGTGTACATTTTCTTAATCTTAACGAATTGGAATATTCCTCTACAAATTTCGAAGCGTTAAATGCACGGGGTTATTCCGTCAAGAACGATATTTCGAGTGCAGTTAAAGGCAGCGAATCTTTAGCCAAAGCAATAATAAAAAAATTATCCGATGAAAAATTCAAAATGGCTTTACATTACTGCTCGTCCAGCTACAAAGACGCCATTCAGCTTCGCAATCGCATCATGCGTCGCGCAAAAAATATCGCTCAAAAGTATCACATTATCACCGAGGACGGCACTATCTTGAAGGGTATAATAGAATTATCGGGCACGTCGAAACATTCCAAACCTGTGATTTTAAAACAACTCCGATCATTAAAAGATGTCTTGGGTCAAGAATTTCAGGTACCAACCTCACTTATGGGAATTGACGAAGAAAAATTCAGGCTTGAGATCGCGCCCTGGGTGCTGGAAGAAATTGCAGCTGAGATCGATCCAGTTAAGTATAATTGTTTTATAATTGAAGAGTATCCGACCGCGGATAGACTGGAGGTTGAAAGAACACCAATTTAACATCATATGTTTGATACCAAGCTAATAAATTGCCAATAAGATACCCTGAGCGGATTCCGTCATTTTGATACCCAACCTGAAGTATTTCATAAGGATGCCTGGGTATCTCGCCATAAAGTTATGCCGTGGTATCCAAATCACGAATCGATAGCAGGGTATCTCCATGGCATTTAATTAACGATAAATCCCAACATACAAAATATGTGAAATTATGAAATTGTAACAATACCTTGACAGTTCGGGCAATACACTTCCATCGGTTGACCCGTCGCTTCCGCAGAGAATATACCGTTACAGTACGGGCACGAGAACTGCTTGACCTCGGCCTTGCCATCTGCTGCTGGCGCTTCACCCGTTGGTGGGGCTGCAGCTGGCATTTCACCTACTTTCGGTACCACTATATTTTCCGCAGCTAACTTCAGCGCCTCTTCATCGGGGATGCCCGGTACGCCTTCTTTTAGCGCTTTGCGGATCGCTTCATCTTGTTTCAATAAATTTACCTCTTTTTCATTGAGCGCTTTCTCTTCCTTCACCAGCCTTTCGCTCTTCTGATGTAAAGCGCCTTCTTCTTCAGCGGTCTTCTTATCCTGTTCTAATACCTTCTCTCGGGCGGTTGTTAAATCGTCCAGTAATGTTTTGAGCTTGTTCTCCATTTCGATTATGCGCTCTTGCCTCACAATTATATCGCGTTCCCGATCCAAAATACTCATCTTTTCGCGCTCGATCAGATCTTCCTCACGTGATGTTATGGATTCTTCTTTATTTTGGAGTTCCCATTGCTTGGTCGAAACATCTTTCTCAAGTTTTGTTATTGCATCTTCTTTGGTTAAAAGATCAGCGCGGAGTCTCGTTAAGTTCTCTTTATCCTTTGTTAATTCTTCTTGCAACTTTTTGAGCTCGTCGGAGGTTTTGTTGACCTCGTCCTCATGTCTCGTAACTCTATCCTTTTCCGTGTCTAATTCCCTAGTTTTGGTCTGATATTCGGTCTCAAGTTTGTTTTGTAACTCTTGTTCCCTGACCTTGAACTCGTTTTCTGATTTTGTTTTCATATCCTCTTCTTTCTTGGTAAAATCATCATTCAAAATTCGGAGCCGTTCACGTAAATTATCATCTGATTTCTTCTCAAGCTCGGTCTTCAGTTCGCCTTCTTTTGCATTGATGCCTTCTTGAAGCTTAGTCTCGTATTCCTGCTCAAGTCTCTTCCTCGTTTCATCCTCGGCCTGTTTCCGGATCTCGTCCTCGCGCTCTTTAGTAACTTCCGGCGAAGGTGCGGTAGTTACTGCGGGCGCAGGTGCCGGGGTGGCTGCCGCCGGTGTCGAAGCCACGGTCGGGGTCGCGGTTACGGTCGGCGCAATCGTCGATGCACCGCTTTCTAATCCTTGCAATGCAGTCCTGATCTGTTCCGCAGTTGCCGTCCCGATTCCGCTTATGTTAGTTAATTGTTCCAAGGACGAACCCTTCAATACGTCCATGCTGGTGATTCCACCATCGTACAAAGTTGCGGCTTTTACAGGCGTGATTCCATCTATTTTTGAAAATTCAGTAATTACATCTTCTCTACCATTCATTTCAACTCCCCCCGGAGTGTGAACATATAAGAATCTTTTAAATTTTCGTGCTTTAGGGGTAATCCTTTTTTAACGCCAATGACTTTAAACAATAAAAAGATTTCGAGTATTTGAACACATATTTTCAATGAGCCAACACTTGAAGCTATTGGTATTTATTTTTTTTATTATATTCTAAGTAAAAAACCAATGAGTGAAAAAGCACTGGTCAATAACGTTATCTATATTTACGCAATTTTAGCGTTGATCACTTTAATTTTGTGCATCCCAAACGCAATTTCGTGAGGTATATTTTTTTAGTGGTAAGAGCAATATATGATTACCATGGTGGATTGGAGATTCCCTTGGAAAGGCGAGAGACGGATGAAATATTATTGCCTCCTGCGGTAACTTGCTTCGCCAAGTTACCTCGCATTAAAAATCCCACTAGGATTTTTAAAGCGGAAGGCAAGAGGCGAAAGCCGAATCTTGCTGTCGCCTATCGCCTTTCAGTTTGCTAACTCCAATCTCTAATCTAGGTAGACATAGTTACAGTCTTACCACTTATAACGTCATTATTCAAAAATTTAGAGAAACATACATTATTATTTTACAAAATAATCTCTAGCTATAATAAAAACGTTTATAAGCTCCTATTTATCTATATTACATCAATTAGATATTATATTGCATAAAAATAAATAATATACAAAAAACTGTACAACAATACATATATATATCTAAACACATAATCAAAACTGGCAGTAACATTTTCAATCAATCAGCCTTTCTTTTAACAAAGGTGATATTCTTCGGTGTAATAAAATCTGATCGGCCTAAAAAGTCAAGTGGGAAATAAGGGGGGCATTGAAAATGATTAAAATATTTCGGCAAGAAATAATAGTTATAGTAGTTTTAATGTTAATTACCGTGGGTTTCACCATTTTACCCTTGAATGTAAGCCATGGAGCATCCGATGAGGAGATCGAGGATTCTATAACGAAAGGTATTGCATGGGTAGCAAGCCAGCAGAATGCAGATGGATCCTGGGGAATAGAATCATATAAACTAGCCACTACCGGTCTAGTTTTAATAAAGCTACAAGATTATGCTCGTGAACTGTTTTTGTCACCGTTTGAAAATAATTATCTCTACAAGGATAATGTCATTAAAGGCTGGAAATATGTTTTTGGAATTAGTAATAATAACGTTAGCACTCCTATTTACCTTCATAAACAAAATTTGGTCAAACAGCAGCATGGTCTATCCTTAGACGATCCGGATGCCAGACCAAATGGTTACGGCATTTGTTTTAGTTCCGGCAGCAGTCATGTTTCCTACAGTACTGGCATATGTTTGATGGCGCTTGCGGCAAGTAATGCGCCCACCAGGGCAAACGATGGCGGAATAGATCTTGATGGCGATCAATCAGCCGATACTTTTTTTGAACTTGCTCAAGATACAGTAGATTGGGTCGCATATGCACAAGGAGACTATTATAACTCGGAAGGTGGTTGGGGTTACAGCGCCATTAGCAACCAAAATTCCAGTGCCGATAACTCCAATAGCGGGTATATAGTATTGGGCCTTGCAGCTGCTGAGGAATTTGGGTGTACGGTTCCTGAATGGGTCAAGAACAAGCTTAATGTTTGGATAGATAACATACAAGATCCCGTTGACGGTGATCCAAGCGGTTACGATGGGGGTAGCTATTATTCACCCGGTCCCGATAGCGCAAATCAACTTCGAACGGGCAATTTGATCTTCGAGATGACATATTATGGGGACAGACCAACCGATACACGCTTCGAGGATGCGATGGATTATATTGAAAGGCATTGGGAGGATAATAATACAAACCCGGGATGGGGTATCGGTCAAAACCCGGCTGAATATCAAGCCATGTTTTGTTTGATGAAAGGGTTTGAGTATAGTGGTATTGACTACATTGATATTGAAGGTGATGAATTTACGGAGCGTGATTGGTATGATGAGTTCGCATCGATCTTAATCGGCCAGCAGGATCCTAATGGGTCATGGCCGCAATGCCTTCATAGTGATCAGAACCTAATATTATCCACAACATGGGCACTTCTAACTTTGGAGAAGGTCATCCCCACCGAGCCGCCGGAGCCGCTTCCCAAACCGCCGGTCGCCGAGGCCGGTGGGCCTTATTCGACCACTGAGGGTTCCCCGATTACATTTGACGCGTCACTTTCATATGACCCTAACGGTGGTGAGTTAGAGTACCGCTGGGATTTCGATGGCGATGGAAAGTGGGACCCGGATCCAAGTTGGTACGATGAGCCCAAGGTGACGCATGTTTTTGGCGATAATTGGATCGGCATGGCGATCCTTGAAGTGCGGAAAAAGGATATTAATGAGACCGATATGGCTAGAGATAGTGCATTAGTAACAGTTCAAAATGTGGCACCGACATTATACACGATCTCGAATGTGACGATCAGTAAAAACGAGACCGTAACCTTAGCTGCCATTGCAACCGACCCCGGCAGCGACGATCTCACAATTGAATGGTTATGGGGGTATACAGGTGTACCTGACAATCAAACGATATATTTGAACAACGAGCTCTATCCTGATAATTATCCAAGCCTGGAGGTCAACCCAATATCGATAAATGATGTTGCATGTTGTAAGTTCGGGGATAGTGGAATATATAAGGTCGTGATCATAGTAAAAGATGATGATGGTGCCGTTGATACCAGTAATATTTCGATCAATGTTATTGGACCCGCAGTTGTGCCACCGCCGCCAAATCAACCGCCAATAGCGACCTTAGATGCCTTTCCTGCAACCGGAATTGCACCTTTGAACGTTTCGTTTATTGGCTCGGGGTATGATATCGATGGGACAATATTGTTATTTTTCTGGGATTTTAATGATGGCATAACGGCTGCAAATATATTGGAACCGCCCTTAAATCTCTCATATCAGTATCCGAATCACACGTTTACGATTCCCGGGGCTTATTATGTTTATTTAACTGTAATGGACGATGACGGCGCGACCGATACTGTAATGGTAACTATTCAGGTCAAGCCTGAATCGATAATCGCTGAAAGATGGTTTACCGTTAGCGGTTATGTTTATGAAACCAATACAACTGTGAAGCTCGTAGGTGTCGGTGTTTCGAATGGTGGTGTCACAGTTTTAACAAATCGATCTGGTGGCTATTTTTTAACGGTACCGGGCGGCGTATATACTTTAAATGTTTCTAAAAACGGATATGAACCGACATCGGCTAGAGTTGTTGTGATAAGTGACACCGACCAAGATTTCTATTTGGATCCTCTTGTGGAGGCGATCCCGGCAGAAGTAGAAGAAAAGACCGAATATTTTTGGATCTGGGTGTTGATATTAATAATTATTATTGGAATTATTATTACTACGTTGATTATAACCCGTAATAAGCGAAGTCAACCTGATTTGGGAACCCAAGAGCCGGAAGGTGTTAAACCAATATTATCTCCCACCGCAAACATTTCACCAGGAATAGGTCCGGCACCACTAAAACCCCTAAAACCAGTACTTAAACAGAAGCCGAAATAGGGCCAAATGGTGAAAGTAACAATTTGGCGATAGATGATCGAATTTAATGGTTACCTGTCTGCCGGTCTTCCAGTCTACCGGTCTGTCAGACTGACCGGCTGACAGGGAGACTGGGTGACGGGTCGACTCTAAATGGTTACAATATCCACAAGTTCGACATGTTCAGGATCGCCCCTTATAACCTCCTCCTTAATTACACCAATCCCTTTTGCATAATATTTATGTTCTACCACCTCAGGTTCGTCTGGATTCCAGTCCCTTATCACTAAAAGATCATCGTATGACCCATATGGAACCGTTAAAGATTCGCCCATGCTAACCACTGCCCCCATATCCTCGGCCTCGCCTTCGTAATATTCCTGACGATAAGAGACCCCTACGATTGGCTTGGCGAACATAATAATTCCGGGGTAGGCACCATCCACACCGGCTTCCCATGAGCCTTCCGGATTCCATTTACCGTCTTCGTATTCTTTGGAATCCTCGCCAAAATACCAGACATTACCATCTATATCCTGCGCGAACCAATCATAAGTATCTTCAAAAAGCTCGCCACCGATCGAGACCGTGTCCCTCACAATAGTACAGGTGACGCCCATTATGATCTTAGTTTCTTTAGTATTATAGACCTCGATACGTTCGAGACCGTCTTCGGTTTCGCCTTCATAGATCAATTTTATGCCGGGGGTTAACGGGTACCAGGGATTGTCGATCGTGTCGACAAAATTCGCCGGGTCGATTATCGGTTTATATTCCAGGTCAGAATGAAAAATTTCCCAACCGTTGACCTCGTCCTCATCTTCCATAAGGATCGGCTCGAGAAAAATTCCCAATATGATCCCAATAACAAAGCATATTATTACCAGTATTACAGTTTTCGCCTGCTGTTTTTCCATATTTACACCTTCTGATCGTTCCATTTATTTGTTGAATTTCAAGATCTGTTGTAATATTAAAATGGGATTTTACATAAATAGCATTTGTGACACAAACTATGAATTATTGAAGAAAAATCGGGAATTGTAGAAGAAACCTTGAATTGTTCTAGAAAGTGTATTTAAATGATAATGAAATTAATTATTGGTAATAATAATTGGTATCTAGGATTCATCTTCTTCAAATCCCCAATCCCCAATCCCACTCTTCCCCTAAGTCTGGCCAATATTTCTTAAATTCATTTAATATAAAGTAAGGATAATCCGTACATGAAATTTCTATAACATCCTTAAGAATCCAGTCTAGTTTATTTCTTGACCCCATTATAAGTTTTGACCATTCAGCAGGTCTGTATCTTACTAAATTTGATAACAGGTACATAGAAATAAAATATGAACTAATAGGGTCTATATGAAAAGGAGGATCGTATTCTCCAAACACAATTGTAAATTTATCTTTCGTTTTTGATAAATAATTATTATCGATACTAAATCTTAAACTATAAATTAGATCTTTAAAATTTATATAGTCCTTACTTGAAATTAATTTTAAAATTTCTTCATAGTAATATATTCCACTTTTCCCGATATTTCTTCCAATATTATATGAATAACAAGCAGCAAATCGGGGGAAAAAACCATTTGAAGATATTTGCGCAGAATGGTATGGTTCACCTTGTTTTCCTTTCTTATCGGCAACAATTCCATGTTTGGTTTGTTTATCTTGGAAGAAAAGACTTGAGTCTAATAAGGCTTTTGATAGTGAGATCATTCCATAATATATTATTAACGGTTTAATATTTAATGATACTTTTTCGGCCATATCAAAATATTCCCTTGCTTGTTTAATACTATATACAACCTCTTCACTCTGTTGATCGAGAAATTCTTCTGTTATTAAATCAGGTTTTTCTAGATTCGGTATATTATTTTCATTTATTGCATCCATTACTTTTGAATAATATATTTTAAAATTTTGAGAACTCATCTTAGATTTTATATATTCTGACGTTCTTTCTTTCTCGGTAAAATAATCTAAATATGACCATATGTATTTTTGTTCATTATCCATTTTTATACTTCCTTTATTCATCTACTATAAGTTTAAGCTAGTAAAATTTTTTCCTTTAAAATTAAAATATGCGACCGAAAATAATATACACGACAAAGGAAATATATATTCAATATTCTCAGGGAATGTTGAAGCATAGAAGGAGGTGAAAAAATGTCGACAATTGTAGAGTATTTAATCGAGCGTGAACCAATTGGACCAATTCGGAGAGAAGCAAAGGTGAGATTAAAAAATTGGGAATTAAAGGATGTTAATATAAATGCGACTGGACCTTTTGGTTTCGTTGCAATAGGCGTGGTTGGCAGTAAAAGGTCTAGAAATGTTAAAAATATATGAAGGAACGGAGATAACTGAATGCCACTTTATTGGTGTCCAAATTGTAAAAGGAGCTGATTCTGAAGTATGGATTTAGAGATTAATAAAACAATAGAGGAATTAATAATTTCAATTGAAAATAATGTGCCTGAAATGAAAAAGAAATTGAACGTATTTCTTGATAGTTTTGATAAAGAGTTTACTACGGATAATATAGATAGAAGGGTTAGAGCTGAAAATCTTACATGGGCTCTTATGGATGGTCCCTTAACTTTATATGCTCTTGATATGAATGGTCCAGCAATTATAGATTTACATAGTGTTTTAGAACGATTTGCAATAAGAGAAACTGTGGGGTATCTAGCAAAACAATCGAAAAAGGAAATTGCTATTAAGGCTTTTGAACGTTTTTCATTACCCGCTGTAGTATCAATACTGATAGACTTAAACATTCTTAATAAAGGAGATCTAAAATTTGTCAATAAGTTAAATAAAATTAGAAACGGCTTGGCTCACAAGAATCCTAAAATAATTTCTAATGTTGTATGTGCCGGCAAAGATCTTTCGTTTTTAGATATTGACTTAAAAAGTAAAAATATTGACTGTATTCCCTTAATTATTGAATCAATATGTCTATTAATGAAATTGTCATCGGAAGCAAGAGAAAGTAATAATAATTATACTTCGTTCAAGAGCTAATAATTACCTATATTCTCGCGTATTTTAAATATACAAACTACTAATGTGTGTTATGGAAAACTCGCTTTGAAGCGAGAATGAAATGAATCAGAAAGAATTGTCAGACTATTTAGCATCTATTTTAAAAGTATTGTATAATTGTAAATAAGATGTAAGCAAAGATGGAAAAATAACACAATTTTTATATTCATTTAAGAACAATAAGGATTGAAGGACAGGGGGTTAACGACGAATGACTCCATACAAATATTTTATCTTTGTCCCTTATTTGATCTACCAAGGTTATTTCATGGTCATTACAATCCTTACGAAGAATAAATTTATATCATATATTTTCATTTCAAAGGATGTGTTATAATCGCAAAGAAAAAAAAGATTGAAAGAATTATTGGGGAGTCTGGTTTTCCACTTCAAAAAGAAATTGAAAAATTATTACTCGATAACAAAACTGATTATTATCCTCATCAAAGTGAAGTTCCATTAAATATCTATGGTGATTATTATTCTTCAAAATTTGTTCCTCCTACTATAGATATTGCATTATGTTTTGCAGAACAACCTTTCAGATATCCACCAAAATGGTCGATTGATTTATTAATAGAATGTAAAAAAGCTTATGAGAAGGATTGGTTTTTTTTCACAAAATTATCTGGTGGTTACTATCAGTCTGATAGATTTTCTATTTCTGCAGCTATTTTTGATAAAATAAGAAATATTCCAAAAATTGAAACAATTTTTTATGATTGTAATATAGAAAATTCACCAATAATACCCCCAATATGTGACAATGTTATTGAAAGCAAAAAGTATGAAAAAATTGATAATAGAAAAATTGTGTATGAAACATGTGGTATTCTTTCTATGGCTCAAATTCATTTCTTAATTAAAGCTGGACACGCAATGAGCCAAATGCACAAAGAACAAAATCTAGGAGGTATTGACGATGTTACTATAGTATTTCCAATGTTAGTTACAACTGCAAATTTACATGTAATTGATTCCGAAAATCTAGAAGTGGATTTATCTACTGGATTGTTAGATGAATCTTCTGTAGAGGTTTCAGATGTGAAATGGGTTCTTTTTGATTATCCTGTATCACCAATGTTGCCTCTAAAATCAAGCCCGTTATTTATGTTGCCAGATCATTCAAAAGAACTTGCTACAAAGATGGGGTGTCTAATTGTGCAAGCGAATAGCCTAATTGATTTTTTAAATAGATTTGATGCCAACCATTTATCCCAAATAGCAAGAAATTTTTATGATAAGAAATAATAAGCATATAACAGATAAAGATTGAATTAGTGTAATTAAATACTTCCGAGTGAAGTGTTGGTGAGGATAAAATATTCATCACTAAACCCTATTTTTCACACCCAAGACAATCATGTATTTATCTAATTGGGGCTCTGTGATCTTCCCCTGTAAATGTAGTCTGATCACTAATTTTGGTAAATCTTCTGAAGGACAGTTCTTGATTAGATCGTCTACGCTGCCATCCGAATAATTTATGTTGAATTTTTCCTTCACTTTATTTCCAATATTGCCCCTGCCTTTTGCAAATGTATGAATATATCTGATCGTTGTATCGAAAGACTCGTGGCCTAAAAATTTCATTATTCGGGTTGGCTCATACAATAGATTTCCATTATTATCACGAAGTTTGGCAAGCCATGAAGCTGTAAAGTGTCTTAATTTATGTGGCGAGTAACTTTTATTTAATGCATTTTTGGTATGATAACTCACAAGCTGATAAATGGATCTTGGTGTAGGCCTGGTCCCGAACTTTGTAACAAGCAGGGAATTTTCATTATCTAACTTTTTGGTGACTTTCTTTTCCGTAAATATTGATAATATACTTTTAAAATTCGTTCTTCATGATCTTCTACAAATTCAACTTTCCTGTATTTTTTTCCTTTTCCAACTACATGAATACACAAATTATCAACATCAAAATCTTCTATATTTCTGGTTACAAGCTCTTCTTCTCTTAATCCGCAATCACTCAATATTCTCAACGTGAATTTATTGTATTTATTCTTCAAACTGTCAATATAATCATTCCAGGTTTGAATTACATTTGGAATATCACTCAAATATTGCCTATGTTCATCCCTTGGTTCACCTGGTTTTAGTTCTTTATTAATTTTATTTACTAATTTGAGATCCAAAATTTCTGAATATTGAAGATGGCTGCATACTACACTTAGAGCTTGCCTCCTGGTTCTTGTAGCCATTCCCCATTGATGCATTAAATTATCATAATTGTTTATATTTTCATACTTAATTTTACGAAAGTCCTTTATTCCTGTTACTTTACTTACATGAACAAGATAAGCAATATAATTCTGCTGGGAACGAATAGAGCTTCCTCTACGCCTTACTATTGAATTAAGCCATTCTTTTGCATATGGTATTGTATTGAAATATTCTTCAACTTCTTTAGTATAGCTTAGAGGAATATCCCCCTTAGAAATCCTACCACGACCTTTTTTATTTGAGTCAGATATTATATCTTCTAATGTTGATTTTTTACTCATAGGGCTGGTTGCTTAACTAGTTGTGCACTTTGAGGGGTTCACTCCAGCATCATTAACAAGATGAGTCATTGGTTTATTTAATTTCTTACCTAACTTTATTATCAGATGACTGGTAATAAACTAATTTTATATATTTTTTTATGCTATATAAAATATAATATACAGGGAAGTAAAAG
>CBDVCJ010000008.1:0-28206 GCA_965372445.1 uncultured Thermoplasmata archaeon | reverse complement strand
TATTGGTACTTGCGGCAACTTACTTCGTCAAGTTGCCTCGCATTGAAAATCCTTTCAGGATTTCCAAAGTTGGAGCTTGTTTGGCTCTTGGAGGTTTGGTACTTGGAATTTTGCATTACCCACATACCTCATACCACAAACCACATCCCAAAACTTGCCACTAATAGGATACAATAATAAAATAAATCGCAAAAATAGCCAATATTAACTTCCGAGCTTCTAAACCCGTTTTATTAAAAAGTTATTTATATACAGATGTTTTATGGCAATATCTGGAGATATGGTGTTGAAAATTTAATATACCAGATTGATTTATCTCAATTGAAATTCTAACTAAGTGGATAAAAATGCGTCAGGAAATTCGTATTGCAGGCTTCGGAGGGCAGGGTATAGTGCTCTCAGGTAGAATTCTGGGCGAGTGTGCTGTAAATTCGGGTAAGAAAGCGGTACAAACCCAATCCTACGGCCCGGAATCGCGCGGTGGCGCGGCTCGCTCTGAGATCATTATCGCAGATAAGGAAATAGATTACCCGCGAGTTATTGAAGCTGATGTACTTATCGCACTTTCACAGCCGGGATTGGATAAATATTGGTCCCAAACCAAAAGATCCGGTAAGATTTTCATTGATTCGGGGTTGGTAGAGGTCAACCCCGAGGTGAAATTCAAAAATATAACTGAAGTTCCATTCACCAAGACTGCCGAGAAGGTTGGACGAAAGATCGTGGCAAATATTGTTATGCTGGGGTATCTCACTCCGGTGTTGAAGTTCACAACTAAAAATTTCATGAAGAAGACCATTTTGGATAATATTCCAAAAGGTACGGAGAAACTTAATGTAGCCGCATTTGAAAAAGGCTATAAACTAGGTATGAAACTGTCTAAATAAGGGGTGTGGTTTGTGGTATAAGGGTAAGTACTGTTTTACCTCATCCCGCCCACATCCCCCATACCCCACCCCACATCCCAAAAGGAGCTTACACATGTACAAAAAGGATTACGAACGTATACAAAGGATCCTGGGCAAAAAGATCCAGTTCATCGAAGGTGATCTAGCCTGTGCATACGGCGCGTTATTAGCAGGCTGTAGATACTTCGCAGGTTATCCTATCACACCCGCGACTGAAACTGCCGAGATCATGGCGCGGTTGATGCCCAGTGTGGGCGGCTGCACGATCCAGATGGAAGACGAGATTGCTAGCATAAGTGCAATCATCGGCGCTTCATGGACCGGAGCAAAGGCAATGACCACCACCTCCGGCCCTGGGTTCTCATTAATGCAGGAAAATATCGGGTATGCTTGCATGACCGAGACGCCCTGTGTTATTGTCAATGTCCAGCGTTCCGGCCCGTCAACCGGCCAGCCCACCGAAGGCGCTCAGGGCGATATGATGCAGGCGCGCTGGGGCACACACGGTGACCATGAAATTATTGCGTTGTGCCCGAATTCGGTACAGGAGTGCATGGAGCTCACTCTTGAAGCATTCAATCTTTCAGAATATTATCGCAACCCGGTAATATTACTAACGGACGGTGAAGTAGGCCACATGCGTGAACAGATTACAATACCAGATTTTAAAAATATTGAAATAATTGAACGTAAACCGCCAACAGTTTCTAAAGAAGATTATGTGCCCTTTAAGAGCGACAAAACAAAAATTCCACCTATGGCAGTGTTCGGTACAGGTTATCATACCTATGTCACAGGGTTGACGCATAAACAAAATGGGTTACCTGCGACTGATGACCAGCCAATCCATCACACATTAGTTAAGCGGCTTTCTGAAAAAATATCAGATGATCGCAAGAAATTGATGAAAGTTGAGAAGAAGTACCTTAAAAAGGCTAAAATTGGAATGATCAGTTTTGGCATTACCTCTCGTGCGACCTTACATGCGACCAAAACATTAAATCGCAAGGGTATAAAAACGAATTATCTGAGGTTAATTACGATCTGGCCATTTCCTCAAAGTGAAATTACAGAATTAGCCAAGCAAGTTGATATTATATATGTCCCAGAGTTGAATTTAGGCCAGATCTATCATGAGGTATTGGAATTTGCATATGGTAAATGCAAGGTTATATCCATACCGAAAACTGGCGGTGAGATACACTCGCCTCAGGAAATAGTAGAAGCAGTAACAAAATCCGTTAAATAATAAATCCGAATATCGAAAATCTAGCACATTTGGTGTTGAAGTTAGGCTTCGGATTCGAAGCTAGTATCGACGCTCGTTTAGCGGCTTCGTCTCGGTTTCGAAGTTCGAGTCGAGCTTCCAAACCATATTACGATACGAGCCCGAAACCAAGCTTCGATACCTAATGACAATAAAGGAGCCACATAAATATGTTCAATAAAGCGAAACACATTCGCGATAAATATATCGAAGAAAAGATGTATCCTTCAATTTTCTGTGTTGGTTGCGGAAATGGAAATGTATTGAACTATGCACTTCGGGGAATTGATGAATTAGATCTTGATATCGATAAGGTTGTGTTTTGCTCCGGGATCGGGTGCTCGTCGCGGTTACCGGGCTATATAGATGCGGATGGTTTGCACACGACACACGGTCGTGCAGTTGCATTTGCGACCGGCATAAAAACCGCCAACCCGGATTTAACAGTGATCATTTTCACAGGTGACGGTGACCTTGCAGGCATCGGCGGCAACCATTTCATACATGCAGCGCGTAGAAATGTTGACCTTACTGTCATCGCAATTAACAATTACAATTATGGGATGACTGGTGGACAGCTCTCGCCGACTACGCCCGTGGGCGGTTTCACAACTACCAGCCCATTTGGCAATATTGAGGACACCTTCGACCTTTCAGAACTCGCGATTATCGCTGGTGCACCTTATGTCGCACGATGGCCTTTGGGTTATCCTTACGAAACTATTAAATCCATAAAACAAGGTATCCAAAAGAAGGGCTTTGCATTCATAGAAATGATGGTGCCCTGCCCAACTGGCTATGGCCGTAAAAACAAGTTGCGCGAAGCCAAAGCGAATTGGGATTGGTACAAGAAGAATACAATGCTAAACAGTAGATATAAGATATTGGAGGAGAAACAGAAAGGAGCGAACAAGAAGATCGTAATTGGTGAATTACAGGATATAAACCGTAACGAATTTACTGAAGAATGGTCAAAATTAGTTAAAACTAAATATATCAAATGAGTTATTTTGTATTCAGTAAAAATTATAAACTATAAATCGTATTATGTCGACCCCTAAAATAATATATAATTATTTATATTTACCAATAAATATTAAAAATACTTTTAATACGTAAGTTTATATAGGTAATAATAATCGGCAATTAATGCGGGGGAAGAAGAATTGAAGTTGCCCAAAGGTAAGATATCACAAACCGAGTCTGGCGGACCTGACAAGCTAAAGAACATGATGAATGAGCTTCAAGGCCAGTCCTTTTCAGGCTATCTCGAGCTAACAGTTCCGAAAGAGGATGGCGAAGCCAAAGCCCAGATTGTTCTTAAAGAGGGTGCACCAGTTTTATGTGAGTTTGAATCGCCACAAGGTTCTTTTTCAGGGATGGACGCGGTTAAACACCTAATTCTGAATTCGCTCGATGAAAGCTGTAATATTGAAGTACATACCGATATTGAAAATGTTGATATGTTGTTGACCTTTTTTTCAAAGGCTAAAGTAGAAGCTGATCAGGTTGATATTGATAAAATTTTAGAAGATCTTGAAGAAGAGATGCGCAAGGCAAAAGAGGAAGCAGAGCGCAAAGCGCAAGAAGAGACCCGAAAAGCTGAAATTTCAGAACAGGTTAATAATTGGAAATCAAGTGGGTTTAACGTCCAGAAATTAGAAGAGGTAATGGGTGAAGCATTAGGAAATATTGAACCTGTATTCAATGAATTTGAAGCTGCGATCGGGAAAATTCAGGAATTAGTTGGTAAATTAGAGGGGCTTGATACTACAGGCTACGACTCGACAGTCGAAGCAATAAGAGCGAAACTGAACAACCCTGAATTAATTTCTGAGGTAGAAAAAGAACTAGCGGACTTGGAGGAGAACATAAAAGAGCAAGAAGTCCGCAAAGAGGAGTTGAAAAAACGCATCGACAGTTGGCGTGATGAGGGTTATGAAGTTGGTAAATTAGAGGCTGCGATCGAAGGCGATTTTGGCAAAGCCTGGGAAGAATTTACTAAATTTGTTGACAACATCCAGACCTTAAAAGAGCTAGCAAAAAAGATAGAGGGGATGAAAACAAAAAGTTTCGATTCTCAAACCCAAGCAATCTTGGAAAAACTGAAGGACCCAGATAAAATTCCAGAGATCGAAGCCGATTTAACGGCATTGGAAAATATGATCCAAGAAGAATCGGCAAAAAAAGAGCAATTGAAATTGATGATGGAGAACTGGCGCGGAGAAGAGTTTGTCGTTACAACTCTTGAAGAAACACTTGAAAATCAATCGTTTGAGGAGGCGGAAACGGTTTTTATGGAATTTGAAAAAAGCATTCTCGCCATAAAGGAATTGCATCAGCGATTAGATGCGTTACAGATCGAGGATCTGGCGGGTGAGATAGAAACGATAAAATCAAATCTAAAAGATCCGGCAGCGATTGAAGAATTGACTAACCAGGTACAAGAGGTTGAAGCCAAAGCCCATGAATTTGAGGAGCGGCGACAAGGTTATGTCACTAGATTAGAACAATTAAAAGGTGAAGGTTATAATGTCGCAAGTCTTGAGGAAGCGATTTCAGACAAGTTCGAGACAATAGAAGCGGCATTTAGCGAGTTTGATGACAAATTATCAAAATTACAAGCGTTAAGTGATAAATTAAGTAGTTTGAATACAACTGGTTTTGAAGCGGATGTGGAAGCGATCCAGTCAAAAATAAAAGATACAGATGCAATTGATGAGATTTCCGGGCTGTTTTCCGAGCTTGAAGGTAAAATTGGCGAGCTTGAGGAACAGCGCGGCCAAATAACCGCAAAAATGAACGAATGGAAAGAGCAAGGTTATACTGTAACCAAACTTGAGGAAGTTATTGAGGGCGATATTGGAACGATAGTAAATGTTTTTACGGACCTTACCGACCAAATTCAGAGTTTGCAGGAAACCCAAAAGAGACTCGAAACAATTGATATTAAAGGTTATGAAGGCGAGGCCGAAGCAATTACCGCGAAATTAATGAATCCGGAATTAGCTGCAGAGGCAGTTCAAGAGGTTACTGGGTTAGAAGAGAAGATCAAGAGTGTAACTGAAAGACGAGATGAGATCAAGAAGAATTTAGAGGTTTGGGCCGGTGAAGGATTTGATGTGTCAAGGATCGCTCCATTCTTTGAAGAAAAACTGGAGACTTTGGAACCTGAATATACAAAATTAGAACAAGATGTTTCCAAATTGAAAGAGATCGGTGCCCAATTAGAAAGTTTAGATACGAAGGGAGTAGAAGGATCGGTCGACAAGCTCAAAGGGCAATTAACCAACCCGGATGCGGTAGCAGAGGTGGAACAAGGTTTCACGGAATTACAGGGGCAAATCGAGCAGTCCGCAGCATTACTCAATGAATTCAAGAGCAAATTAGAGGCTTGGAACGAACAGGGATTTGATGTATCGGAACTAGAACCGACGCTTGAGGGCGATTTAGAAGCTGCGCAAACAGCGTTTTCAGAGTTCGAAGGTAACATCCAAAAATTGGATGAATTTAAGCAGAAACTTGAAGGTATGGATACAACATTGTTTGCGGATGAGGCGGAAGCGATCAAATCAAATTTAACTAAAATTGAAAATCTAGAAGAGGCCGAGAAACAAATTACTGAATTGGAACAGAAAATTGCAGCGGATCAGGAAAAACGAAATGAGTATGTCAACAAATTAGAAACTTGGAAGAAAGAAGGGCTCAATATATCACCTCTTGATGGGATATTAGAAAAAGATCTGGACACAATAGAATCTGAATTTTCAAAATTTGAAGACGATCTGGAGAAACTGCGCGAACTTCAAGCAAAAATGGGTATAAAACCCGAAGAGAAAAAGGCACCAACAGAAGAGCCCGCAGTACCACCGACTTCGGAGGGCGAGGTGGCACCCCCCACCGAAGCGCCCCCAGAAGAACCAGCGGCGCCTGCAAAGGAAAAGGCACCACCTAAAAAGGTAGTTTCTGAATTGGAATTGAGACCTGAATTCACATTCGATACTTTTGTGGTCGGTACAAGTAACCGTTTTACTCATGCGGCTGCACTTGCAGTGGCTGAAGCGCCTGCAGAAGCTTATAATCCATTATTCGTTTATGGCGGGGTTGGACTTGGTAAAACCCATATATTAAATGCGATCGGTAATCATATAAACGAACACAAACCAGAAATGAATATCGTTTTTGTTTCCTCTGAAAAATTCACAAATGAACTGATCGAATCTACAAGATTGGGGCAATTAGATAACTTTAGAAATATGTATCGAACTGCAGATCTATTGATCATTGATGACATTCAGTTTCTTGCAGGAAAAGAGGCAACTCAGGAAGAATTTTTCCATACCTTCAATGCGTTATATAATGCACACAAACAGATCGTAGTATCAAGTGACCGTCCGCCGAAAGACATTAAAAATCTTGAAGAAAGGTTAAGATCAAGATTTGAGGGTGGATTAATTACAGATATTCAGCCCCCAAGTTTGGAGACAAAGATCATTATTTTACGAAGGGAAGCGAAGAAACAGAATCTTGAGGTCCCAGATGAAGTCATGCATCTGATTGCAAGTAAAGTTAAGAGTAATATAAGGGAATTACGCGGGTCTTTAACCAAGATCATCGCTCATGCAAAACTCATGGACGCAGAAGTAACAGAAGATCTAGCAAAAGAGGTATTGAAAGATTTCGGCGATGAAGTGGGTACAAAGGCAGATGCAGATGAGGAGAGACCAACTAAAGCAGTACACATATCAGAAGGGTTATCTTCGCTTGGTGAGCGTTTATCAACACTGAAGACCAGATTGGATACATTGAAGAAAGAGAAAATTGTAGAGGAGCCTGAAGTTGAGATGGCACCATCCAAAAAAGCACCAGCAAAGAAAGCGCCGGCACCACCCGATAAAGTTGCGGCAGCGCCCGCTGGTGATGATGAGGAGTCTTCTGACTATGCAAAGTGTGGAAATTGTGGAGAACTTATTCCAGCCAATGCACCATCATGTCCAAAATGTGGTGTGAGCTTTACCGGAGAGACGTATGAATGTCCAAAATGTCATGCTATGGTTAGCGCTGATGCTACACAATGTGATAATTGCGGTACTGAGTTTGGTGCTGGGCTTGTTGAAGATAAAAAACCGACTAAGAAAGATAAAAAGAAAAAGAAGAAAAAGAAAACCGCGTGATTTTTTGGGAGGATTGAACATTGAAACTACCAAAGGGTAATATCACAAAAACTATTCCAGGTGGACCGGAATCGTTAAAAAACATCTTAAATGAGCTTCAAGAGCAATCATTTTCAGGTTACCTTCAAATAAACTATACAAAAGAAGGTGCAGATTCGAAAGGTCAAATATTACTAGAAGAGGGTTCGCCGATTTTATCGGATTATGAACATCAAGAGACAACATATTCCGGGTCGGGTGCAATAAAACACTTGATCAAGGATTCGATCAAAGAAGACAGCAGCATCGAGGTGCATTCAGATATTGAAGATATTGGGTTGATGGTGACTTTATTCTCAAAGGCTAGAATTGACCCTGACGATTTGAATATAGAGAAGAACTTAGAAGAAATTTTAGAAGAGGAGGCGCGTGAGAAAGAAGAGACCGCGCGTAAAGCACAGGAAGAAGCGCGCAAAGCCGAGATCACGGAGCAAATCAACAGTTGGAAAATCGATGGATATTCTATTGTTGACATCGAAGGCTTTGATGAAAAGCCATTAGAAGAGATCGAACCTGTTTTTAAAGAATATAAGAAAGCGATCAGGAAGCTACATGAGGCAGAGCAGAGATTAGGTGAACTTGACATACATGGGTTTGATAATGAGGTCGCATCAATACAATCTAAACTTAAGGATCCAATATTGATAACGGATTTAGATAAGGAATTGGCCGACCTGGAGAGTGCAATTCAAGATCGCGAGGTGCGGGTGACCGAGCTGAAAAAACAGATAGAGAAATGGCGTGAAGATGGCTATGAGGTCGCCAAACTTGAAAGTACAATAGAAGAGGATTTTGCCAAAGCCTGGGACGAATTTACGACTTTTATGGATAATATAAGTACCCTAAAGGAATTAAAGGGTAAACTCAGCGACTTGGAAACCAAAGGTTTTAACACGCAAAAAGATACGATTTTAGAGAAATTAAAGGACCCTGATAAGATCCCGGAGATCGAGGCGGATTTAGCGGCACTAGGGCAAGCAATAGAAGAGGAAAAGGCAAAGAAGGCCCAATTAAGACAAATGATGGAAGATTGGAGTTCCCAAGGCTATGTTATTACAAACCTCGAAAATACACTTAGTGAAAAGAATTTTCAAGATGCAGAACCGGCATTTATTGACTATGAAAAGAATTTACATAATTTAAAAAAGGTTGCCGAGAAATTGAAAGCCTTGGAAATGGAGGAGCTGTCCCAAGAAATTGAGGGACTGAGTGCCAACTTGAACGACCCCGACAATCTTACTGAAGTAACGGAACAAGTGAATGCGTTGGAAGCCAAAGCCGTCGAGATCAACGCCAAGAAAGCAGAATTCAGGACTAAAATGGAAGATTACAAGAATAATGGCCTTAACACAACATCCCTCGAGGGTGTTATTACTGGAAGATTAGATGTGATCGAAAATTCATTTAAGGGTTTTAAAAATAAGTTAGTTAAATTACAAGAATTCGGCGAGAAATTGGGGAATTTAAATACCATAGGATTTGAGGCCGAGGTTGAAACGATCCAGGCCAAATTAAAGGATGTCGAGGTGCTTGAAGAGACCTCCGATCAGTTCGCAGAGCTCGAGACGAAAATCGCGGAAGTCGAGCAAAAGCGAAATGAGATACGAAGCCAGATCGATGAATGGAAAGAGCAAGGTTTTATTGTTGATAAAGTGGAAGGCATTATTGATGGCAACATTGAGAGTTTATGGGATGCGTTTACAACTCTGACCGATGACATCCAAAGCTTGAAAGATCTAAAATCCAAACTTAAAAAATTAGACACAAAGAACTTTAAAGCCGAGGCAGATGCAATAGCGGCAAAATTGAATAACCCTGATTTGAAGGCCGAGATAGAGCAGGATATCTCCGGGTTAGCTGAGAGTATCAAAGCAGATAAAGCGCGGCGTGCAGAGATCAACGAGAATTTAGAAGCTTGGACGAATGAAGGTTATATTATTACCAGAATCGAATCGTTTTTAGAGGGTAACTTATCCGAATTGGAGACTGAGTTCAGTAGATTGCAGCAGGATATTTCAAATTTAAAAGCCTTGGAAGAGAAATTCAATGGATTTGATCTAAAGGGTTTTAAAGAGGAAGCAGATCCGATAAGATCACGAATTAAAGACCCAGATGCAGTTGCAGACCTTCAACAAGTGCTAACCGAATTGGAAGATAAGATCGAGCAGGCAAAAATACTAAGGGAAGTAATAAGGACCAAGTTAGAAGCATGGCGAAATGAGGAATTCATCGTTACAGATCTCGAAAATGTAATAGATGGTAAATTGGCAACCGCCCAGAAAGTTGCAGATGATTTAGAGGCAAAAATTGAAACCTTAAAAAATCTAGCATCTAAATTCAATAGTTTGGATACAATTTGGTTCAAAGAGGACGCAAATTCGATCGAATCGAAATTAAAGGATCCAACCGCGATTGAGGCTATAGAGCAAGAGCTACCGGGCTTAGAGGATAAGATAGCTCAAGACCAGTCACAACGAGCCGGATTCCAAGCCAAATTGAACGAATGGAAAAGCATGGGCTTGAAGGTCGGGCCTTTAGAAGAAGCGTTGAGCCAGGATTTAAAGACCATTGAGACCGAATTCGGCTCATTTGAAAGCGATCTTAAGAAATTATTAGCGCTTCAAGAAAAGATAGGCGTGATTTCAGGTACACCTACTATTCAGGCAGAGGCTGGTGCGCCTAAAAAAGATAAAAGTGTTGAATGGGAAGAGGAACCTGATAAGCCAGCCGAAGCACCCGATAAAAAGAAAGAGGCCGCCAAGCCACCGAAAAAGAAAAAGAAGCCACTACCTAAAGAAAGCGAAGCCGTTCAAGAGGGGGGAGATCTGGCAAAATGCGGGAGTTGTGGTGAACTTGTACCTGCAGATCTAACTAAATGTCCAAAATGCGGGGTATCGTTTGGCGGCGAGATTTTTGAATGCCCGATATGTAAAGCCATGGTAAGTGCTGATGAGCCAAAATGTACTAATTGTGGTGCTGAATTTGAGGTAGATTAAATAAAAAACATTAAGTTTGTATCCACTGACTCATTAATAGTGTTTTTTAATATTTACACATAAAAAAGAAAATTTGAAATAGTAAAAGCCTAATTATATAATGATTATCTTTAATTTATATAATATTATATATAAAATGAATTAGAAAATCCAAATGGGAGCGGGCTTATATGCGAAGAATCGTGTTATTAATAATTTTGCTGTTAGTTATTTCCAGCCTCCCGATAGGCATAGTCGGAAGTAGTTATCCGGATAATGGTTCATTTTTAAGTTACCAATCTATAGATGATATTGATTCAACCCAAAAATCTGAAATTGAACCTTCGATCGAAGGCAAAGTACAAACAAAAGTGATGGGTATCGACTTTTCAAAACCAACAATTATTACAGAAAACGAGGATTATTTCAGTGTGGCTGTCGAAGGGTCCATGTTGAGGAATATACCAGGTGAACCTCAATTACCAGTACTGAATGTCGTTCTTAAATTCCAACCTGGCACTAAGATCAAATCGGTTGAGGTTGAGCCGATCAATAGTAATTATATGCCTGGGAGCCAAGACCGATTATATAAACCCTCAGAAGAACTCGTACCAGTGTCTGAATTAACATATGAAAATTTCAAACTTCCATTTGAATCGCCGTTGATGGATGAAAAAATCTACAAACAACCAAAATATTTCCCCCAAACTCCATTTGAATATTCAACTGGAATGGGAATAGACCCGGATACGGACGAAACAACCTTGTTTTTAGCTATCAAGATTTATCCAATTAGATATCAACCAATAGATAACATAATAAATTGGTTGGGATCTGCAAATATCAAGGTAAAATATACCGAACCCCGCGCGCCAGGAAATAACGGCCCGGGCGAGCCTAATGCTGGCACCCGCGGTTCCACAGCCCGTGAGGGAATATATGATATGGTTGTTATTACCCCCAATGAATTTTCGGACGATCTTGCGCCACTTATTGACCATAAAAATCGGGTGGAGGTCCCAACGATTCTTGTAACCTTTTCAGATATAACCTCGAGTAAACATTTCCCGGTACAGGGTGACGATCTGCAAGAGAAGATCAAGTATTTTATTTTCAATGCTAAAAAGGATTGGGATATTAAAAATGTTATGTTGGTCGGTGACAGTGGTAAACTCCCGATACGAAGTGCCAGTATTCAGGGCGAAGATAGTGTCATTCCCTCGGATTTGTATTATGCCGATGTATTTAATGCAAATCAAAACTTTTGCGATTGGGACGCCAATAATAACGGTAAATATGGCGAACACAGCGGCGGCCCGATCGACGGTACCGACCTCTACCCGGATGTATACCTAGGACGATTGCCTGCAAGTACAGGTGGCGAGGTACAGAATATGGTAAATAAGATCATAACTTATGAACTGACCGCGATCGGCCAACCATGGACGAATAATGCAATTCTATGTGGGTTGGATACATTCTCAGGTGGCACGCCGGAAGGCGAATACCTATCAGATCAAATCGCCTCGAAATTCCTGAAAGGTTATACGGTCAAGAAATTATATGAATCCACAAATACACTTTCTTCAAGCTCGATAGCAAGTAATGTTAATGCCGGTGCGAAATTCCTGAGTTTTTCAGACCATGGATTGGTAAATAGCTGGGGCGGCCATTGGTCCAAATCAGATGTGAACTCACTTTCCAATGGTGACAAATTACCGTTCGTGAACCTCGATGCATGTCTATCCGGCGCATGGGACCAGGGCGATTGTTTAGCCGAATCGTTCTTAACCAAGACCGGGGGCGGTGCAATTGCGAGTTTCGCATCCTCGAGAGTGGCTTACGGCGCGTTTGGGACTGCACACGTCCATGCCGTTTCTGGTTATCACAATATAAGATTATACGCTAATTATGATCTTGGCAGAGAGACGCCAGGTGAAATGGTCGCAGCTGCCAAGTGGGATTATTTAAACAATGTTGGCAAGAATTTCTATACAGATTATAAAACCGTTGTTGAATATAACCTATTTGGCGACCCGAGTTTAGTTATTGGGGGTTTGCCAACTGCGATATTTAATCTCGAGTGTGAAGACAATCAAAGCAAGGTCGACCCTGGCGAGAGTACTGAATATCTAATCACAGTTGAAAATCTGGACACAACCGCGAACAAGATCATTTTAAAGACAAAGGGTGTGCCTTCAGGTTGGAGCGCCGTCCTTGATAAAACCGAGCATTTCATGGAGCCCGAAACACAGTTATTAGCAAAACTAAGCGTTACAGCACCCACAAATGCCAAATATAAAGCAAATGCGGATATTAAGGTTATCGGGTCGTTATCACATATCCAAAGAACTATTTCAGTCAGCACCAAGACCAAGGTCAATCGTATCTTTGGCGTTGATTTGGAATGCGAAGATAGCGCAGCCAGTATAGATCCCGGCAAAGCCACGACGTATTTCATTATTGTTAAAAATGAAGGCAATTATTTTGATACGATCGATTTGGATGTAACTAAGGCCCCCGATTTCTGGGATGTAGAATTAAGCGAAAGCTCACTATATTTAGAAGCTTATGCATCGGATACAGTTGAATTAAAGGTAACGTCTTATTCGAATTCGGTGGCAGATACCTATATTATTCCGGTAAAGGGTTCAATTACAGGTACAACGCACAAGACCTCATTAAATATCGAGACTACCATAAACCCAATTTACAATGTAAAATTAAATTGTTCTGCGAACCTTTTTATTGTTAAACCGAGTGAAACTGCATCTTATCCTGTGAATGTTTATAACAAAGGCAACACCTTGGATAATGTGAAGTTGAAGTTCGATAATTTGCCTGAGGACTGGAAAGCCACGTTTAAAGATAAAGATACGGTTTTAGAGCTCAACAGTACCGCGATCGAGCCCTTTACATCGAAGGAGATCGAGGTAATTATAAACGTATCCCATTATGCATTAGCTGGTGAATATAACCTAACCCTCGCAGGTTCTTCGGGCAGCAATATGAGCTTATCAAAGACATGGATGATCGTGTCGGTCAAACGCATTAGTGACATTAAGCTCGATTGTCAGGATTACACTACGAATATCGCTCCAAATAGTACAACTACATATATGATAACTGTAGAAAATATCGGTAATTGGGAGGATGTGATCGATCTAGAATTGCCGGAAGTGCCGAAGAACTGGCATGTGGAATTATCTCGTAGCAGAAACATAAAACTTCAAGCTTTTGAATCTATCGAGGTCAAGTTAACAGTCACACCGCCCCTTAACACTGAAGTTGGGGAATACGATATTTTGGTCAAAGGTATATTAGAAAGCGACAATGACAAGGATGATTATGCAAGAGCCATAACATCGATCGATCGTATTTACGGTATTGAGCTTTCACAGAACCCTGAATATGACAATAAGGTCGACCCTGGCAATACGATTAAATATAAAGTTATTGCGACAAATAAAGGTAATGACAAGGATATAATTGATGTCGAGCTTGCGAATGACATTTCAACTTTACCTAAGAGCTGGAAAATTACGCTAACGAAAAATAATGATATTTCATTGAATGCATTTGCATCAAAGGAATTTGAATTAACTATTGAAGTACCATCGGATGAATATTGTGGTAACTTTAGGATCCCGATGAGAGGGACTTTGAAGAGTGATGAAAAAGTCGAGCATGTATTCGATGTAATTATCGAAGTTACCCAGACATATGGGATCAAGGTCACAGCCTTGAGGGAGACGATAACAGTCCACCCTGGCGATAACATCGAGTATATTATTACTGTCACGAATACAGGTAATGGGGTAGACGAGATCAGTCGCAGGGTCAAGAACATGCCAACGGAATGGGAGGGTCAGTTCGCAATTAAGCGTTCATTTGTATTGAAACCGTTCGAATCGAAGAACGAAACCCTTAAAATATCAATACCACCAGAGACAAAATTAGACCAATATGTGCTCGATGTAATGGTCGTATCTATGGGCAACAGCCAAAAATACGATACCATGAACATAGTAGTAAATGTCGAAGAGGAAGAGACCTTGGGTTTAACTGCGGAATCGGCTGGAATTGTGAGTTTTTCGATAGTAGCTATTGTGATATTACTGTTAATTTCATTATTCCTCGTACGTCGTAAGCGCAAAGCCCGCGAAGATGAGCGATCTGAAGAGCAATTGGCTGAACAAACATTGGATTACACACACCCTTATTATCAGTCACGGGCCGAGTATGGTGGTGCCCTCCGCCCAACAGTTCAACCCCAAGTTGTCACATCAGGCACAGCGCCCCCCAGCCCATGGCGGACGGGTTCAGAGTACGCATCTTCGTCAAGATGGGGTATTACCCCGACAGAGATGACGAGCCTTCAGAGCGGACATAGTGGCGGCTATCCCCAGCTACAGTCACGGTCAGATAAGACTGCACCATCATTTAAATCTCATAAAGTTAGCTGGTTCGAGGACCCGGGTGAGGAGCCTGAATTACGATTAAAAGACCGACAGAGAATTGACAGAAAAGGTTTTGATGTTAAATGGGAGGACGAGGAGCCCGAATTGGAGGATGATTTCGACCTAGATGATGAAGATCTTGATACAAAAGGCAAGGATATAGATTCATTACTGGCTTCGTTATTACCTTCGGATGCTCGTAGTGGATCCCGTAAAACGCCAACACTGAAAAGCCCGACTGTAGTCAAAGGTCCAAAAATTAAGCCAAAACCTTCTTCAAAATAAATAATTATTAATATTAGTTTTAATTGTAAGAGTGATTGGATTAGTATGAATAATAGAGATACATTAGATCTTCCACCTATTTCTGAAAGCATTGAAGATTTTAAAATTATTATTAACCGATATTTTAGAGTCTATGATATTCGAGTTAATGAAAATATGGCGGCATTCCATTTTTATATGGAAACGGATTCATTTAGTACAAGATTCGATGCGCTTAGACGTGAAATGATACCAAAGGGCTATATCCCGCGAACAGTGTATGAGCGTGGAGAATACATTTTATATATTTCACGCAAACCTAAGATCGTTCCCAGAAGTGTTAAAGTAAATTGGATATTGTTCATTTTGACGATTTTTACCACGACTTGGGCGGGGTCGGTTTGGTGGATTCTTTATGTTGATCCGAGTATAGAATTTTACAATGCAATGTTTTTAGGGTTATCTGAACCCGAATATATTATGTTCGGGGCGTTATTCTATGCACTGCCACTAATGTTGATCCTCGGCATACATGAATTAGGACATTATTTCATTTCAAAAAAACATGGCGTAGATGCCTCATTGCCCTTTTTTATACCGGTGCCTCCGCCATTAATGCTGGGCACAATGGGCGCGTTCATTTCCATGCGGGAGCCAATCCCGAACAAAAAAGCATTACTTGATATCGGCGCTGCAGGCCCCATCGCAGGGTTCTTGGTCGCCGTACCGGTCCTGATCATCGGGCTTTTACTAACCAGTTATAATCCCAGCGAGATGCCGGAGGTTTCAGGCGAGTTCAACGTGATAAATTTTCCTTTACTTTTTATCGGGCTGGTGAATATATTTCCAATACCCGACAATGCATTACTTCACCCAACTGCATTTGCAGGATGGGTCGGATTACTTGTCACAGCCTTGAACCTGCTACCAGGCGGGCAATTGGATGGCGGCCACATTTCACGGGCATTGTTTGGTAAATATGCTAGATATATTAGTTATGGGACCGTGATTTTTCTTATCGTTATGACTTTTTCGACGGGGTTCATGGCGTGGCTGTTTTTCGCGTTCATCATCATGATCTTGGGCACCCAGCACCCGCCGCCCTTGGAGGACTTTAGTAAATTGGACGTCAGGCGAAAAGCAATAGGCGTATTCTGCATGATTATCTTGTGTTTATGCATACATCCAGTTCCGATCGAGCTCGTGGAGATTGAGCCAAAAGAATATGACTTGGATTTCATCGCCGACGATAATGAAAAGATTGTTGATATTGGCGGTAACACGAATTATGATATTAAATTAATATATACCGGTGAAAGCCCAAAAACCAGCTATCTCGAATTTTTGCCCGAATATATAAATTCAAATAGTAGCGAATGGGATATAAATATCAATATTAATAATGAATCAATTAACCTTAGCGAGGTCAAGACGATCCAGCTATTTGCAAAAAAGCCGATCAACATTAATATTGAGGTTGCCGCGAATTACCAGGTGGATTATGGTGATGAGGCTATTATTAATATCACCGTTAAGCTAAAAAATAAGGATCTGCGTTTTTATAAGATGATCAACACCACCGTAAGTACCGTGAACCTAACTACCCCGTCTCAATTGAAGAGGGTTTTCCCCGGAAATATTGTGCCTTGTAATATTACGGTCACCAATATTGCAACCCAGCAGGATACAATTAGTTTCGTTCATAACACGTTCAAGCCAGGTTGGACAATAGAGTTCGAAGATACAAATTTAGTGCTGGCACCGCAAAGCATTGAGAAATTGAACTTTAATATAAGGTCGCCATCAACAGCAAAAGCTGGCGACCGAATTGTTATTGTAATTACGGGTATCTCAGCGCGCAATAATTTATCCATGGATTCTGTTATGATCGTAGTAGTTATTGTCTGAATTTTTAGCGATGAACAGTGTAAAGATACCTATATAGTTGCAGATTTGTATTACCTTAAAGGTTAAGTTTTATGTTTTTATTTTATATTTTACCGTTAATAAATGCCAACTCAACTAAAAATTTAAATAATATTATGTTTTATATACATTGAAATTGAAAAGCGAAGATAACATTTAGAGTCAAATAAGAAAATATTTAAAAATACTTTCGGCTATTAAATATATATTAAATCTATGTATTAAAAATAGGTAATGGATAAGGTAGAAAAAATATAATTGATATTTCCTCAGTAATAAATAATTCATCTTTGAAATAAAGATCGATGAAATTTCCTTAATCATCCTTAATGGAACTCACACTCATCACATCATGGGTTTTCATTAGCTGGATATCAATAACCTTAACCGAGAAAATGATAAAGTTGTGGGATTTATAATATATAAGATTGGGAAGTAGGATCTACCAGAAAGGACATCATGCATGGATGCTCTCTCACGAGGCACCCAACCCGGTTTTAAATTTGGGGCGAAAGTATTTTTCTAATGTCATCTTCGAGCAGCAGCGAGTAAAATCCCAATTGAACGGTTACGAAATAGACAACCCAACACATCACCTTTCGATAATATTGGGATTTTAAATAATCAACATCAAACAAAGAGGTGAATAGACATGAACATTGATCCAAGTACAACAAAGTACCTAATTCGTGCTAAACTGTTAGCGGAAGGTATAGTAGAGAAACCAGATGTGGTTGGTGCGATTTTCGGACAGACCGAAGGCTTGATCGGTGAAGAGCTTGACCTGCGCGACCTTCAAAAAAGTGGAAGGATGGGACGTATCGAAGTCGAATTAAAATCTTCCAAAGGCAAATCTGAAGGGGTTGTGACAATGCCGTCGTCACTTGACCAGGTCGAAACTGCGATACTTGCATCGGCGCTTGAAACTATCGACCGGATCGGCCCTTGTAAGGCCAAGATCGATATTGAGAGTATCGAAGATGTGCGGGCAATGAAAAAGCACAAGATCATCGAGCGCGCCAAAGATTTATTGAGCTCGATAATTTCGGAATCCAAATCGGCGGGTGTGGACCTATTGGAAACGGTTCGTCAAGCAGTGCAGGTTGAAGAGATCATGCATTACGGCAGGGATAAATGCCCTGCAGGGCCTAATATAGATTCTTCAGATGCAATTATTGTTGTTGAAGGCCGGTCGGATGTATTGAATTTGTTGAAATACGGCATAAAAAATGCAATTGCAGTAGAAGGAACAAATGTACCGTACACCATCCGAGAACTTAGCAAAGAGCGGATCGTAACCGCATTTGTGGACGGTGACCGGGGCGGCGAGCTTATATTACGAGAGCTATTACAAGTTGCAGAAGTGGATTTCATTGCACGCGCCCCTAAAGGTCGTGAGGTCGAAGAGCTAACACAAAAACAAATAATGAAGCTTTTAAGAAATAAGATCCCGGCAGAGCAATTTATTGATATGTATGGAATGAATAACGGTATAAAGGATGCATATCAGAAAGGTAAAGAGAGCTCGAGAGTAGAAAGTTTAATGGGTTCAATGGATAAAAAGGAACTGGATAGAAACCCAAAACAAAATTATAATGATAAAAAGGACAGCTCTTTTGACAAACCCGACAATAAACCCCATGAAACCCAAGATTACCATAAGAACAAACACTATGACAAGCGCAAAAAGAAATTTTCGTCGAAGCAATTGAATTACAAAGATACATTGAACCATTTGACAGGCTCTTTAAAGGCAAATTTAATGAATGAAAAAGATGAAGTCATCAAAGATATTGCAGTTCGAGATCTTGCAGAGACGCTTAAGAAAGCGCCGAAAGGCACTACCACCGTTATCTTCGACGGTGTGATCACACAACGATTGCTGGATATCGCATTTGAAAGTGATATAAAAACGTTAATTGGAGTTAAGGTCGGTAATATAACCAAACAGCCTGAATCCATTGATGTTTATGCTAAAAAGGATTTCGAATGAAAAAAATTGCTCTGTGAAAATATTAATTAATAGCGCAATTTTTTAGCTGTGAGCTATTTTAAGGTGGTAGGTATTGGGTGGTAGGTGATAGGGACTTTGCTGACATAATTGTCGAAAGTCAAAGGTCTGAAGGTCAAAAGTCCCGAATTATGGACCTTTAACTTTGGACTTTCGACCTTCGACATAGTAACAATTAATGTACCTATCACCTATAGTGTCGAAATCCGAAGGATGAGACACCTCGGGTAAAATAAGATATTAACATATTATCAACATATTTTACCCGTGTCCTATGACCTATAACCTACAATGCCCACAACTTAAATGGCCACATTAAAATATAGCATTTAAAAATAATTTCAAAAATGGGGGGGGGTAATTGAGTAATAAAAATAATACATTAAGCCCGGAGAAGGGTTTCAAGCTCGATGATATTAATACGACTGCTGATATTGAGATCCCATCAGACCCTTTAAAAAGGGTGATCGGACAGGCCGAAGCTGTCGAGCTGGCTAGAACTGCAGCGTCACAGCGCCGGCACTTGTTATTGGTTGGGCCACCAGGCACGGGTAAATCGATGATCGCTCAAGCTTTAGCTTTGCATTTGCAGCGACCGCAAGAAGAGGTTCAGATCGTACATAACCCCGAGAACCCGGAACGGCCTTTTGTTGAGGTAAGATCCAAGAGCGAGGTTGTGGCGGAACTAAAAAGCCGTGAATCCGCCGAGGGTGAATTGATCAGCCCGGTCGATGCGCCGACGAAGGTTGCGGAGCAGTTAAGATACCGATGTGTAAAATGTGGTAACTATTCTCCGCCTACGGATAGTGAATGTCCAAACTGTGGCGAGCCGAAGACCAACCCCGTCAATAAAGCGTCCGTGAGCAACCCTTTCGGTGATCTAGCGGGGATGATCGAATTAACGATCAGCCAATTAGGCGGTTCTTTCGGCAAGAAAGACCGGGTGAAGACCACGCGTCTTAAGGGCAACAAAGAGGAGGTTGTCGTATACGAACCTGCAGGCGAACGGATATTGGTTTTGGACGAGAAATCCTTAGAGAAACAGCGCGAGCTTGAGCGCAGGTCGCCGCGAAAAGTGTTCGTACCGTTAGGTCGTGAGCCTTTTGTACTTGCGACCGGTGCGAGTGAAACTGAATTGCTGGGTGATGTGAGACATGATCCATATGGCGGTCACCCCCAATTAGGCACACCACCTTATGAACGGATAATACCAGGTGCGATCCACGAAGCGCATGAGGGCGTGCTATTTCTGGATGAATTGCCGTTGCTGGGACCGATCCAAAGGAATATACTCACCGCAATGCAGGAGAAACGGTTTCCAATTTCGGGGAGGAACCCGCAAAGCGCAGGTGCAAGTGTTAAGGTAGATGACGTACCATGTGACTTTATTTTTGTGGGGGCCTGCAATATCCAGGACTTGCCTAATATACTCTCACCGCTCCGTTCACGGATCAATGGCTCCGGCTATGAGGTTTTGATCGAAACTACTATGGAGGATTCCGAGCTGAACCGCTCGAAATTAGCACAATTTATTGCGCAGGAGATCGCGATCGATGGCAGGATACCGCACGCCAACCGCTCCGCGATCAAGGAGATAATAGTGGAAGCACAGCGGCGTGCGAAAGTTCTTGAGGATAAAGATAATGCGCTGACGTTAAGGTTGCGTGAATTAGGTGGATTGGTGCGGATGGCTGGCGACCTGGCGGTCAAAGACAATGCAAAGTATATCGATAAAAAACATATAACCCGGGCGATCAAACGCAGTAGAACTGCAGAAGAGCAGATAAAAGAGAGATATGGCTCTATGTACAAAGGTTTGGCGAAGGATGTGACCACTGCCCAGAAAGACGGGTATAGCCCCTATAATTTTTGGGACCAGCATGTACATGATGATAAACGGGGATATGAATAACAAATTCGAAGAATTAAAGGTTAAAATTTAACTGCTAATAAGATATTTATGGGAATATCAATAAAATATATGTTTATCAATGGGGTGAAACATATGAAGTTAGAAAAAAGGTCGGTATTAGCACTTTCGATTATTTTCACATTAATTGTAGGGTTCGTATATCTACCATTGACCGCCCCGAGCCAAGCCGAGCGTGCATTGATTTTCGGTATAAACGTCCAGGTCAACGACGATACCGGCAACGGCTTCCAAAACGCGCCCAGGGTACTGATCGGCAGTTCGGCGATCTATGCTATTTGGGACGATTGGCGAAACGGGAACTCAGATATATATTTCAGTAAATCTGCAGATGCCGGGCTATCATTTGGTGATGGGATCAAAAATAATAATGATATAAGAGTGGACGACGACTCTTCCGGCGCATCGCAAAAGAACCCGGCAATTGCAATTTATAATAATGACCTTTACGCGGTTTGGCAGGATGACCGCGACGGAAATGTCAATATATATTTCGCAAAGTCGACTGATGGGGGTGTGAGCTTTGGCACTAGCGTTCGCGTTGACGATTCTACAGGTGGTTCCCAAAGCAACCCGGATATTGCAATTACCTCCACGGGGGTTGTCTATGTTACTTGGCAGGATAACCGAAGAACGATCTCTGCAAGCGATTACGACATGTATTTTGCCAAATCCACTGACGGCGGCTCAAGTTTCCAGACCAATGTACGGGTTGATGATACGGGTTCTACGACCGCCGACCAAAAATTTCCAAGAATGGTACTATCGCCAAATGACGATATTTACATTGTTTGGGATGATAGGCGTAATGGCGATCGTGATATTTACTTTTCAAAATCGACTAATGGCGGTGCAGGATTTATGGCGGATGTGAGGGTCGATCATACCAGTTTCGGGTCAGACCAAATGTTTCCAACCCTCGCCACAAGCTCGTCGGGTACTATTTATATAGTTTGGGAAGACGAGCGTAATGGCGGTAACGACCCCGATATTTATATGGCCAAATCGACCAACAGCGGCAGCAGTTTTGGTGGTATCGATACTCGTGTGGACGATACCGGCGCGACATCCTCCAAGCAGACCAAGCCCTCGATTGACGTTGACACCAGCGGCGGTTTACATATTGTGTGGACCGATACCCGCAATGACAACCAGGATATATATTATGCATCTTCAACTGATGGCGGCACTACATTCAATGTTTACAAACGTGTGGACGATACCGGCACGGAAACCTCGACCCAGCAGGACCCCGCGATCGTTGTTAGTTCTTCTGCGCTGGTCTGTATCGCTTGGAAGGACGGTCGTAACGGCAACCAGGATATCTATTTTAGCAAACTGGTCGAAGAGGGCGCTCAAGGGTGGGCACCAACTTTGCATGAAGGTGAGATAAACAAGGATCTGGGCGATGCAACCGAAGAATTCAAATATACAGTTAAATACGTGGATAAAGAAGACGATGCACCCGCCGCGGGCTACCCGAAGTTATATATTTATATCGACCAAGAAGGTTCCGCACAATACACAGGAAGCCCTTTTGGTATGACAAAACAGGTATTTCCAACCCAGGATGGGGACTATACGAACGGCGAAATATATGAGTACAAGATCGTTTTGGGGGAAGAGCACAATTACGCATTCAGGTTCGAAGCCAAAGCAGATTCCGGCAACCTTTCATTTGTGAAATCCGCGCTATTCCCAGGTCCAACCGTCGATATGACGCCAGTTGCGTTTTCCGAGCCGATCCCAAGCGCAGCGACCTGGAATAATGGGCTTAAAGTCACCTGTAATATTACGATCACGGATTTTGGCGGATCTGGTGTTAAAAAGGATACTATTCAATTTGCATTTTCCACAAATGGTGTAGATAATTATGGTGTTTTTAAACAAACCACAGGAATTAAATTCAATGAAGGTGAAGATTATATTAATTGCTCGGTTGAGGTTACTTTTCAGGATGGTGTAAATAATTATATCAAATGGCGCGCAGATGATAATTTGGGCAATGGGGTAAAAGAGTCCCCAGATTACCAGATCAAAATAGATTCCACCAAAGCCACTTTCGCAGACCCGAGCCCCGACCCCGAGTTTTGGAACAATGAAGAGACAATTAACTGTGAGATCACGGTACAAGATCTAGGGGGCAGTGGTGTCGATGCCGGATCTATTGTATATTTATTGATCGTAGGCGGTACGAGCACCGGCGATTGGCAAAACGCGGGCAAAACCGAAGATAATGTAAGCATCAAATGCTCGGTTGAGGCCGAGTTCGTTAATGGGACGGATAATTACATCAGATGGCGCGCTTTCGACATTGCCGGGAACGGGCCTGCGGTTTCGGTTGAATATCAGGTAAAAATTAATACCGGTCGTGAATTGAACCATCGCCCGGAGCCGCCCACCCAACTCGAGCCTTTAGAAACGGGCTCGAAACGCCCAAACCTTTACTGGAACCAGGGTAACGACCAAGATGGAGATACTCTTGAATATTATATACAGATCGGCACTACCTCGGGCGGCAGTGAAGTTATGCCCTGGCTCTCAACTGCCCAATCGACCAGTTATCAGGTTAAGACTGATCTGGAGGCAAGAAGTTATTATGTACAACTTAAAGCCTACGACGGCGAATATTATTCACCGGTATTTGAGCAGATCATGAACATTACATTAACAGGTAACACCCCCCCTCAACCACCAAACACAATACTTCCGGATAAGATCCGGGTCGGCAGCACCCTTAGAATTTCTTGGAGCGGCGCTTCCGACTCTGATGGCGATAATTTAACGTATTCTCTACAAGTTGGAAGACTCCCGTGGGTCGGGGACGAAATGTTTTGGGTGGGGGCAGGCACTAAAGAATATTTCGATGTGCCGATCAACATGGAGTTTTTATCGCAACCTGGGGTTTATTATATACAGATCATGGCTCATGACGGCACTGAATTTTCCAGCATCTATCAAGAGATCTTGGAGGTCGCGAATTACGTTACATTTATTGAAGCCGTGGATCTAATGATAATCGAGCAAAGCAAGAGCAACACCACCGACCTCACAATCACCAATCTAGGTACCTCAATGGACAATATCACATTGAACATAAGCGGCTCCATGAGTGTGCAAACCACGATCATCTTGGAGAAAACGAAAGTTACATTATCGCCAAATTCGAGCACAACGGTCAAACTTTCAATTAAAATACATGCGGACCAAATGGTAAAAGATTATGAATTGATTATAACAGCTAATTCCGAAGACGGCAGAACAAAATTTGATAAATCGATCATCATTAGGGTGGAGGAATTTACTGGAAAGGATGGTAACGGCCCAGATCCGGATGATGATGATTCAAGAACACGTAATCCATTAGTAGGGTTCTTTCTCGATTTCTGGTGGCTTATATTGTTGTTAATAATAGTTATCGTCGCGGTTGGGATAGTAAGTGCCACCCTAAAGGCGCGCAAAACAGACGAGCGTACTGAAGAACAGGATAAACAGAAAGAATACGATCGATTATATGGTGGAAGACGATACTAAAGCTCAAACGTCGGTCAAAGGTTGCGAATAATAGTAGAGGGGGTCACTATTAGGCTTATCGAATTATATTAATCACTGGTTACAAATAATACCAATATATACCAAATGGCGTTATCCATGATAATCATAAAATTTGGCGGAAGCGTGATCACCGATAAAAGCAGAAGCTTCAGGTTTCGGGCTAAAGATACCGAACGTTTGGTCACCGAGCTCAAATCTTACCAAAGAGCCATTTCTAAGTCCCGCCCGACTTTAAAAGCCGAGCAATTGATCTTAGTTCATGGCGCCGGTTCGTTCGGTCATATTCTGGCCAATAAGTACAAGCTTGACGAAGGCTTTAAATCTCCAAAACAGTTGATAAGGGTAGCGGAGGTAAAAAAAGACGTTCGAGAATTGAATTTAAAAGTAATTAAAATTCTTATCGCCCACAGTCTTAACCCGATCTCGATCTCGCCAAGTTCAATTATAGTGAACAATAGCAAAGTGATCGATAGTATTGATATGACAGCATTTGAACACCTGATGAAGCTACAGTTCATACCAGTAACGTTTGGTGATATAGTTATGGATAAAAAGTTAGGTTTTTCAATTTGTTCTGGAGATCAGATCATTTTACATCTGGCCAAGAATTTTAAACCGGATAAAGTAATATTTGTTACTAATGTTGATGGATTATTAGCCAACCCGCCAACCGATCCAAAGTCCCAAAAGTTGATCGAAGAGATAAATATAACATCGAGATCAGACCTGGCATTGGTGAAGAGTGTAAAGGCTAAGATGAAAGTAGCAGATGTGACTGGCGGGATACTTACCAAGTTAAAGATATCGATGGAAATAGCAAAATATGGAATAGAATCTTATATTATTAACGGCCGTGTCAAGAACCGCTTGAGAAATTGTTTATTGGATCGAGATATTACAGGAACTAGGATCCATGGATAAAAGCTATAGATAAAAACGGCATAGATAACATTTGAGGGATAGAGATGAAGAAGGGCAGGAAAACCGATCATGTAGAGATATACTTGAATGAAGATACCAAAGCTAACCATAATTACTGGGATGATATATATCTTATTCATCACGCCTTACCAGATATGAACAAAGATGATGTTGAGCTATCAATTAAATTATTTGGTAAGAAATTATCGGCGCCGATAATCATTTCTGCAATGACCGGTGGCTATTCCAAAGCCAAGAAGATCAATGCAAATCTAGCTAAGGCGGCTTCGGAGCTAGAGATCGGATTCGGGGTGGGCAGCCAACGCCCGGCAATTGAGGATCCTTCATTAGAAGACACATATACAGTAATAAATGATTATAGTATTCCACTTGTAATCGGCAATTTGGGTATGCCACAATTCATTAACCAGAAGGGTAACAAGAGGCCATCCTTTACCCTTCAAAGCGCCAAAGCAGCAATGGAAATGATCAATGCAGATATTTTAGCAATACACCTGAATTATCTCCAGGAATTGATACAGGTTGAAGGTGATACAAATGCAAAAGGCAGTGTTGAAATGCTCAAGAAACTCACTGGTAAGTTACCAATACTAGCCAAAGAGACCGGCGCTGGGATCTCACGAGACACCGCACTGTGCTTGAAAAACGCTAAGGTCAAGGGGATCGATGTTGGCGGGTTTAGCGGTACGAGCTTTGTCGCGATCGAGATGCATCGCGCTCGTAAAGGTGGCGATAAACTACGCGAGCGGTTAGGTCAGACCTTTATCGATTGGGGTATACCAACCCCGGTATCGGTAATAGAATCAGATGTCGGGTTGCCTATAATTGCCACTGGCGGTATCAGAACCGGCCGTGATATTGGCAGGGCGTTGATAATCCATGCGTCGGCAGCGGGTGTCGCGGGCAAACTATTGAAACCGGCAACAATAAGTTCAAAGGCAGTAATAACAGAGCTAGAAACAATAATAGAAGAGTTAAGATCTTCAATGTTCTTGATCAACGCTCGTAAAGTTTCTGAAATACGTAAAAAAGATAAGCTCATCACCGGCCGAACTGCAGCTTGGTTAACAGCGTTGAGCAACTAACTGGATTTGAGTTAGAATTATATGAGGGTAGTGTCAGAAATGGAGTTCATAGCTAAATTAAATGAACGAATTGCAATAATAGACAAAACTTTAAATGAGGTGCTTAGTGTCGGTGACCAGCCTAAGCTATTAGAGGCGATGCGCCATCTACCAATCGCAGGTGGCAAACGGCTCCGACCTATACTGGTTATGCTTACAAGTGAGGCCGTTGGTGGTGAAAGTAATAAAGCGTTGCCATTTGGAATAGTACTGGAAATAATACACAATTTTACTTTAGTGCATGATGATATTATGGACCAGGATGATCTGCGAAGAGGTGTACCGACAGTTCATAATGTATTCGGCCAATCAACAGCTATTAATGCGGGTGATGCACTTTTAGCTAGAGCATTTGAGGTGTTGGGTACTGTAGAGCTCGAAGATAGCAAGTTGAGAGCTTTGAGCTCCGAAGTGGCTACAATGGTGCGTCAATTAGGTGAAGGTCAGCAATCCGATCTGGATTTCGAAGATACATTGGATATTACTGCGGATGAATATTTAGGGATGATCGAGAAAAAAACTGGATTAATGTTTAGAATGGCGGCGAAAGGCGGTGCGGTTATAGGTAACGGCACAGAAGTGCATATTAACGCAATGGCAGAATATGGAAGATTGATCGGCATTGGCTTCCAGATCTGGGATGATGTACTAGATATAAAACGTAATAAGGACATGAAAAGCTTTGGAAGTGATATTAAAGCCGGCAAAAAAACATTAATGATGGTCTATGCACTTGAGCATGCCCAGTCAGAAGACAAAGAATTTTTGAAAAACGTTTTAGGCGACCGGTCTGCAACTGACCAAGACATAACACGCGCGATATCGATTTTAACTCGCGTTGGTGCAATAGATTATACCCAGAACCTTGCTGAAGGGTATGCCACTCATGCTCGTGAACAATTGAAATTATTACCAGAAACAGAAAGTAAAAAAATTCTAGAAGAATTCGTTGATTTTATGGTCAAGCGAGATTTCTAATATAATTTCTTCGATTGGCAATTGTATACAAAAGAAACCACAAAATATATTAAACATGAGTTACAAAATAATTAATGGGATATAGGATTGTTATTAAAGGGAGTATATTGATTTATTGAAATTGTTATCTAAGCGCCAATGCTATCTAAAGAATCTTACGTTTCGAAGGTGAATAAATGAATATTCGATTTGGACCTGCAGGTCTTCCACTATCTTGTAAAGGTAGAACCTTGATTGATGGTTTAGAAGATATATATCGTTTAGAATTGAACTCTATAGAAATACAATTAGTTCGTGGGATCGGTAAAACATTTGACAAGTCCGCGGAAGTAAAAGAATTAGCCGATCAGTTAGACATCGAAATTTATGTACATGCACCATATTATATGGATCTGGCTGGCGATAAGGAGGAGGTCAAAAGAAGCATGGAAAATATCAAATGGGCGGGAACAATTGCACATGAGATCGGTGCGATCGCGATTAATACTCATCTAGGATTGTACGGCCGCAACTCCAAAAAAGAGACTATGGAACGAGTTGTGAAAAATGTTAGGAATTTAAGGGATTGGTTCAAGAAACATAAGTACAAGATAAAGATAGGTTTAGAAATGAGTGGTAAGGAGAAGGTTTTTGGCACCGTAGATGAGATCTTA
>CBDVCJ010000007.1:0-29619 GCA_965372445.1 uncultured Thermoplasmata archaeon | reverse complement strand
GGATATGATTTAGGAGATATAGAAGCTGAGCAGTTTATGATAATAGATAAATATCTCACTGTTGAAAAAGCGATAGAGATTTTAAATAATGAAAAATTAACAACTTTGGTAATAGAATATTATGATGAAAATGTATTGAAAACCTACAAGATCATTACAGGTAAAGAGATTGCGAATTGTATAGCAAAAGGTAATGCTCCGGACAAGACCTATATCGATAATATCGCGATCAGCTCAAAGGTCATTGAATACGAATATTATTTGGACAATATTCACGAATTGGCGTCCAGTTCGGAAAATATATATTTATTACAACGAGATGGAGAATTAATTGGGGTAGTGACCAGTGAAGGTATTTTAGCTGTCGTGGACCGGAATGGTATTCCACTCGAGAAATTAGCCAGGGGTTCCAATGGTAGCTTAATTGAAAAGTTCATAAAAACGCATGAGGACCCAATTGCAGATATAGATGAATTTTTTGAATTACTGGCTAATAAGGGTTTCAACCTCGACCCCAATATAAAAGTGCTTCTTGAAACCAGAATGAAAGAGCAAATTGCCAAGCGGACCCAATATGAAGAAGGTATGGAATTACTGGAACAACCGTTATCCGATCAAGAGGCCAAACCGATAGGCGAAGGTGGGGATGAGCCGGACGTAAAATCAGAAATTTATAGAATGGCAATAATATATAATCATAAACACACCCGCCATAAATCGGCGATTCCCAGCCCAGAGAATCCGGAAAGATTACTGAATATCGTGAACCTTTTAAAACGCGATGAGATTAATATTTTCAAAAAAGATTGTAAATTAATCACTGAGTTTAAACCCGCAAAACCTCAGGATATATTGAGGGTTCATAGTAGGAAATATTTGGATTTTGTCAAGTCCTATTCAAAGAACGGCGGCGGGTTTTTAGGTGATTCGACATATTTCACACCATTCACATATTCCACTGCATTATTGGCGGCGGGTGGTGCCTTAATGGCGGGTGATGCCATATTAAAAGACGGTTATGAATTTTCATTGGCATTGATCAGGCCCCCAGGCCATCATGCAACAACAGATAAGTACGGTGGATATTGCATATTTAATAACTCTGCAGTGCTGGCACGGTTTTTACAGCGTAAAAGAAAATTACCTAAAATCATGATTCTTGATTGGGATGCACATTCTGCGAATGGCACGATGCAAATATTTTATAATGATCCGACAGTATTACTGGTGTCGATACATCAAGATCCACATGGGTTCTATCCAAATACCGGTTTTATGGGGCAGTTGGGTCGAGGTGAGGGACTGGGTTACAATGTAAATATCGAGATGCCAAAGGATTCAGGCGATAATGAATACATGTTGGCGTTTAAGGAAATTGTATTACCGATATATCACTCCTTTAAACCAGATTTCATTATCGGTTGTAATGGTTTTGACGCCCATTACAAAGACAGTTATACCAATTTAAAGCTGAGCTCAAAGGGCTATTATAAGATCAGTCGCACATTGGGAAATATTACGCGTAACAACCTCGCAATACTCAGTGAAGGGGGTTATCATTCTTACAATGGCGAATTGACCCACACGATAATAAACGGGTTATTGGGGCTACCCAACCCGTATAAAGAGAAATATGATTCGCTTACGGTATCAGTCACTAGCTCTGAGAAGATCCGTAAAATTCTAGAGGAGAAGATAGAATTATTAAAGAAACTATTATCAGAATATCACAGCCTATAATTCCGATATAATGTCCTTTTTTTAACTGATCGTATATACTTCGTATAGTATCTATTTTACGACTTACACCATATATGAACGCTAAATACTATTGCCACTAGAAAATTACGATCTTTTAAGTTTTTTCATATATCTCCAAGTTACTGGCCATTAAGTATTATTTTAAAATTAATTGCCAAAATAGCGATATTGGACAACATTTAAATACAATGTTTACATATTATACCATATAAAACTGGGGTAATATGAAGAATATTAGCATTTTTAAGCATCGAATTTATTTACAGAAAAATGACTTGATCGATGCAGTCGAGATCTATGAAAATGAGAGCTTAAAATATTATAGTTATACCTATAAGATTTGGGAACGAGGTCAGAAAGGTTCTAATGTCGTTGACGTTGAAGAATTAAGAATTTTGGACCATGCCCCAAATTCATCAGAGGCTTCGTCACCCTCAAAATTATCTAAACAGGGCTATTGGCGCCCTTTTGTTAGGTGGGACAATTATGAAGAGAAGCCGCATGTCGATATATATGGTGAGAGCCAGAACTTAGTGAGTCAACAGCCTGCAACTGAGCATAAATCACTCAAGGAGGTTATTGAATTAGTTAAGGTTTTTCGAAGAAATCTGGTTGCTATGAATATTCCGGAAATTTAAAATCGGATTGAGACCACAAACTGCGAGGCGCTAAAATGGAAACCATAATACACATGAATGATGCTGAAAAAAATATCGAGTTTGAAAAACGAAGGTTAAGTAAAAAATACGATTCGTTCGGAGCACTTCGCAAGAAGATCATCAATTTAAAATGTGATGCCCCTGTTAATCAGGATGACTTTATGATCTGGAGAGCACTGAGAGCCGAAACTCGCGGGTCGGATCAGGCCCATGTTGGGGATGATCGTGCGACGTCACAGGTTTCAGGGCATTCCCAAGAAAATGAAGGTTCCGAAGGTGTCACCGAAGCTCAAGCTTCTGAACTAGATGAAAATACTGTGAGTAAATTAGATGAAGAGACGAAGATAATTTCTTTCATTGAATGGTTAAGCTTTGAGACTTTCGACATATACTTGGCATTAACTCCAAAAAGAATGGAAATGCTTGACTATATCAATACCAAAGAACCGGCCTCAGTCAAGGAATTAGCACTGGGATTAGGCCGAGATTATAAAAATGTATACGATGACGTTCTAGCCTTAAGCAAATATAACTTAATTGACCTTCTAAAAATAGGTCGAAATAAGACACCGGTAACACGTGTGGATTATATGCAAGTTATTCCTAAGAAATATTAGAGCAATCTTTTTAAAATTATATTACAATATCAGTTACAGGTGATATTATGTATAATGAAGGCGGCGCCGATGCGCGTGAAACACCAGATGTAGATGAGGAAGAAATTGGTGATGTTTTCACCTATTTCTCAAAGGTAGAAGTTGCGGCAATAAACATTACCAACGGGGAGCTCAAAATTGGCGATACCATCCACATAAAAGGTGCGACAACGGATTTCACCCAAATAATAGATTCAATAGAGATAGATCGCGAAAAAGTCGACAGTGCAGGGGTAGGCCAATCAATTGGTATAAAAGTAAAAGAACGAGTAAGATCAAACGACAAAGTGTATAAAATCACAACTTCGAGGTAAAAAGGGGGGTAATTGTTATAGTTTTTTTAGTTTTTATGGCACTAAACGTTTCTTATCTCTTGGGAACAATATACATTCCCTAATATTTTCCATGCCAGTAAATATCATTATTGTACGTTCGGTCCCTAATCCCCACCCGGCATGGGGCGGCATCCCGTATTCAAAGGCTTTCAAGTAAAATTCGAAGTCATCGGGATTGAGGTTCTGCTCTCGGAGTCTCGCAGTTAGTAGATCTATATTATGCACTCTTTGCGCGCCTGAAGTTATCTCTTTTTCTGCATAATTAAGGTCAAACCCCCTGCAATAATTCGGGTCATCATCAAATGGTTGTGCATAAAATGGTTTTATTACGGTTGGCCACCGAGTGATAAAATAGAAATCATGAAGCTCTTCTGCTATTGCTTTAGTTGCTTCCATCGAAAAATCTTCGTTAGGTGGCACATTAACACCTCGGGCCTCTGCGATCTCCACACATTTAGTATATTCTACCCGTGGATAAGGCACCTTGGTGGTCGGCAGCTCGGCCCCTAAAGTTTCCAGTTCGAATTTATTATCGGCATTGATCTTTTCGATCGAATGGTGGATCGCGCGTTCAAGCACGCCCATTGCATCTTCTTCATCCGCAAATGCCATTTCGATATCGATCGATGTGAATTCATTGATGTGGCGCACGGTGTCATGCTCTTCAGCGCGAAACGCGGGCCCGATCTCATATATTCTATCCAACCCCGAGGCCATCATTATCTGTTTAAAGAGTTGGGGGGATTGGTTGAGGAATGCGTCCTGCCCGAAATAATCCACTTTAAAAAGTTCAGTACCACCCTCGGTTGCCGTTGCAACGATCTTTGGGGTGTTGATCTCAATGAAGCCTTCAGATTCCAATTGCTCGCGGATCGCGCCTAGGAAGGTCGCTCGAATTTTGAAGACCGCTGCAATTTCGGGCTTGCGCAGATCAATAAACCGGTTATTCAACCGAGTATCTAATTTGGTCTCGAGCTCGGCTTTGGCCTCGTCCGCCACACCTAACGGCAAGGGGCTCTTCGAACGCCCTAAAATCACCACATCCTTGGGCAAGATCTCAAAGCCGCTGCTGACCTGTTCGTTGGGTTGGACCGTGCCATTAACTGCAATCACGGATTCTTTGGGTAGTTCTGTCAGTTCTCTGAAACTATCACTGCCAAGCTCCTTTTTGATCGCGGTAACTTGCACTATTCCGAAGCGATCGCGTAATAATATGAAGGCAATCCCGCCAAGTTTACGAATTTCATGCACCCACCCTGCAACCGAGACCTCATTACCGAAATCAGTTTCGCTGAGTTCGTTGGTATATCGGCCGCGAAAGCGGGTGGGTTTTATGGTTTGGTCAGTCACGAAGTATCACCCGTTTGAATTGAAATGGGTATATGAGGCAATATATTTAATATATTGTAGTTGGATTGGCAATAAATTCCAATGCACAGGCCTTATTATTGTCAGAAGATAATCGGTTGCGTTTGCGAAGCTAGTATCGAAGCAGTACGGACGGTTTCGTTATAAAATTCCAAATCCTAAAACTGAAGAACTTAAGAACATAAGAACCCATAAACCCAGCTCTTGAGTTCCTTGGTTCTTTAGTTCTTCAATTACTTTGTAGAATTGTGAGTTGAGATTTAGATATTGTTTAGGATTTAGAATTTAGTATTTCGGATTTATTTTTACCGAGCTTCGAAACCGTAAGCCGACACAGGCTTTGAACTTCGTTCAAATCCTTCGGGTCTCGCTTGATTGGAGTATATATACCGCCTTGAATCAAACTCGACCTACGAGCTTCTAAACCGCAACCTTACCTCTTACTTCTTATGATTCTATATGCTAACAATAAATTGAATTATATTAAGAAACCATTAAATATTTATAATTAACATATACTAATTAATTATGCCATATTGGGGAGTTACATTAATAAAGGTAATAAAAATGCAGGCCATCATAAATATTTTTAAACGTACTAGGTTTATTTCGATATTAATTATATTAATCATTATCTCTGGTGCGTTTCCTTTAATCCAGTTCCCCGAGCATACCGAAGCGAACCAAGGTGGCCCTGACAGTGCCGGTTATAAATGGCGCGACAGTCTAGCACCCACACCAACGGTCCCTTACAGTTTTATTGACGGTATAAGCAACGGCAAAAAATTACACTTGGCCGTAAACCGAAATACTAATTGGCTAGAGCTTGGGTTCACATTCAATTATTACGGTCAAGATTACGATAGGGTCGCGATCTGCTCGAATGGATGGGTGAGCTTTGTTGATAATTCTTCGATCTCGTCACAGGGTGATGTACCTGATACTGCGCTACCCTCAGGTGTGATCGCTGCGTACTGGAAGAATCTTCATGCCGCCCAAGGCGGTGGCGTTTACTATTACCGAGATAATTATACCTATCCCCACAAATTTGTCGTAACCTGGGCGGCGGTACCATTAACAGGCACGACCGATTATCAAACCTTTCAAATAATCTTAAACGAACTGAACGAGATCTGGTTTCAATATTACTCAATAACATTTATTGACAAGCCCGAGAAAGATCGACCCAAGATAGGTATTGAAGATCCCACAGGTGCGGTCGGTTTAAAGTATCCAACAGACCTGATAAGTAACATGTCGATCCGATTCTGGAAACAATTGTGGCCAAGATTGATAATTACCGAGATCCAGGATAGCGGTGCGGGCGGGGAGCGCATTGAGGTCTGTAATGTGGGCGCAGTGACCGCTATGATCTCAAATTACAAATTATCGCTCACCCAAGGCGCGAGTTACTTATCGGGCGGCAGCTGGAGCACGAGCATGATACCGCCGGGAGGTCATAGTATTTACACAACATCCGGCAACCAACTCAATGATGAAGGTGCCATGATTTCGCTGTACAATTTCTCGGCGTCGAGTTTGGTGGATGAGGTCGGGTTTGGTTATGAAGGTATTGCACCGGACCCCTTGGCGGGCGAGTCGTCAGCACGCTACGTAGAAAATGGTTATTACACAATAGATTGGACCCGTTCCGCGTCACCCTCATTTGGCAGTACTAATTCGGTTGTTAAGGTCAATACCGCCCCCGAAGTAGTATTAAATGAGGTGCTGTTCAACCCTGGCAATAAAACTAGTTTTATCGAACTGAATTATATCGGCCCTGACGCTAATTTCGATATTTTAAATTACAAGATCGTTTGTGATTCGGTCTATACGATCCCCAGTACAATATTAAACCAGAAGAAGAACAATTATGTGCTGAAAGTGGACCAGTTCCCTGCGGGCTTCGATCTGTCATCCCAATCGGATAATGTATACCTATATTCGAACACCGGCGAGCTATTGGATATGGTTGGGTGGGACTCACCGCACATGGTCGACGGTACCGTCAGCAGGGTGCCGGATGGTAACGGGAGCTATAAGGGTTACAATGATACGAGTTCAATGATCGCCGGCTGGAAGTTTGATACCGCCCCGACAATGGCATTGTTATGTTTCGGGCCGGACCAGACCAAACTCTGCGAGTTCGGCGGCAAGGTTTTCTATGATCTGACGGTAATTAATAGCGCGTCCTCGGATACGATCGATTTGACCTATGTTTCAAGCACCAATAAATGTAATTTTAATTTATATTATAAAAATAATATGAGTTTATTAATGGATACTGATAATGACAATATGATCGATACAGGTATATTATCCCCAAGCCAAACCCTGGAATTAAAATTCGAGGTCCATATCCCCGACGATGTGTTGATAGGTACCCATGAGCTCACGCTCATCTATGCGACCTCATCGAATAACTCGGAAATACGCGACCATGTATTCCTTAATACCTATACATATCCACATTTGGAGGCGGCACAATATGTCGACCCGGTTCATATCTATTCCGAAAATATACCGGGCTTGAATTTCACAGGTATAGAACTGAACATCACAGGCTTTGGCGGTCATATTTCCATTAAGGTCCCTCAGGACACAATATTTTTAATGGACAGTTCGAACAGTATGACCAATTCGGATCCTGACTTCGTAAGGATAGATGCTTCTAAGAACTATGTCGATAAATTGAAGATCCCGGACCGAGCCGCCGTCATCGATTTCGATGATGATGCGATACTGGTCAATAACGACCATTTAAGTTCCAATTACGTCAAGATCAAACAGAATCTGGATACGATCGATGCCGCAGGTTTGACGTTGATCGGACCGGCTATCGAGCTTGCGAACGAGGAATACAAGAACTTCGGCAATCCAAACCATGAATGGGTACAGATCCTGTTGACCGATGGCGGTGCAAATGATTATAAAAAGATCTTTGAGGAGACCCAAGAGGCATCTAATTTATCGATCCGTATTTTTACGATCGGTCTCGGGTATAATGCCGATATCTATCTATTGTTCGAAATTGCCAATATGACCGGCGGCGAGTTCTTCTTCGCGCCCACTGCAGATGCTTTGGACGATATTTACGATGCGATCTCAAAACAGATCTTAAACCTCGCGGGCAAAGACATCGACCTTTCTGATAAGGATACGATGATCAAGTATGTTCTACCAAATTATCTTCATTATGACCCTACCTCGTTCTCGAGCCCGCCGAAATATATAGATAATAACCCAAATGGCTCTACAGCGCTGTATTGGAATGTGCCGCGTATCAATCTTACAGATTCAAAAGTAATTACTTTCAATGTGACCTCAAGTAAAACGGGATATGTGCCGGTATGTTTATTACCAGATTCGAGAATCCATTATACATCCTGGAATAATACCGATAAACTCATGCCATTTCAACAGCATTATATCTGGGTGGAAGATATAACGCCCCTACCCGTGAAATTATATGCAAGTGCTGACGATAAACATGTCTACCTGAACTGGACCGCGCCGATCTCGCTCGAGCCGACACATTATTTGATCTATCGCTCTACCACCCAAGATGGTTTTGATTTCGCCAATCCGTTTGCTAATACCTTCACCGATATTAACCCTGTGGGGGGCGCAGTTGACCCGTTAGGTAGAGAATGGATCGATCTGTGGGCGAATGATCCGCTCAACCCCAATTTTGCGAACGAGTATTATTATTGTGTGGTAGTTGTAAACATTTTCGATATGAAAAGCGTAACCTCGAACATTGCCGGTAAATGGACTATCGAGTTCAATGAAGGTGTGAATACATTTTCGCTGCCATTAGAGCCCTTCGAGCAGCACGAGGTCAGTTGGTATCAAGATCGCATTCCAGATTGTTATTATATAAAATGGCTGGACCCTGTGAGCCACAACTGGGTCAAACATTCGAACACCGATCAAGAAGGCATGAATGATACCCAAGTGGTGATCGGCGACGGCTACGAGCTCTATTTGAATCAAAGCAGTTATTTCACGGTTTGCGGTCTGCCGGCAACTTCGGTGCGGTACCTAGATACAAAATTGGCAGCCCCCTCGGGTTTTACACTCTCGGTCATTGGTGACGATGTTCTGCTCAACTGGCAGCCAGTATCCGGCGCAGATCATTATTTCATCTATCGCACCACCACCCGTGATGGTTTTGCCGAGCCAATAATAACACCGATCGTACAACTCGCCGCCAATTCAGGCACACAATGTTTGGATGCGGGTGTGATCGACGTGGATTGTGAATACTATTATTCAATTGCCGCGGTAAGAACGAGCGAGTTCGAGGATTATGCGTTGAATCTGGGTTATGGTATTGGATTGAGATCTATAACGTATTCAATTGGATATAGTGCTCTCGCATTACCTTTGAAACCCTTCGAAAATTACACTGCCGATTGGTTCACCAATAACCTCGAAGGTGCGCGCGGGGTCAATTGGCTGGATGATAACGGGGACTGGCTCGGTCATGCAGATTGGATGCCAAGCGGGGTGTATGATGCTGAGCTCGAGATGGCTAAAGGCTATCAACTTTGTATTGAAAATGAAAGTGATGTGCAGGTCGTTTATGTCGGGATCTAACTGCGATATACAACTCCGAGCCCCATGTCCCAAAAGTGAATTTTAAATGATTCGATTTAAAAGCCGGAGTGCAATAGCAATTATTTCCCTTATCTCAGACCCTACCCCTTTTTTTCAACCCATACTTTCGTCTTATAACTGCGACGAGCATGAAGCAAATAAAGATCAGTATAATGAAATTTGAAAATTCAGGTATCTTTGTTGAATTTGGGGACCCTTTTGATACCGCCCCCGCTAACTCTTCATACCAATCGTTCGGGTCTTTACTATCGCCCGTGACACTGTCTAATGGTAAGCCATCATAATCTTTATAGCGAGAATATGAAGAATCATCGGTAATTGAGGGGATAGTAACATTATCTTTTATTACGCCAGTGTTATTCCTAAGCGCAATTGTCATACTTTCATTTATCTTGCCGAAACTGCTCCAATTACCGGTTTGATCTATTGTTATATACCCAACTCCAGGATCTGCGGTGAAGGTAAATATTACAACCCATTGTGTTCCGGTCCATTGAACTAGTTCCCAGCCATTCATATCTTGGTCCGCATTATAAATTTCCACCCACTCACCCGTATTCAAACTGTCATCCGGATAGATCTCATTTATTACGGCACCCGTAGTTACGCCGCGAGTTTGGGGATTATTTTCTATTTGAGCTCTAACTTGATTTAGATCATTAATATAGACCCTTTCAGAATGATCTCTATTTCCAAGCCAATCCGCAGTGCGGACTAACACATTAAATTCCTTTTCCAGCGGCAGGTCTGCTTTTAGCAACCCAAGCTCCAAACGCTGTTCATCTATTGCCGCTTTGAGCGTTATCTTACCAGTCTGTTCCTTCACCCATCCATCCCATTCATTCCCATTTGCAGAATTAAAGGTAAAAATATCGGTGCCGAAGATCTCATTATATTTTCCACTGACCTGGATCATGTGGTCCGCCCCAAACCCCAAACCGGGTAGGCTGTAACCGGTTTCAGCGTTATTATCAGCATCGATAAAGACCTGTGTATCATCCGCCGCAACTAACGGCACTAACGGCTTTTGGGGTTTTGGACCAGGGCCGACATAGATAGTGCCCAGGTATTCATCTTCACTATCCGGCACGCCATCATTATCATCATCCATATCTACGGAATCGAGCCCGGTGTTTGGGCTGACGGTATTATTCAAGTCCTCAGGGTGGTTGAAATCATTATCAAAATCTATATCCCAGGTACCATACTCATCTTCAAATCCATCACCATTCTTATCAATTCTGCCATCCAGGTCAATATCAAAATGATCTTCTACTAAAGGTGTATCTGTTTGAAATGTGCGGGCTTTTGGTACTATTGCCCCACCAAAAGCGGTACCGTCAACCTTAGTATAGACAAAGAACTTGGACGCAGCTACATGTATAGAGTATTCCTGAAGGTCGATATTTATATTGCGTACAACCTCAGGGTCGTCATCTGAATGTACTTGAATGATGGTCGAAGGTCGCCAATCCCCAAACGCGCCATCGATAATTATTTCATCAGGTGGTGAGCGCACATAGCTTTTGCAGCCATCACCATACAATGTAACCGTGCCTTTTCCGACAAGAATATCTTCGGGTTTATCGATCCAAACATTCACCAAGCTACCTCTGGTGGCGGTTTGCGTATCAATTTTAATATCAAAAGTGCGGGTTCCATCTTGCTGGATATTTATTGGAAGTGGCGTTTGGATCTGCTCGAGCGTACCTTCACCTGTCTTTGAGATATTTAAAGAATTCACACTCATATCCGCACCTCTTGCAGTGAGTTCGAGCTCCAATAATTCCGAGACATGGTCGGTTAAGATCTCAGGTGCAATATTTTTTTGTTTCACGACCAGAGCACCGACCTCAGCGGAATTGATCATCGCATCCGAGGAATCTTGATTGTAACCTGAATCCAAAATATTGCACACAATATTCACCCCACCAGAAACCGAATTTATTAATGGCACCTGGGTCTCAAGTTTGTCGTTATTGATCTTGGCCTTAACATTATAATAGTATTCCCAGCCATTCCAGTCATTTTGAGAACGTCCCGAATTAAAGATATTGAGCTGAGCATTTTTAACTGTTCTCGAATACCCCGAGATCTCAACCATGAGGTCAGCACCCAAATAATGTATATAATATCCAGTCTCAGGGTTTTTATCCTGGTCGATAAAAATATGAATGTAAGTTACGCCATATGATTTCAAACCGCTTTTTTGGGTTATCACTTTATCCTGAAAAAAATTGCCAATAACCTGTAAGTAAAACGAGATCGTATTGCCGTCTGAGCTGGTGCGGTATTCTACTATATTCACATGGGCCGTAATTTGATCTTGAGATGAGTCGCGGTATGAAGCCACCGACTGCCAGTCCTCAAACTCGCCATCGATAATGATGCCCTTTTTCGCCATGGGAAATTCAATTAAATAGACCAGAAATGAGGCCGCGATCAAAATTAACGCGATGATCAGATTAAGGATGAATATTTTTCGGTGTTTGAATTTGAGTCGTGCGATCTGATGGAGTTTCAAGGCTTTATAATTCAAACCCGTGCCATTACTTAACCCATTGCCGTTCGTTAGCCCGTTACCATTCGTGAGCCCGTTACCGTTCGTTAAGCCCTCCGTCCTAAAGGACGGAGTCCCACGATCGTGAATTTGACTACTCCCCGCACTAAAGTACGGAGTTTCTCGTGGGATGCTGTTGCCGTTCGTAAGCCCGTTTAAGGGTAGGCGCACTCGCGTGGCGCGAACTGCACTTTTCATTGAACCATCCACACTTGGCTGAGGATCGCTCATGGATCCTGCGGTTCTTGTGCCGGTATTCTCGAAAAGCCCTTTGGAGCCCCCTGATAATGCTTTATTATTGTCCGAAATACCTTTTGATCGGTTTGATAATTTCTTTTTTGGCATACAATACCCTTTTTATGATTTACAGCTAAATCCAATGATTAGAATCATTGGCCTCCTTGAAAAACTAATAGAAATTTTATTTTATAAAGGTTGTTATTATTAAGTAACCATAATGTATATAGTAAGTTTATAAATATTAAGAATGAAATATACATAACAATCAATTCATTCAAATAGAGAATTTTCCAAGGGTGTGAGGCAATAAAACATGCAATATCGACTAAAATATATTTCAATTATCATCGTATTATTATTAATCTTAAACTTCTTAATAATCAATAATTTCGAAGAAGTCACGGCCGCGCGAGCCGATATGAATCTTGAAGGCGATATCTTTCTCAATAATACCTACATGTTGGCCAACAGCACCTGGCGCAACGATACCGACTTTTGCGTGTGGGTCTATCACGACACACATTGGACCCGTTACCCGGCTGAGGGCTGGCGTTCAACCCATATGGGTCGATATTTCTATATGTTACCCAGCGCAGATAACGGCACACACTGGCACACCGGCGATAAGTATCGGGTACAGGTCAACGCCGAGCCGTTCTGGAATGCCACCAACACCAATTATTCCAGCCATGGCTCGGGCGATCCTGGTGAATATACACCCGAAGGTTCTATTGATAACTATATAATATGGAAAGATCCGGATAACTGGCAGCGCTGGGATGTGCAGGTGCCGGGGGTTGACCTGCTGCCGACAAATATCAGAGTGGATGATACAAATTATAATAATACCCCAGCATATCTAAATATTGATGGCGGGCTTGAAGTTACAATTACCGCAAACGTAACAAATATCGGCACCTCTGAAAACCCGCAGCCATTTAATTTCACGATCTATGAATCGACGCGTGACGGGCTCATGCTCACACCTGAGTTTTTATTGGAAGTTGGAATTTTAACAAAATTATCACCCTACGGCGGCGATTCAGGTGAATATTCCATTAAATGGACTGCCCCGACAACCCCCGGAATTTACTTTGTCGCAATTTATGTGGATCATTATAACCTGATCCCCGAAAGCAACAAGGTGAACAATCTATTTCTGATCGGGTTCATCGTAGGGGGTGTACCCGACCTGGAATTGACCTATATCATTGCAGATGGGATAAGTTATGACAGTTCCCCCTCCGATCTAATATATATTGGCAAGTCCCAGAAACTGACAATTTCGACCAATGTGACCAATATCGGCACCGAAAGTACACAGGTTAATTTCAATCTAACCTTTATATTAGCCTACGAGCCATCAATATTTCCATCAGAGATATTATTAGCTAAGAATTTCGCAGCTTTGGAGCCGCAAATGGATATCGGCAAGCAGATCGTGGTGTGGACCAGCCCGGATCTCAATATCAGATGTAAGATCACGCTCCAAGTCGACCCCGATAACCGCGTCCAGGAGATACGGGAGGACAATAACGATTTCATTTTCAATTTCGAGGTGCGTGACCTGCCGGACCTGGCGCTCGATACTATGACCCAACTAACACAAATTGTGCCGGTTGGTAGTGAAAACCACATCGAAGTTAATGTTTCCAATATCGGCAATGTAAAAACAAGCAGTTCGGTACTTGGATTTTATAACGGTTCCGGTTTGGATTCATATGACCCAACAATGGATCTTTCAAGCATCATTAAAAGCTATGATATCCCCCAGCTTGACCCCGGTAAAACCCTTCCGTCCGGATTTAGGGCGGTTTGGCTTGCACCGATGAGGACCGGCACGTATAATGTGAGCGTGAAGCTCGATATTTTCGATGAAGTTCCGGAATTGAAGGAAACAAATAATATCCTGAGATTTAAATTCACGGTCGAGGATTATCCTGAGCCGCCGATACCGACTATCAATATTGTAAATAATGACATTAACTTAAACTGGATCTCGTCGCCCACCGCCAATCGCGCATATTATCTTATATATCGCGCAGAACATCAGATGGGATTCGATCTCTCGACACCAGATTATAATACCTCCAGAAATCTATTACCTCTAGCAAATGAATGGGTTGATACAGGGGCGGTTGGTCACGGGCAGGAGCGTTATTATTGTATAAGGACAGTCAACACATATGGGTGGATCGGCTACACGAGCTTGACGGTCGGAAAATATACCCAAACCTTCAAAGAAGGCTATGACACCTTCAGTTTACCGTTAGAACCGTTCAATTCTGTAAGTGTACATGAATTTATCAATGGCTTGTCGAAACCCTCAGGTAATTCCGTGTCCGAACCAAGTGATCTGATAACAGCCTATGAGTTTGATACACGCACTCAACAATGGCTTGGTCATCCGAAATTTTTACCACAAAATATTGATAATTTTGCACTTGAAATGGGCAAAGGTTATATGTTATATAGCCCGGAGCCAGTCCAATATACCTTTTCGGGATATCCCGGCAGTATGATACGTTATATAGATATTCTACCGACCAACAATCAATTTCGAGAAGGCCTGACATTGGATCTGGAAAATAATGGTATTGAATTGACCTGGGAGGTAGTGGATCATGCAACAGAATATAAGATCTTTCAAGCGAGCAATAGGACCGGGTTTGATTATTCCGCTCCGATCGACATAACAGTTAACAATTTTATAAACTTTGATTTACCTGAAGAATTTGAAGTATATTATTCGATAATTCCAGTGGATCATTTTGGAAGGTTCGGGAGTAGTACTTATAGTATAGGGGTCAGGGGTCAGGTGTTAGGGGTCGGTTATAATACATTTTCGCTGGGATTGAAGCCAGAGAATCTATTATTGGCACATACATTTTTAATTGATTTCTTTGAATATGATATCGAAACGGTATATCGCTATGATGTAGCAACCCAAAGCTGGCGAGGTCATCCACGATTTTTACCGGCGGAGGTTGATGATTTCGAGCTGGCTCATGATGATGCTAATATTGCATATGTCTATTTAGACGAGGTAAGATTTTTTATTGTAGGGCGGTGAAATGCACATGGTTAAGAATATGTCAAATGGAAAAGGTCGGGAGTCGGGAGTCGGGTACAGATCCGCAATGATCTCTATACTTGTTTTGAGCTTTATTTTATTTAATTTATTAGTTGTTTCTAATGCAACTGCTCAGGTGGGGGGTTTACATACAGTCGCAGGTTATGTTTACGATTCGGATGGTCTTACGGTCAATTCAACATACGATGGGGCTTATGCCGCGCTCATTTTGAACCATGGCGGTAAGAATTACACCTATCTCGACCCTGACGGCATGGTTTTCGGCTGGTATGTGATCACATTACCAGATGGTGCTTGGGAAGAAGGCGATCGATATTGGGTTGTAGTGGACGGCACACCCTGGGGCGATGTGAACTATACCTGCCACGGCCAGAACCAGCCGGGAGTATTTTGGTGGCGATTGGCGGGCGGTGGTGCGGAACAGCGTAATGTGGCGACCCTGAAGGAGTTGCCAACCGAAACGATCTCGGAAGAAGATGAAGAGAACCTGAAACCGCTATTGGCATTAGTGATCATCATTATTCTTTGCCTTCACAGTATTTTGGTCGCTTATAAACGGCCCTTGAACTTAACGGACTCTAAATTATGGGTGATAGACGGTAAATTCCAGGCATTCATATCGCCGATCAAGCCAAAAGTAGAAGCCCCGAAATCTAACACGGCGCCATCATCAAAGGCCACCCAGCCGCCCAAAACCGCTATTTCAGGCCCAGTCACCGAAGTCAAACCCTATACTGAGGCTTTAGTGGTTGCCCAAGCGCAACATAAAGTCGATGAGAAAGTTGAGGTACAGTTAAAAGAGCTCGACGACAAAGTCATGAAATTAGATGATAAGTTTGAGCTGACCAAATTCAATAACCTTCAGGTCAAGAAAACCGATAAGTTGAGAAAAGATAGAATATATACATTTATGATTTTGGCTATACCCTGCATAGTGCTAGAGATAATCATTGCAATTTTATCGCTTAATTTTGAATTCCTAAGGATTCCGCCTTGGGATGGCACCGGACTGTTCGTTAATATTATAATATTGATCGTCGGGATATTGATCGGGTTGGCGGGATTTAAGAAAGGTTATAAGGTAATGGCGAAGGCTGAAGGTACAAAGTCTAAGGCCTAATAAAACATGAGTTTACAGTTTGTGGTTTTTAGTTTTCAGTCCCCCACCCCCAATAAAATCCAAACTTCAAAATCCCAAATCCAAAATAAACCCAATGACAAAATCCCAAGTCAATCAAAACTGCAAACTTCAAACTGTAAACTGAAAACATTATACCGATCTTTTGACTTATCTTTAAAACGGATTTCTGAATTTTGCACCGGCGTATTTGCCTGAAGAGCCTAATTCTTCCTCGATCCGTAACAGTTGGTTATATTTCGCTGTTCTATCGGTTCTACAGGGTGCACCAGATTTTAATTGGCCGGTATTTAGTGCCACGGTCAGGTCGGCAATGAAATCATCTTCAGTTTCACCCGACCGATGTGACACCATAACGCCATACCCATTCCGGAACGCGAGCTGAGCGGCATCGATACTTTCGCTCAGGGTGCCGATCTGGTTCACTTTCAATAGTAGACAATTGCAAGCGCCTTTATCAATACCTTTCTGTAGTCGTTTGGGATTGGTGACAAAAAGGTCGTCGCCAATAACCTGGATCTTGTCACCAACTTCATTTGTGAACCCAACGAATCCCTTCCAGTCATCTTCGGAGAATGGGTCCTCTGCAGACACGATCGGATAGGTTTTGATCAAATCCTTATAAAAATCGATCAACGCACCTGAAGTATAGACCTTGCCACCCATATGGTAACTGCCTTTTTCATAAAATTCACTTGCTGCCGCATCAAACCCCAGTTTGATCTTGCCGTTATACCCGCATTTATCGATCGCCTGCACGATCAGCTCAAAAGGGTCTTCGGGGTTTATCAGCGGCGGTGCATATCCACCTTCATCGCCCACATTCACAGCGCCGGGCCCATATTTTTTCTTGAGAATACTACCGAGCATGTGGTAGGTCTCGGCACACATCTGGACTGCCTGACGAAATGATTTCGCACCAATAGGCAACACCATGTGCTCTTGAATATCCAATTCATTCCCGGCATGTTCACCGCCATTGATCACGTTCATTGAAGGCACAGGCAGCACAAACGAGTTCGTACCGCCTATATATTGATAGAGTGGCAGTTCCAGCTCGTAAGCCGCGGCTCTGGCAACGGCTAGGGAACAGCCAAGAATGGCATTGGCACCGAGCTTGGCTTTGTGTGCAGTACCGTCCAGTTCGATCATGAGTTCGTCGATCAGGCGCTGGTCCCTTACATCCATACCCACCAGTTTTGGGCTGATCTTTTTATTAACGTTCCGCACCGCTTTTTCAACACCTTTGCCGCCGAACGGTTTGCTGCCGTCGCGAAGCTCGTGTGCTTCATGGGTGCCCGTAGACGCGCCGGAAGGCACGGCAGCGCGTGCGATCACACTTTCGGTATAAACATCAACCTCTATTGTCGGATTACCACGAGAATCCAGAATCGATCTTGCATCTACCATAATGATTTCGAACATCTATTAACCCCCAACAGTTATAAAAATCGTGTTATTTTATTATATTTTACCTAATAGTAACTCTAATATAATAGTTTTTATAATGTCAAACACCAGATTAAAATCCAAATTTATATATATAACTAACCTTATGATAGATATTGAGATCGGTTGGAGATACCGTAGATGGCAAAACGTAGCAGCACATCGAAAAGTAAAAGCACAGGCAAAAGGCGTGGACGACCGCCGAAATATGGCGATGTTACCACAGGTAAGATCATCAACCGCAAATACGGTCTGAGAGTTGATGACGAAATCGAGGTTTATATTATTGCCGGAGATATGTTGCGGATTGTTAAAGGTAGGGTTCTAGATCATAAAAAGGATTTACATCTGGTGGATGACGATGGGTTATACCATCGTATCAGTTTCGATTGGGTCGCTGATATCGTTGTATTGAAACACAATCGTCCACATCCCTCTGATGACCCGGAATTCAAGCGCCATAAAGAGCCGAAAGTTAAACCTAATGTCCCGAAACCGCCACCGTTGGATCATGCTTATTTGTAATGTTTTCTTAGGCTTTTTTAATATTAAAGTATCACACCCGGCCTAAAGGCTGGGGTCTTCCGCCATAAGATGTTCAATCTGATGTGGCTTATTTAAATTTCAACCCCCCCTCCTGAAGTAGGGGGACTCTCAATTATTTCTAAACATATTGTTTTTACATTTCTATGTTTTAGAGTTCTTTCACTTACCCTCTGGAATATTTATAATATCTAAAACCTATGAGGGTAATACAATATAGGGAGATATTTATTGCAAGAAACAGCCGAAAAAATTGCAGCGAAAATCAGAGCACATGATTTCGTGAAGGTCGTGACGCATATTGATGCCGATGGCATTACTGCAGGTAGTATTGCCTCAGTAGCCTTAACCCGCGAAGGTATCGATCACGAAGTTGAGTTCGTTAAAAAACTCGATGATCTAAAGTTACAAGAGCTCAATAAGTGGTCGTCAACTTCGCCCTCCAGGTCACCGTTGGTATGGTTTACAGATCTAGGCAGCGCGCAGCAGCAATTTATGGACGGTCTGAATTGTGTTATTTGTGACCATCACTCATTGGAATCGATCCCAACAGACATTAGCCGCGACACGCGAGGTGATCTATTAAAGTTCGGCGCGGCACTTGACGCTCAGCACGGCGACAACCATTTGAACCCGCATATGTTTGGCCACGATGGCGCGATTGAAATTAGTGGGGCTGGCACAGTTTATTTTGTTGCCAGGGCTATGAACCCGGCCAAGAACCTTGACCTATCTTTATTAGCGATAATAGGCGCGGTGGGTGACCTTCAAGATTCCCAGAACCGTAAATTAGTTGGTCTCAATCGAGAGATTTTAAAGGATGCTGAAAGTACCGGTGGGTTAGAATCAAGGCTCGACCTCCGTTTTTTTGGCAGGGAAACTCGCCCGCTCCATAATTTATTACAATATGCAAACGACCCGATATTGCCTGGACTACATAAAAGTAATCGAAGGTGTTTGGCATTTCTACAGGATCTAGGCATACCGCTTAAACAAGAGGAGCACTGGCGAAGGTGGGTTGACCTGAATCATACCGAAAAGCAAACGATAATTTCGGAATTGATCACGTTATTATTATCTTCAGGTGCAAAGCCCGAGCTCGCCACTCGTTTAATAGGCGAGGTCTATATTTTAACCAAAGAAACAGAGGGTACAGCACTACACGATACCAAGGAGTTTGCAACCCTTATGAACTCTTGCGGCAGGTATAAAAAGGCCGAGGTTGCATATCGAATATGTCTAGGGGATCGAGGTGAATGGCTTGAGCGTGCCTACAAACTGCTTCAAGGCCACAGAACAATATTGGTCGAATCGATGCAAATAGTTAAGGAACTTGGTATTACCGAGCTCGAGAACCTGCAATATTTTCATGCTGAAGATAAGATTTTAGATGATATTGTGGGCACGGTTGCAGGTATGATAATCGGGTCTGATGAAAACCTTCGTAACAAACCATTGTTCGGGTTTGCCGAGGCCGAGGATGGCAATGGCCTAAAGGTCTCAGCACGAGCAGACCGTGCATTGCTTGAAAAAGGGCTGGACCTTTCATTGGTAATGAAAAACGCGTCGGAAAGGGTGGATGGTACTGGCGGTGGGCATAATATCGCCGCCGGCGCGACTATCCCTAAGGGTAAGGAACAAGAATTTTTAAAATTCGCCGATAAAATAGTATTTGAACAAATGAATCAATGATACAATTTTATATCACTTCTTGATAAAAAAGAAAAAATAGAAATAGTAATAAAGATTTATCCTTATGTGATGTGTGGGGCGATGAAAAATTATAGTTTAATTAAAAAAACTACGATTTTATTAATTGTTGTTCTAATCATAATTTTAGGCTGCACAATCAGCCTAACAACCACCGCAGTAGCCCAAGCTAACAATGGTGATAACGGTGAAGACGACGAGAACGAGACGAGCTATGAAGACCTAGCATGGACTCTTGGGCTGACGTTCGTTATTATTGGTATTGTATTACTTATTGCAGAGGCGGCTTCGCCCGGGTTCTTTATAGGTATCCCAGCAACGATATTGATAATCTTGGGACTTTTTGGTATCATCATGCCGGGCCTATTTTTTTCATGGATCAGCCCGGTTCTAGCGCTTATTGTCGCAGTTCCAGTCACAGTATTTGTGATTTGGTTCTATGGTAAATTAGCCCCGCCAGAAGCACCGACTACAACAGTTGGGGATTCTTTAATTGGCAAAACAGGTATAGTAATAACTGAAACCGAGCCCGACAGTTATACGCACGGCAAGGTCCGGATCGGAAGCGATATCTGGAGCGCAACCTCAGATAAACCAATCCGAAAGGGTACAAGAGTTGAGGTCTTGGCGAGTGAAGGAGTTCATGTAATTTTAAAAGAAATAAAATCAAAATAATTGAGGGATAAAAATGGCAATGGAATGGTTATGGGGTTTGGCAATAATTATTATTATTGCGGTGATTTTTATATTAATGAGTAGTGTGCGGATCATCCAGCCGTACGAACAGGGATTATTGATAGTATTGGGTAAATTCAATCGACGTTTGAATCCGGGTTTCAATCTGGTCCCGCCGTTAATTTCTCAGGTTATTAAGTTGGACCTTCGTACCCAGACACTCGACGTACCGCGTCAGGAAGTAATCACCAAAGATAATTCACCAACCAATGTAGATGCAATTATTTATATCAAGATCATCGAGCCCGACAAAGCCTATTTTGAAGTCCAGAATTATAAAATGGCGACCATATATTTAGCGCAGACCACCCTAAGATCAATATTGGGTGATATGGAACTCGATGAGATCTTATATAATCGTGAAGTGATCAATGCCCGATTAAGAGACATTTTAGATGAGGCGACCGATAAATGGGGTGTAAAGGTCGAGGCGGTCGAGATCCGTGAGGTAGACCCTGTCGGCCCGGTCAAAGCCGCAATGGAGGAACAGACCTCCGCGGAGAGGGAGCGTCGTGCCGCGATTTTACGCGCTGATGGTAGTAAACGTTCCGCGATCTTGAAAGCCGAGGGTTCGAAACGTTCAAGGATCCTACAGGCCGAAGGTGTGAGACAATCCGCGATACTCGAGGCCGAGGGTGGGCGATTAGCACGGATTCTTACAGCGCAAGGTGAAGCCCAGAAGCTACGGATACTATCCATAGGTGCAGCACCATTAGATCAAAAGGCCTTGACCGTACTGTCACTTGAAACTTTGAAAAGCGTCGGCGACGGTAAGTCTACAAAAATAATATTCCCGTTCGAGATCAGCAAGCTCTTAGAAGGTGCAGCGGAATATATCGGGTTCTCACGTAAAGTACCGGAACGGCCGTTACCAACAGTTGAAGATATCGAAAAAATGGTTGGCAAAGCTGATGATGTTCTTGGCAAGATCCCGAAACCCGAAGAATTACAGCATCAACTGGAAACTATCGAGCAGCAGATGATGCGTGAAGCTGCCGATACCGAAAAACTTGCGCAAGGAATAAGAGCAAAAACTGCTGGCGCAGATGGCCGGAAGCATCCAACAATTAAGAAGTGATTAATATATTCAATGCACTAACACTTGTTAAAGTGTAAAGGATAGGGTATAATAAATTCTATATTAAGGTTAAAATTGACTTTTAACTTTTTTAGTTAAATAGCCAAACCCCCGCAAGCTTTATATTGTATTTCCTGCTTAACCTGTGTTCTAAATGATTAAAACAGAAATTCGCTGAGAACTGAAATGGAGATGTGTCCATATATGCAAGGATGAATCCATCAGGAACCAGAGGTGATGTAAATGTCAAAAAGTATGTATAGTTATGTAGGAGACGCCTGGAAACGCCCCAAAGATGGCGATATGAAGGGGCTGCGCTGGGAACGCATGATCGAATGGCGGCGCAGTCGCACGATCACACGCGTAGACAAGCCGACACGCCTGGACCGAGCACGAGCACTGGGCTATAAGGCCAAGCAAGGTTATGTTGTTGTGCGTGCGCGCGTAAGACGAGGGGGTTTACGCAAACCGACGATCAAAGGCGGCCGGCGAGCCAAGCGTAAGGGTATAACAAAGATCACAATGGCCAAAAGCATCCAAAGGATCGCTGAAGAACGGTCTGCCAAACATTATCCTAACTTAGAAGTTTTAAATTCATATTGGGTTGGTGACGACGGCAGACACAAATATTACGAGATAATTTTAGTCGACCCTCACCACCCGGTAATACAATCCGACCCGAAGATCAACTGGATCTGCGAATCCCAACATAAAGGCCGTGTATATCGCGGGTTGACCTCCGCCGGCAAAAAGGGGCGCGGGCTGCGGCATAAAGGCAAAGGTGCGGAAAAGGTTAGGCCGTCGATCAGGGCGCATCAACGCAAAGGCAAATGATTTTTTTGTTATTAGTTTTGAGAAAAAGTCTTTGGCGTCGTGGAGTCCAATAAGTTGTGAGTGTTCGTGGGACTGCTATTGTATTGCTAAATAGCGTAGGATTGTTTTAGGTATGCCATAATGCGTAGGATGCCATGTAATAGCCTGAAGGCGTGGGATTGTCATTATAACGATAAATGGCGTTGGATTGCCCTATTAAATAATAACCACATGAATAAAACGAACAAACGCTCCAACGCATTAAATTAACCAATAGACAATCCAACGAACCAAACAAATGGCATTCAAGTCCCACGCATAATGGCTTCAACTTGACAATCCTACGCCTTTTAACAACCAGATAGCAATCCTACGCATTTAGCAATGGTTATAAATCCCACATAATGATAATATTGCCACAAACTCACAACTTATTTGGCTACTACTATTAATCATCCGACAGTATTTGATCAAATTGGTATTCTTCCCAGTTCTTTTCGCCGAGTATTATCTCAAGTTCGATCGGAGTTAAGATCGGTTTGTCATATTTAAGATAATCATCGATCGCAATGCGAGGGCACCCTGTTGATACAAATGTATCTACATCATATGGTTTAAGTTTCATGGGTTCAAATTCGTTAAGAGCAATTAAATAGGATTTCTTATTATGTTTTCTTATCAAGTTTATAAGATCTAGAGCCAATTTATTCCGAACTTGCCCCGATTTCATACTGAGCAGTATCCCAACACTTTTCGCATCCATCGCGCGAGCAATTGCACCCCCTCGTTGACGTAGGATGTTCTCACGCACACGCTTGATATCTCTAATCTCGTTTGTATACGGGTCCGCGACCAGCACTTTTTTACCAGAATCTAACGCCACACCCAAAGGATGGAAATTACCACTACCTATGAACAAAAACAAATCGACTTTCTTGGAAATGGACTTGGCCGCAGAAAAGTTACAACCCAAAACCTGCCCTTTATATTTTATGCGTTTATCACCTTTGCCGATGAAAATTCTTTGATTTTGTTTAGTTAGAAATTTTTCAGCAAAATTTATTAAATGTATATGCTGGATCGTTGAGACCAGTCCTATTTTTGGTTTTTCGCCAAATTCCATTTCATGTTTACGGATATAAGTTAAAAATTTGATCAGTATTTTTTTTAGCTCCAATTTTGAAGGCGTTTTAATATAAATTACAGGTATATCCGATCGTTTCTTGCTCGGTAGTTCCGCATGACCAAAATGGAACAAACACTGTACACCAAAATCTTTAAATTGTGTATCAACCAGGTCGCAAGCACCATAACAAGGTTCACCTGAAATTATTATGTTTAACTCTTGGCCCTGCTTCCCGAGCCTTTCTTCAATATAGTCTTTAATCACTTCAGCATATAATTTCAAGCCTTCGGGTAATTGAATGCCAATGGTATTATAGCCTTTCTCTATAACAATTTTGCAGATCTCGTCCAATTCCACCTCATAATTATCGGTCAGTGCCCGAAGTTTTGACCTTAATTCGTTGGTTTTTATGGTCTTCACTAAATTTCACCCGCCTTTTCGCTAACAGTTTTCAAATCAGGTAAGAATTCATCAATAACTTCACGCGTCACATGCGGCATACACACGAGCCTCAAACAGCACGGGTATTTACCTTTGGAGGTATGCCAATCCAATTTGAATAGCTCTTGTTGGATCCGTTCCGGATTTTTCATTGAAATACCAATAATATTCATTACCGGCTCGCGCACCAAGTTCAACCCTAGTTCTTCGACCCGTCCTTTTAAATATAAAGTGGAATCCATACACCCGCGCACGATCTCACGGTATCCCTCACGCCCTAGATGTTTCATAACGGCATAAGCAGCCGCCACCGACGCACTTGCACGGGTTCCTGATAATGCCGCATGACGGATGCTGATCAAATAAGAAGCTTCGATCTCGATGGTTTTGATAAATTCCTTTTCGGGATATAGTAGCGCTCCCGCAGGGATGGTCGAGAAACCCATTTTGTGTGGGTCGATACTGATAGTGCTTACCCCCGGCAGTTCGAAATCAAATTTCGGGGTTTCGTAGCCCAGGTCGCCTAAAAATGGTATAATGAAACCGCCGAACACTGCATCCACATGAAGGAATGTTTTTTCATTACACAATTCCGACAATTTCTCGATCGGGTCGATCACGCCCAGTTCGGTAGTACCAGCGTTGGCGAACACCACCGCAGTATTCTCCGAGATCTTTTCTTCGGCTTCACCAAGATCCATCATATAATTCTCATCTAACCCGACTTCGATGGGTGTGAGTTTCAACAAGTCCACAGCTTTCATAATGGAGAAATGTGTGCTTTTCGGGAATATCACTTCCTTTTTACCGGTCAATTTCTGCGCGATCCACAACGCGGTAATATTAGATTCCGTACCACCGCCGAGCACCTGTCCATGCGCATTGGGGTTATGCAGAAGTCCGCCTAGCATCTTAATAACCTCGGATTCTAATTTACGGGTGCCGGGGTAGAGGTCGGGGTTGCCAAGATTAGCTTCGAGGAACATCATGTGAGCTTGTTTCGCAAGCTCGTGGGGCTCCGTATACATCGAGCCGAGGATCCTGCCGGTTTTGAAATGGAAATCTCGCTCTGTGGCCTGGGTTAGATCTCGTAAGACTTCTTCTTTGGGTGTACCTTTGGGTTGCAATATATCACCGAATTTATAAAAATTCCAAGATACAAGGTCCAAACTCCAAATAAATTCCAAATACCAAGTACCAAAACAAAATCGGCCTGTTTGAAATTTGGATTTTGGTACTTGTTTGGAACTTGTTATTTGGTTCTTGGAATTTTGCTATATTAATCTAATAATTGAATTTTAACGTCAGAAATTTTTACATCTTTATCTTCTTTTGAATTGAGAGTTTCGAGCTGAATCAGTGCCGCACGGCCTTCTTTTGCAGCGCCGGGGTTTACAATTGTGGTGGTAGCTCCGAGCTCTTCCACCCCATAAGCTTCGTGGATGTGTCCTGAAATGACCAGGCGGGGTTTATATTTTTCGACGACCTGTGCTATTGCCTCACTGCCCATTTTGCCACGGCCAAGTACTTCGTCCCTGTAACCCTTGGGTGGACAGTGTGTCACCAAAACAGTGCTGCTGCCTTTATCGAATTCAATGAGGTCATTAATACCATTGAATATCTCGTCTTCCGGAAGCTCGAAGATCGTGTTGAAGGGTGTAGGGTTCGAGCCTCCGAAACCAATAAAGGTTAAGCCATGCATCTCAATTTTGGCCAAATGCAAATTTTCTGCCTGGCTCGCGTCAATTGCACCCAGTACCTCGAAAGGGTCACAGTTTCCCGGTAATGCAAAGGTCTTAACTTTTCGCGAAAGGTCATCGAGGAAATGCTTGGCATCCTCGGGTGGGCCGAATTGTGTAATATCTCCGGTTACAACCGCAAGGTCGGGGTTGTGAACCTCACAATACCTTAAGGCAACCTCCTGGCCCCTCAAGGTTCCATGGATATCTGATATTGCCAGGATCTTCATGATATTGGAGAATATAGAAATGGTATATATAAATTAGGAATAAAATCAATTAGGTTGGGTTCATACCAAGCTTGGCTTGTTCTTGAAGGCAGACCGTTCTGCCTAATTATTACCAATCGTCACTGACAGAAGGCTGAGGACTGATTTATTTTATTTCATTTTAAAGCCTCCAAGAACCAAATGTTAAGTACCAAACAAGCTCCAAGTTCCAATGTCCAAATTTCAAACCGGGTTTGGATCTTGGGTTTTGGAATTTGTTTGGATCTTGGTTCTTGGAATTTCATATTCTACCTTCAGCAAACACCGGTAATAAATAAAAGGCAGAGCGTTCAGTTATCAAACTTACAACTTACCGATTATAGACATTTGATATTTGGCTTCAGATTATTGATTTGATAGTAAAATTTTAATAGTAATGTAATTATCCTAACTTATTAAAAATCCGACAGGGGGATTATTTATATGGCAGGTATATTAAATTATTTAGCTACAGTTTTATATAGCCCAGCGAGTGGAAGTTATTACTCATCTCAACCATCGTCAACTAGTGAATATCCATCGCACCCACCCCAGCCCACGATAACATCGGCACCGGTTGCACCCAAACCGCCGAAAGCCGATCGGGGATCTTGGAGTAAGCCAGGGACCGTTGGAATGCTGCCGATCTTTATACTGATCTTTATAATCGTTCTATTAGCAGCTTCGTGGTTCCTTCCGTGGTGGCAGCATGATTATCAGGTAGAGGATACCGACTATAAAACCGTCACCGAATATGATCTTGAGGGCATACATACATACCAGGAACTGACCGATACACTCGAAGAACAAGTATGTCCATTCTGCGGCGAAGATCTCGATGAATATGATCTGGAAGAAAAGGATTTTTATTGCGAGGAATGTTATGGAGGGGTGAATGAACGTGAGGTATGTCCACTCTGTGAAGATAGTATCTACGGAACCTATTGTAACAATTGTGATCAAACTGTAGACCCAGAGACAGCCTATTATTGTTATGAATGTGACGAGATCGTGGAACCGATCTACGGTTACGATTGCTGGGATTGCGACAAAGCTTTTAAAGAGCCCGAAGAAATAGAATCAGGCATAGAAGGTGAACGCGGCTATTTTGGGTCTAGTTATGGCGATCCCCTATATTTCATGGGTTACATGAACATAAAACATGAAAATCTATATGGCATGCGCGGTTATAGCAATACTGCTAATGTTTGGGGCACAACAAATATCCTGTGGCTGCTTTCGATCGTGTTTTTAGTTATTACCTTAATTGCGATAATATTGTACAAATATGTAGATAAGATCCGCAGTTCGAAAAAAGCGCGCAAAGGCATTTTTATTCTTACGATCATCACATTATTATTTGTGATCATCACACCACTTTTCTTTGCAACGGCTTATGGTATGGCAGTAGACCAAGATTATGAAGACCGATATGAGAACATGCCTGAAGACTCCAAGCCCGACGAGCAGATCCCCAAAGGTTTCATGGGCCAAGATTCACAGCCAGTCGGCGAATCCGGAACTGATGTTGATCATCAATGGGGGCCTGCTACGGGTTGGTTTCTGGCATTTATAGCAATGATCTTTGGATTTGTTGCGTTAGTGATCATGGTAAAAACACTTAGGGTCCGCAAGCCGAGACCACCCCGCGCACCATCTTCAGAGCCCGGGCGTGTGCCGGCGCCTGCACCGCCGCAGCAGTATGCCCAACCGCCAGCACCCGCACCCGCGCCGCCGCCCCAGCCCACTTATCCCGATTATTCTCAGCCACCCCCGCCACCCCCACAGCAACCGTACTATTAGAAAATTTAAAATTTTGGGGATTAAGGATTGAAGGTTAAGGATTAGGGTTACTAAAGAGGATTAGAGATTCGTGATTCAAGATTCCAGATGGCTATTATTGGAAAGTGAAGTCGGATGTCTGAAATCAGATGTCGGAAGCTCACTCTGACTTCGGGTGTGGGGATGAACGAAGTTCAAGCATACACCTGCGGCAACCTCAATCCCTAATCCTCAAGCCTTAAATAATACAAAAAAAATAAAATATTTCTACTTTTTCAACTTCACACCTACTTTCTTGGTCAGCCATTTCTTGATCTCGTCCCTATTTGTAGAGTCGATCCCAAAATATTCGGGGAAAAGCTTGGTCGTCGTTAAAAGCTTGGTACGTCCTAAGTCTTTGGCATTGATCAATTTCAGTTCCCGGAGGGCTCTTACATGGTCGTAGACCTTCGACCCGATCATATCCTGAAGCTCGCTTTGCTTGATCGGTTGATGATACGCGATCAACGCGGCGGTCTTCAGCACCTTATACGGTATCTCCATATCTGCTAACCCGCGGGTCGTGGCGGTATATTCGGGCTTGAGCAGCATTGCGTATTTATCGCCGACCTTTGCAATTTCAAGCGCGCTCTCGCGGCCCTTATAATCGTTGATCAAATTCTTGATGAATTTCTTTAACTGGTCCTTATTAATATTCGTTGCATCTTGAAGCTCTTCGAGTTTCAAAGGTTTGCCGGCTGAAAATAATGCGGCTTCAACGACCTGCTCGGGTTTGAGGTTTGGCAAGTTCAGGATCCCTCCAATCAAGAGAAGTTATTTGTTTGTTTGACCCGAATTGGTGTTTAATTGGATTAATGTTTCGGAATTTAAAATAAATTACGAAATTTATTAAAATTATAATATTCCAATTTCAACAAAAGTTATTATCACAATTAACAGTCCTATGAATATTGGTGTTTCTGCGATAGTTGAAAATATCATTTTTTTCGAAAAAACTGGATCAGGTGGAATATCCGGTTGTTCAAAATCAAAAATCTTTTTTTGAGCTCTTTTTTTATAAACAGATTCATCAATTGGTTTTATATCACCCTTCACTATGGTCGGTAAATAACCTTTTAGAACTGTGGAAGAACTAAGAATACTAAATATTAGAAATGAATTGAAAATATCACTAGCTTGGTCTTCGTCAATTTCAACTTCGGGCGTATCCCCAAGTAAACCAACGCCCATGAACAGTAGGATTGAAATTAATAATGCATAAATAACAGTCGTCATTGGAATTGAAGAAATCACAAGATATTTTCCATAAGTTCTTTGATCTTCAACAATTCCTGGTATAGCTTCCCGAAAAAATATTGTCATACCAATACACATAAAAAATGCCGTGAGTCCCATTGCAAATCCTACAGACAAAAGGATTTTTTCCTCGATTGCCTTTGATAATTCATACTCAGACATTAAGTATATTTGAAATATTAAAATACTAAATATTAGCCCAGTTGTTGGCATAATTCTTAGAAT
>CBDVCJ010000006.1:0-29636 GCA_965372445.1 uncultured Thermoplasmata archaeon | reverse complement strand
TTACTCGGGAAAGGCGAAGGGCGAAAGACGAAAGGCGACAAGCTCTCGTCTCTCGCCTCTCGGCTATCGTCTATCAACAGCGTCGTAATGATACAGTGTGTGGGCTCGCGAAATGAAGAACGTACCTATTGCTCTAGAGTGTGCTGTACAGAAGCGATAAAAAATGCGCTTAAACTAAAAAAATTGAATCCGAACGTAGAGGTTTTTATGCTATATCGAGATATGAGAACGTATGGATTTAGAGAAGATTATTATGAAGAAGCCGCACGTGCAGGTGTGAAATTTATTAGATTTTATGAAGATTCTCAACCCGAGGTAAAAATAAATGATTCGAGTGGAATCCTCGAAGTTCTTGTAAAAGATCATATGATAGATGAGAATTTACTAATAAAACCCGATTTATTAGTTTTAAGTGCCGCAACAGTCCCTGAACCGGATAATGAACGATTATCACAGCTGCTCAAAGTTCCCCTAACCAAAGATAAATTCTTCTTAGAGGCACACATGAAGCTACGCCCGGTGGATTTTGCAACGGACGGTATATTCTTATGCGGACTCGCACATTCACCGAAATTCATTGAGGAGTGTATCTCACAGGCAAATGGTGCAGTTGCAAGAGCGACCACGATATTATCTAAACCCACGATCGAGGGCGAAGCGATAATATCAGTAGTTGATGAAAGTAAATGTAGAGGCTGTGGGGAATGTGTTGAGACTTGTGAATATGGTGCACCCGATCTACAGGTGCGCGAGGACGGCACCAAAGTTTCACATATTAACGAGGCGTTATGTAAAGGTTGTGGCGCTTGCGCGGTCGCGTGCTGTAATGGCGCTATCAGCACCAAACATTTCAGAAATGACCAAATAATGACAATGGTTGAAGCGGCCTTGGATTTTAAGCGAGTAAGTGAAGTTGCAATTAAAAATTAAACATTTACAGAAAAGATCGAGGTACTCAAATGGAAGGCGACGCATCAGAGTTAGACAGCGAAAATATCGAGACCGAAATTAACGACAGTTCAGAAACTTGTAAAGCTTGCAGTCCGGAATCCCAGGAGATCTCGGCGGCGCTTGAATCGCCAGAAACAATTCAGGTGAAAGCACCAAGCACGGTCTCTAAAGAAAAAGGTAAATTCGAGCCAAAACTAATTGCATTCTGTTGTAACTGGTGTTCCTATGCTGGCGCGGATTTGGCGGGTGTAAGTCGTTTGCAATATCCTTCAAATATTCGTATAATCAGGGTGATGTGTTCTGGTCGGATCGAGCCTCAATTTGTTTTAAGGGCTTTAGAGCTTGGGGCGGATGGAGTATTGGTGGCGGGCTGCCATCCTGGCGATTGCCATTATATTTCAGGCAACCTTAAAGCCGAAACACGTATGAAAATGTTAAATAAATTGTTAGAGATACTTGGTCTCAATTCGAAACGAGTTCGGTTAGAATGGATCTCTGCCTCTGAAGGCCCTAAATTTGCCGAGACAATCAAGAATTTTGTTGAGGATTTAAAAAAGTTAGGACCCAATCCAATATCAATTCAAGATGGTGAATAACGATGGCGACTGTAGATAAATTAATAGAAGACACAGGTGCATATGATTGTGTCGAATGTGGTAAATGTACAAGCGTTTGCCCGGTGGCGGCACTAAATCCCGAATTTGCACCGCGATTGATCGTTGTTAAAGCTCTTGAAGGGTTGGAAGGATTATCCCAAGAGCGCGATATCTGGGCGTGTATCACCTGTGAGATGTGTAGTGATATGTGTCCCTACAAGGTAGACTATTCAGGTTTTATTCGCGGGTTAAGGAGCGAGGCAGTAAATCTGGGTTACGAGCCAACCTGTTCCCAAGGCGGTCTCATTCAAACTATGGCACGTATCATGAGTTCGTCTAAATTGAACCAAAACCGTTTGAACTGGCTCGAGCCGGATTTAAAAGTGGCTGATACTGGCGATGTATTTTATTTTACAGGGTGTCTTCCACATCTTCACACGATTTTTGAAGAGAAAGAAGTTAATTTAATAGATGTAGCCAAAGCTACACTCAAAATCATGAACCATGCTGGAATTACACCTATAGTAAGCAAGAAAGAGGTATGCTGCGGCCACGATCTTAGCTGGACCGGTGACAAAGATAGTTTTGAAAAATTGGCGAAAATAAATGTCGAGACCATCAAGAATTCAGGAGCGAAACAAGTTGTGTTTAGTTGCTCGGAAGGTTTTAGAACTTTTGATGTCGATTATAAGGACCTATTGGGTGATTTGGATTTCGAGGTTCTGCATATCTCTGAATTTATGCTGGATTTGATTGATGATGGCAAGCTCAATTTCAAAAAAGATCTTGATGTAAAGGTAACTTATCATGACCCATGTCGATTGGGCCGACACATGGGCGTTTACGATACACCGCGGGAGGTATTGGCAGCGATTCCGGGCGTGACCTTGACCGAGATGGAGCGCAATCGCGAGAAAGCTGCATGCTGTGGCGTGAGCGCGTTTGCGACTTGTGATTCCTATGCAAAAAAAATGCAAATCGAAAGAATGGTGGAGGCCAAAAAAACAGGCGCAGATAAATTATTAACGTTCTGTCCTAAATGTCAGATCCACTTAAAATGTGCTGTTTGGAAGGAAATGCCGGTCGAACCAGAGGAAGTGGATATACCGATTGAGGATTTTGTAGTGTTCGTTGCAAATACATTGGAATGAAGCATTACACTTCACCGTTTAATCTATTTTATCGCTGTGTTTTTGAACCTTTGCAAACTTTCCTAGCCATTAATAGCCATTAATAACAATTATAATAGGCTACATATGGAAAGATATAAATTATATACATTATATAACGTAAAATTCCTGAATAAAGGATATATATAGGCTGAATGGACTGGACTCATTTAATAATTCGATTTATGGGATTTAGTAAAGTTAAATTCTTGGAATTAACTCTAATTGAGGAATTTGGGACTCTTAAGATTGGTTGAAATTTGAAAATCAGATTAAAATGTAGGAGGAACATATTATGGTGAAAAGTGCTTTAGTGATCGGAGGCGGTATCGCTGGTATCCAAGCATCATTGGATCTCGCTGATAAAGATATTCAAGTCTATCTGATTGAAAAAGAGCCTAGTATCGGCGGAAGAATGGCACAGTTAGATAAGACATTTCCGGCGATGGATTGTGAAAAATCTTGCACTGGAAGCTGCCCTTCCTGTGTGCTCGTACCGAAAATGATAGAATGTTTTCAAAACCCAAATATCACAATACTGACATATTCCGAGGTTAAAAAGGTGGAAGGGTCCTCAGGAGATTTCAAAATAAAGCTTTTAAGAAAATCCAGACATATAAATGAAGAAAGATGTACCGGCTGTGGGGATTGCTTATCAGTCTGTCCGGTTGAAGCTCCGAATGAATTCGAAATGGAACTGGCCAAGAGAAAAGCGATTTATCTTCCTTTTCCTCAAGCCATTCCTAGGGTAATGACTATCGATGAAAAACATTGCAAATATTTCGAAGATGAGAAATGCAGATTATGCGAGAATGTTTGCAAGCCCAATGCAATAGAATTAAGTAAAAATGATGAAGAAATTCAGATAGATGTAAATACTATCATTATAGCCACTGGCTTTGATGTTTGGGATCCAAGTGGATCAAGCGAATACGGTTATAGAAAATATCCAAATGTCTACACTGCAATGGAATTCGAACGTTTACTGAGTGTGACTGGCCCAACGAATGGGCAGCTAAAAAGGCGCTCAGATGAAAAAATTCCGCAGAAAATAGGTTTTATCCAATGTGTCGGATCAAGAAATCCTCAATTAGAGCATCCTTATTGTTGTAGTGTATGTTGCATGCATGCAACAAAAGAGGCTATTCGTACCAAAATGAAATATAATGATATTGAGACTTTCATTTTTTACAAAGACTTAAGGGCTTTTGGGAAGGGATTTAATGAATATGTAGAGTTAGGTAAGGCAAACTACGAGTTGAATTATATCAACTCAGACGCAACCGTACAAGAAAATACAGAGAATCATAATCCAATAATCATTTATGATGTTGCAGGTAGGCCAGAGAAAATGGAGGTTGATTTGGTAGTTTTAGCAACTACTTTGGTGCCCAGAAAAGAGGCAAAAGAACTGGCAGAAAAATTTGGTATTGAAACAGATGAGTTCGGGTTTTATAAAGGTGTAGATAAATTGTTTAAACCCATTGATTCGACCAAACCTGGAATATTCCTTGCAGGATATTGTCATGAACCTATCGATATCCCAGAGGCAATAGTTCAAGCAAGTGGCGCAGCTGCAAGAGGTGCCGAATTTGTTTTAGGAGGTGGGAATTAATGGAAAATAATGTTCAGGATAAAGAGCCGCGGATTGGTGCATTTATCTGTAAATGCGGCACAGAGGTAGGTGAATATATCGATACCTCAGGGTTAGTGCAATATGCAAATACCATTCCAGGTGTGATCAAAGCAACTGAAATTGATTTTGCCTGTCTCGCTGAGGGAATAAAAATAATTCAAAATTCAATAAATAAAGATAAATTAGAAAGGGTTGTCGTTGCAGCATGCTCCCCGAAAACACATGGCAGCATTTTCATGAAAGCCTGTGAGGATGCAGGTCTCAATAAATATCTCATTTATATTGTGAACCTTCGAGAACAATGCTCATGGGTACACCTTATGGAGAAGGAAAACGCTACGCAAAAGGCCAAAGATTTGCTAAGGATGGGTATTGCAAGGGCTGTCTATTTAGAGCCTCAAGAAGAAGTAAGGGTCGATGTTGAGCCGGTTGCTCTGATAATAGGTGGCGGAATAAGTGGTATGACAGCGGCTATTAATATTGCCAATCAAGGTTTTGAAACCCATCTAATAGAAAAAGAGGCAGAGCTTGGGGGTTTTGTTAGGAATATCCATACACTATATCAAAATGGTAAAGATGCAAATGAAGCGATAATGCCTTTAATTGAGCAAGTAAAATCGAACGATAAAATCCATTTGCACCTCGAATCTGAACTTAAAGATTTAGAGGGTTTTGTTGGTAATTATGATGCAACTATTGCAAATGTGAGTGGTGATGAAAAAAAAGTTCAAGTCGGTACTATAATAGTTGCTACTGGTGCTGAAGAATATAAACCTGTAGATCTGTATGGTTATGGTGAGTTTGATAACGTAATTACAATGACTGATTTCGAAAAGATGTCGAAGGAAGGTACTATTCCTGAAAATTTAAAAAATATAGCTTTTATTCAATGTGTGGGTTCCCGAGGCCAGGATAAAGTATATTGTTCCCGAATTTGTTGTACTATAAGTATTAAGAATGCTATGAAATTAATGGAAATGTCAAGCAGCACTGAAGGTGCACTAGAGACACCAACAGGTGCGGAAATGTCTGGTGAACCTGAACCTACCTCTCCGGCAGAAACAGAAAGTTCTAAAAAGGTGGCTGGTACCGAGGAACGACAAAAACGCCGTCGAGAAAGGCGTGAACGCAGAAGGCCGGGACGGGAACGAATTAGTGTAGAAGAAGGCCGACAAGATACCCCAGGGGTTGAAATTACCATTTTTAATCGTGGTATTACGACCTATGGGGTGGAGCATGAATTATTATACAATCAAGCTCGTGAAAGACGTATTAAATTTACTAGATTTGTACCTGAGAATCCACCTAAGGTCAGGCTTGAAGATGGTAAATTATGTATAGAATATTTTCATGAAACGTTAAAATCTGAGCGCAAAATATACCCTGATCTTATAGTGCTTGCTACGCCACTGATCCAAAGACCTAATGTTGTAGAACTTTCCCGAATATTAAAAGTACCTTTGGGGGAAGACAATTTTTTTCAAGAAGCCCATGTAAAACTCCGCCCCGTGGATTTTGCTACTGACGGTATTTTCTCTTGTGGTACCTGTCATGCACCTGCAGACATCACCGAGAGTGTTACGCAGGCTTTAGGAGCGGCCTCAAGGGCGACCAATCCATTAAAGAGAGGCTATATCCAAGCAGAGGCTATTACTTCCTCAGTAACCACTGACCTATGTTGTGCCTGTAAAACTTGTGAAGGCATTTGTCCTTATGGGGCCATCCAAGTTAAGAGCACGGATGCAGGTAATAAAGCCGAGGTATTAGAGGCTGTTTGTAAAGGTTGTGGTGCATGTGCTTCGGTTTGCCCTGAAGGTGCCATCACAATCCGGAATTACACAAATGAACAATTAATATCAGAGGGTATTGCTGCTTTAAGGGAGGCGATACTATGAATAACGAACTGCAACCTGAAAATGAAAAATTAGAAGACCCGAAAAAAAATCAAGAAAATCAGACTCAAAATAAGGATGATAGAGATATTCAAAATGATGATAAATTGAATTCCTCCCAGACACTCAATAAACCTCAAGATAAACCGATTAACCAATTGATAAAAGGTGATTTTGAACCGAAGATCATTGCTTTTCTCTGTAATTGGGGTGCTTATGCAGGTGCAGATTTATGTGGAATTAGCCGATATCAATATCCAACAAATATCCGAGCAATACGTGTAATGTGCAGTACTCGTGTTGACCCTGCTATAATTATTGAAATGTTCGTTCAAGGAGTAGATGGAGTATTAGTTGGAGGTTGTCATCTAGGTAATTGTCATCATATCAGTGGCAATTATCAAACAGAGCGCAAAATTAAATTGACTAAAAAATTACTGGAAGAAGCAGGTTTGGAACTGAATAGATTAAGATTAGAATGGATCTCGGCATCCGAAGCCGAGCGTTTCGCAAATGTGATGACTGAATTTACAAATGAATTAAAAGAGCTCGGACCATCTCCATTGGCAGGTGATAACCCTAATATTGATAAACTAGAAGCTCTTTTTGCAGCTCGAAATGTAGCCAAAGATTTTCGGTTAAGAGCATTAGTCGGTAGAGAAATTACACTAACAGAAGAGGGAAATGTATACAATGAAAAGCTAACGCAAGAGGAATTAGATAGGTTATATGAAGATATCATCAGGGATGAATTTTTAAGACATCGAATTTTACAGCTTACAAAGAACCGTCCACTATCGGTTAAAGATATCTCAAAATATGTAAAGTATACACCCTTAACAATATTAAAACAAATTGTTTCATTAAAAGATAGGGGTCAAATTTCTGTTGATAGGATCGATGGAACTTCACCTTTGTATATTTCTGGATTGGCGGAAATTGAAGAAATGGAAATTGGCTTAGGAGGGGGTGAATAAATGGCTCCAACCGAGGAAGAGTTAAATCCAGCTAAAAGTCAACCAGACACAAAGATTGACGATGTTTTAAAAGATGCATATAAAAAGCGCATAGCAGAGATCAGAAGTGCCTGGAAATACCAGAAGGATGTAACAACATTACCAGTCTGGGCGCGAATGGAGGATACCACACGCCCGCATAGAAAAGCTATTGAAGAGACAAAGATCGCGCTTCCGGATGTGGATGATGTGACAAAAGATATGATAATCAGAGAGCTATTATTAACCTTACGATGTAATAGTTGTGAACGTGCGAGAAGTGCAGCATGTCATTTTTCGGTTTGTGTTCGCGGGTTATTATCCGGTAGAGATATAGGGGGGTTATAAAATGAGTGAAACTAATAATGATATTCAAGATACCCCGGCAAAAGAAGAAAATATTGGCGAGCAAAAAAGTGAAGCAGAACCTGTGGAAATAACAACACCTGAGGTTCAAGAAGGGGAAAGTGTCGAATCAGTTGAAGAGCCTTTAGTAGTTACAACAACACCTTCATTTAAATCTGGAGATAAAGTAGGAGCGGTATTAGTTATTGGCGGTGGTATTGCAGGTATGCAATCTTCATTGGATCTTGCAGACTCGGGTTTTAAAGTTTATCTTTTAGATAATTCATCAACAATAGGGGGTGCAATGTCACAATTGGATAAGACATTTCCCACCAATGATTGTGCAATGTGTATCATGGCGCCGAAATTAGTAGAGACAGGTAGACATCACAATATAGAATTGATTACTAATGCAGATTTAAACAAAATTGAAGGCGAGGCCGGCCATTTTAAAATATTCTTTACTAAACGTGCCCGTAAAGTTGATGAAGAAAAATGTACTGGCTGTGGGATCTGTACACAACGCTGTCCCGTAGAAGTCCCTGATGATTATAACAAAGGTTTGAAGAATCGTAAAGCCATTTATGTAAAATATCCCCAAGCGGTTCCGCCGGTTCACACAATTGATCCGGAATGGTGCATTGGTTGTGGTATTTGTGAGACCCAGTGCGAAGCCGAAGCTATTTTATATTCTCAAGAAGAAAGTCAACGAGAATTAGACGTTGGCTCAATAATAGTTGCACCTGGATTTGAAGAATTTGACCTATCGACAAAACGACGTGAGTATGGTTATGGCAGATATCCAAATGTAATTTCGTCATTACAAATGGAACGGATGTTGAGTGCAACAGGGCCTTATGGTGGGATGGTACTTCGACCCTCGGATGGTGAGATACCGCAAAAGGTCGCATTTATTCAGTGTGTGGGTTCTCGTGACCGTTCTAGCGGCAATCCATACTGTTCATCTGTATGCTGCATGTTTGCTATAAAAGAGGCTGTGATTGCTCAAGAGCATACACTGGGTTTAAGTTCACATATCTTTTTCATGGATATGCGTGCATTTGGCAAGGAATTTGATGAATATTATAATCGAGCCAAGGACGAGCATGGTATTAAATTTACGAAAAATAATCGGATAGCAAGTATTGAAGAGGATCAAAAAACCCACAATCTAAAATTGAGCTATATAGATAAGGGCGAATTAGTGGACGAGGAATTTGATCTTGTGGTTTTGTCCGTCGGAATGGACAGTGCGAAATATGCAAAAGATTTAAGCGAGAAAATTGGTATCGAACTCAATGATTGGTTATTTTGCTCCACTGATATTTTTTCACCTATAGAAACTAGTAAACCTGGAATTTTTGTTAGTGGTGCTTTCCAGGAACCCAAGGACATCCCAGATAGTGTCTCTCAAGCAAGTGGGGCTGCGGCTAAAGCTGCGGATTTAATTGCTTCAGAGCGAAATACATTGACTATTATTAAGGAATATCCCGAGGAGCTCGATATTAGTGAGCAGGAGCCACAGATCGGTGTTTTCATTTGTCATTGTGGGATCAATATTGGCGGTGTTGTGGATGTTCCTGCTGTAGTTGAATACACCAAAACCTTATCAAATGTTGCGTATGTTGAGGATAATCTCTATACATGTTCCCAAGACACTAATGAGAAGATCAAAGAGAAAATAAGGGAACATAATTTGAATAGAGTTATTGTCGCATCTTGTACACCTAGAACTCATGGTCCACTATTTCAGAATACAATTCGTGAAGCACAATTGAATCCCTATTTATTTGAAATGGCAAATATTCGCGACCAGTGCTCTTGGGTGCACATGCATGAACCAGAAAAGGCAACTGAGAAAGCGAAAGATTTGGTGAGAATGGCGGTTGCAAGATCGAGGTTATTAGAGCCGCTGCCGCGTGTGACTTTGGAGGTACAGCAATCAGGGTTAGTAATTGGCGGCGGTATAACAGGTATGAATGCCGCAATAGAGCTTGTAAAGCAAGGTTATGAAACATATTTAATTGAAAAGGAAAAGGAATTGGGTGGATTGGTAAAAAATGTACATTTTGGATTAAGGGGCGAAGATGTTAATGCATATATGACCGAGTTGATCGAAAAGGTTAACGCTGAGGATAAAATTAAAATATATACTGAATCAGAATTAAAAGAAGTTGAGGGTTATATAGGCAATTATAGAACAACAATTGCCAAAAACGAATCTGGTGAAAAAACCGAGTTAAAACATGGTATAATTATTGTCGCAACAGGTGGTCAGGAATTAAAAACCGATGAATTTCTTTATGGCAAGAATGATAGGGTTATGACACAATTAGAATTCGACAATGAATTATTCAATAATAAAATTGGAGATGTAAAAAATATTGTAATGATCCAATGTGTTGGTAGTCGTAATAAGGATAGGCCTTACTGCAGCCGAGTTTGTTGTACCCAGGCAATCAAAAATGCAAGAAAAATAAAAGAATTGAATCCAAATACCAATGTCTTTGTTTTATATAGAGATATGCGAACATATGGATTTAGAGAAGTATATTATGAAGATGCTGCAAATGAAGGTGTTACATTTATTCGATATGATGATGATAAAGAACCGATAGTAACCGAGGAAAATGGTAAATTACAAGTAAGAATCCATGATGAGTTCTTAGATGAAGAACTAGTGATCAAACCAGATTATTTAGTATTGAGCGTTGCGACAGTCCCTAATCCCGACAATGAAAAATTGGGACAAATATTGAAAGTCCCATTAAGTAAAGACAAATTCTTTTTAGAGGCGCATATGAAGCTTCGCCCTGTTGAATTTGCAACTGACGGTATTTTCTTAGCTGGGTTAGCACACTCCCCGAAATTCATAAATGAATGTGTATCTCAAGCTAACGCTGCGGTGTCCAGAGCGTGTACAATCCTGTCCAAAGAGACCATCGAGGCTGAGCGTGTGGTCTCTCATGTTGATGAGGAACTTTGTATTGGTTGTAGAACTTGCGAGCTCGTCTGTCCGTACGGTGCTATCAGCAAAGATGAAGAGAAATTTGTGTCAAACGTGACGGAATTATTATGTAAGGGGTGTGGCACATGTGCGGCGGCCTGTCCCGAGAATGCAATTACCATTCGTAACTATTCTGAGTTACAACTTACAGCACAAGCTATGGCTGCATTAATGGAGGTGAGCTAATGGCTGCAGAATTCGAGCCAAAGATCATTGGTTTTTTATGCAATTGGTGCTCATACGCAGGTGCAGACCTAGCGGGCGTGAGCCGATTTCAGTATCCTTCCAATCTTAGGATAATACGAGTAATGTGCAGCGGAAGGATCGAACCCTCACTAATATTGGAAATATTTATCCAAGGAGCTGATGGGGTACTAGTTGGTGGCTGTCATTTTGGAGATTGTCATTATCAAGTTGGTAATTACTATGCCGAAAAGAGGGTTAAATTCACCAAGAAATTATTAGATGCGATAGGGCTAAACCCAGAGCGATTAAAATTGGAATGGATAGCTGCTGCCGAAGGTCAGCGTTTCGCGGATACCGTCCGAGATCTTACCGAGCTATTGAGATCCTTAGGGCCTTCTCAGGTATCTGGCAGCCAACCAGATGTAGAATTACTTAAGAATTTATTTGTAGCCAAAAACGTTGCAAAAGATTTTCGGTTGAAATTGCTAGTGGCAAAGGAATTAAAAATCGTAGAAGAAGGCAATGTCTACAATAACAAGATTCCTGTCGAGGATTTAGATATTTTAATGGATGGTGCGATCGAGGATGAATTAGGCCGCTGTAGGATTCTATTCGCGATAAAAGATAATCCCAGATCAGTAGAAGATTTGGCACTAGAATTAGGCATTCCATCAAGAAAAGTACTCACTCATATTGTAACACTAAAGGATAGAGGATTAATAGCAATGGATAGGATCGAGGGGGATTCTCCACTTTACATGTCCACTAGGGAGGAGGCGATATAATGGCGAAACAAGAGGCGCAGGAGATAGAGCCTAGTGAGGATAATAACGAAGAAATTATTGCCAAGATCCGTAATTCGTGGGACCATAAAACCCACATTTCTACGTTACCCAGCTGGGGTCAACAGCAAAATAAAATTATTCAAGATTGCAAGGTGAATCTGCCTGAGATCGATGAAGCCACAAAAAGTATGATCACACGTGAATTATTATTTACACTTCGATGTCAGAGTTGTGAACGTGCGAGAACAGACCAATGTAACTTTTCGGTTTGCATTAGAGGATTAATGTCTGGGAAAGATATAGGGGGGCTGTAAAATGGCGGATGAAAATAATAAAGTTGGTGCTGTATTAGTTATAGGGGGTGGGATTGCAGGTATGCAATCATCTTTAGATTTGGCAGATTCGGGATTTAAGGTTTATTTATTGGACAAATCCCCTACGATCGGCGGTGCGATGTCACAGTTAGATAAGACGTTCCCGACAAATGATTGCGCAATGTGTATAATGGCACCAAAACTTGTAGAAACGGGTAGACATCACAATATTGAACTAATTACAAATGCAGATCTAGAAAAGGTTGAGGGTAGTGCTGGTAACTTCAAAATCATATTGAATAAAAGAGCACGTTATATTGATGAAACAAAATGTACTGGCTGTGGTATATGCACACAAAGATGTCCTGTCGAAGTCCCAGATGAATACAATAAAGGTTTAAAACTACGCAAGGCAATCTATGTGAAGTATCCACAAGCAGTACCGCCAATTCATTCAATAGACCAAGATAAATGTATTGGTTGCGGTCTTTGTCAAGAGGTCTGTGAGGCTGGAGCAGTAGTTTATGATCAGAGTGATAAGGATATAGAGATTAATGTTGGTTCCATTATTGTTTCACCAGGCTTTGATGAATTTAATTTATATAAGAAAAGAAAAGAGTATGGCTATGGCAGATATCCAAATGTAGTCTCATCACTCGAAATGGAACGAATGTTAAGTGCAACGGGTCCTTATGGTGGGATGGTACTCCGCCCATCCGACGGAAAGATTCCAAATAAGATCGCCTTCATACAATGTGTTGGGTCACGAGACCGCGCTGGCGGCAATCCCTATTGTTCTTCTGTGTGCTGTATGTTTGCGATCAAAGAGGCAGTAATCGCGCAAGAGCACACACCGGGATTACAACCCCACATCTTTTTTATGGATATGCGGGCTTTTGGTAAAGAATTTGACGAATATTATAATAGATCCAGAGAGGAATATGGAATAAAATTCACGAAAAATAATCGCATATCGAGTGTCGAGGAAATTTCTAATACTAACAATCTTAAACTATCTTATATAGAAAAAGGTGAGTTGGTAGAAGACGAATTTAATTTAGTTGTTTTATCAGTTGGGATGGACAGTGCAAAATATTCAAAGGAATTAGGCGAAAAATTAGGGATTGAGCTTAATGATTACCAATTCTGTGAGACAGATATTTTTTCACCGATCGAGTCAAATACACCTGGCATTTTTGTCTGTGGGGCGTTCCAAGAGCCGAAAGATATCCCAGATAGTGTTTCACAAGCAAGTGGTGCAGCGGCAAAAGCTTCGGGCCTCATTGCATCGGAACGTAATAAATTAACGACCGTAAAAGAATATCCAGAGGAATTAGATGTAAGTGACCAAGAGCCGCGAATCGGCGTTTTCGTTTGTCATTGTGGGATTAATATCGGCGGGGTAGTAGATGTCCCTGATGTAGTTGAATATGCACAAACCTTACCAAATGTTGCTTATGCAGAAAATAATCTATATACATGTTCCCAAGATACAAATGAGAAAATCAGGGAGAAAATAAAGGAGCATAATTTAAATCGAGTTATTGTTGCATCCTGCACACCCCGAACACATATGCCTCTATTTCAAAATACGATTCGTGAGGCGGGATTAAATATATATTTATTCGAAATGGCGAACATTCGCGACCAATGCTCATGGGTGCACATGCACAACCCGGATAAAGCAACGGAAAAAGCGAAAGACTTAGTGCGAATGGCAGTCGCACGTGCGAGATTATTACAGCCGCTCACAAGAGTAGCATTAGATGTAGAACATTCAGGTCTAGTTATTGGTGGTGGCATAACCGGTATGAATGCCGCTTTGGAGCTTGTAAACCAAGGTTATAACGCATATCTGATCGAGAAAGAAGATGAGTTAGGCGGGCTTGTACGCAATGTTCATTACGGCTTGAAGGGCGAAGATATACAAGGATATATGAATGGATTAATTGATAAAGTTACTACTGATGATAAAATAAAAGTATTTACTGACTCTGAGGTAAAAGGTATCGAAGGTTATGTCGGTAATTATACCACAACAATTTCAAACAAAGAATCTAATGAAGAGAGGGAGCTCAAACACGGCATTATTATAGTAACTACAGGTGGTAAAGAGCTAAGAACTGAAGAGTATTTGTATGGAAAAAATTCAAGAGTTATAACGCAGCTGGAATTTGATGAAAAGATGTATAATGGTGAGCTCGAAGATGCCAATACGATTGTAATGATCCAATGTGTGGGCAGTCGTGACGAAAATAGACCATATTGTAGCAGGGTTTGCTGTACGGAAGCGGTGAAGAATGCGAGGAAAATCAAAGAATTGAAACCAGATTCGAATGTCTTTATTTTATTTCGAGATATGCGAACTTATGGGTTTAGGGAATTGTATTACGAGCAGGCAGCAAGTGAGGGGATTACTTTTATCAGGTATGCAGATGAGAATAAACCTATTGTAACAGAGAATAATGGTAAATTACAGGTTAAAGTTCATGATGATTTCTTAGATGAAGAACTAGTGATTGAACCTAGTTATTTAGTATTAAGTGTTGCTACCGTTCCTAATTCCGATAATGACAAACTCGCACAAATCTTGAAGGTCCCATTGAGTAAAGACAAATTCTTTTTAGAGGCGCATATGAAGCTTCGACCAGTCGAATTTGCAACTGACGGTATTTTCTTAGCGGGTTTAGCACACTCCCCGAAATTCATAAATGAATGTGTATCCCAAGGTAATGCTGCAGTGTCTAGAGCCTGCACGGTTTTATCTAAAGAAAAGATCGAGGCTGAAGGTATCGTGTCGATAATTGATACAGATAAATGTTCGGGCTGCGGCACTTGCATTGTTCTATGTCCCTATGGCGCACTCGACAAAGATGAAGAAGGCAACGCTAAGGTAACAGAAGTGCTTTGTAAAGGCTGTGGTATCTGTGCATCCAGCTGTCCCGAGAAAGCAGCAAGTTTAAGAAATTTCACAGATGAACAATTAATTGCGCAACTTACTGCTGCAGTAAAGGAGGTGGTTTAAATGGAAGGTCAATCAGGAGAATCCACCCAAGAAGCATCTTTGACTGAGGTAACCGCCAAAGTAGATGGTGAGTTTGAGCTAAAAATAGTCGGTTTTTTATGTAATTGGTGCAGCTATGCAGGTGCAGATTTAGCGGGGGTTTCCAGATTCCAATATCCACCTAATTTAAGAATCATAAGATTAATGTGTTCTGGCAGAATAGATCCATACTTTATAATTGAAACCTTTATTCAGGGCGCAGATGGCGTGTTTATTGGCGGCTGCCACCCTGGTGATTGTCATTATATAACAGGCAATCTCTATGCAGAAAAGAAAATTAAAATGACCAAGAAAATCCTGGAACGAACAGGTTTCGATGCAGACCGGTTAAGGTTGGAATGGATCGCAGCCTCTGAAGGCGAATTATTTGCGCGAACAATAAAAGAATTTACGAATCAAATCCGTGAGTTAGGGCCAAGTCCATTATCAGGCCCAACCCCAGATCCAAAAATATTATTTAATTTAAAGACCGCCCAAAGTTCAGTTTCGGCGTTTAGACTCAGGGCATTGGTTGGTAAAGAGCGTAAAATTGTTGAAGAGGGCAATGTCTATGACGAGCTTAAACCCCAGGAAGAATTTGACGAGCTCTTACGAGATGCAATAAATGCAGAATACGCTCGAAATATGATTCTATTATTAACCCAAGATCAACCACTTTCAGTAAAAGAGTTAGCCTTAGAAATTGAGGAACCTACAGATCTAGTTCTTGAACACATCGTAAAATTACGTAAAAATAATCTCGTTGCATTAGACAGTATAGAAGGTATTACACCTAAATATATAGCACTCACCCAGGAGGTGAGCGAATGAGTGCCGACGAGATCGAAGTGGAACCCGCCGAAGTAGAAGGTGAATCCGCCGAAGTTGCTGCAGCGCCAGAAATAGAACCCGTCCAAGAAGAGCCTCAAGTAGACCAATCTGCCAAAGCATCCAAGTCCAAGAGTGGTAAGGTAGGTTCGGTACTTGTTGTCGGCGGCGGTATTTCGGGTATGCAGTCTTCATTAGATTTGGCTGATGCCGGTTTCAAAGTCTATTTATTAGATAAACTACCAAGCATCGGCGGTGTAATGTCACAGCTTGACAAAACCTTCCCAACTAATGATTGTTCGATGTGTATTATGGCACCAAAACTTGTTGGGACGGGTCGTCATCACAATATCCACATCATTTCGAATGCCGAAATAGAGAAGCTGGAGGGAGAAGCCGGCAATTTCCAAGTAACAATAAAAAATCATGCGCGAAGGGTCAATGAAGAGAAATGTACTGGGTTTGGTGTGTGTGTATCCAAATGTCCGATGGAAGCTATCGATGAGTATAATTCAAATTTAATGGGGAGGTCCGCGATTTTCATTCGCTATCCTCAAGCAGTTCCTTTAGTTGCACTTATCGATAAGAATAAATGTATTGGCTGTGGGGTCTGTGCTGAAGAATGTAGGGCTGAGGCAGTTGAATATGACCAGGAGGAAAGTGAGACAGTTCTAGATGTAGGTTCAATTATTCTCTCGCCGGGTTTTGAAGTTTTTGACCCGACAGTAAAAGAAGAGTTTGGCTACGGTAAATATAAAAATGTACTATCAAGTTTAGAATTCGAGCGAATATTAAGTGCTACAGGCCCTTATGCCGGAACGGTATTACGACCATCAGATGGCGATGTACCACAAAAAGTTGCATTTATACAATGTGTCGGCTCACGCGACCACACCGAAGGTAGTAATCCATACTGTTCAGCAGTGTGCTGTATGTACGCGATCAAGGAGGCAATAATTGCTCAAGAGCACACAGCAGGTTTGAAATCCCATATTTTCTTCATGGATATCAGGGCGTTTGGTAAAGAGTTCGACGATTACTATACGCGCGCGAAAGACGAACACGGCATAGAATTTACCAGATCTAGAGTTGCAGAAGTAGATGAAGACCCGGAAACCAAGAATTTGATCCTTACATATGTCGAGGGTGACGATGTAAAACGCGATGAGTTTGATCTAGTAGTTTTGGGTGTTGGTTTCAAACCCCCAGAAGGTGCTATAGAGTTGGGAGAGAAATTGGGCATAGATCTTAACAACTACCATTTTTGCGCAACTAACACATTTTCACCTTTAGAAACCACCAGATCCGGCATATTCGTTAGCGGTGCCTTTTCAGGGCCAAAGGACATCCCAGACACTGTCGCGCAAGCCAGTGGTGCAGCTGCCAAAGCATCAGGCGATATTTCGGCCGAACGGTGGACCCAGACAACCACCAAGGAATTCCCGCCTGAGAAAGATGTGGTGGGCGAAGAGGCAAGGATCGGCGTGTTCGTTTGTCATTGCGGAATCAATATTGGCAGTGTGGTCGATGTACCGGCGGTCGTGGAATATGCAAAAAGCTTGCCGAACGTTGAATATTCAGAATGCAATCTGTACACATGTTCTGAAGATACCCAAGGAAATATTAAGGAAAGGATAAAGGAACATAATTTGAATAGAATGATCGTAGCTTCGTGTACACCACGCACGCATGAGCCATTATTCAGGAATACTGCAGCTGAAGCTGGCCTAAATCCATACCTCTTCGAGATGGCAAATATTCGTGATCAATGCTCCTGGGTACATATACACGAACCTAAAAATGCAACGGTGAAAGCTAAAGATCTTGTAAGAATGGCAGTTGCGAAATCGCGATTACTCGAGCCCTTGCAGAAAATCTACCTACCTGTAACGCAAAAAGGACTGGTCATCGGTGGCGGATTGGCTGGAATGACGGCGGCCTTTGAGCTTGCCAAACAAGGTTTCGAAACTTATTTAGTAGAAAAGGAAACCGAACTGGGGGGTAATCTGAGACATATTCACTCCGCCCTGGAATCAGGTGGTAATGGCACTAAGATCGCAGTCGGCAAACCCCAGGAGGAATTGGAGAACTTAATTAAAAAGGTGAATGAGAACGATAATATTCATGTTTACTTAAATTCACAAGTCAAGGAGATAGAAGGTTTTGTCGGGAACTTTAAGAGCAAAATAGTAGCAAATGGTGGTTCTAGTGAAGGAGAAGGCGATGAAATCGAGCATGGAGTAGTAATTATCGCTAGTGGTGCATACGAATACAAACCCACAGAATATCTCTATGGCGAAGATGAACATGTGATCACCCAACGCGAATTGGAAGAATTACTTGGTAAAGGCGAAGGGCGAAAGACGAAAGGCGAAAAGCTTTCGCCTCTCGCCTCCCGCCTATCGTCTGTCAAATCGGTCGTAATGATACAGTGTGTCGGAAGTAGAGATGACCAATCTCCATGGTGCTCTAGAGTATGCTGTGGTGAAGCTATTAAGAATGCATTAAGGGTAAAAGAATTGAAGCCGAATGCTGATATATACATCTTATACAAGGACATAAGAACTTATGGTTTCAAGGAAGATTATTACAAGGAAGCAGCGGACAAGGGCGTGAAGTTCATTCGCTATGATGATGAACATAAACCATTGGTATCTAAATCCGATGGCAAATTAGCTGTGGCAATAGCAGAATTAAATTTAGGTGATACAATAAAGCTTAACCCGGATCTAGTGGTTCTTAGCGCAGGCATACACCCTAACCCGGACAATGAAGGGATCGGTCAAATGCTTAAAGTTCCGCTAACCAAAGACAATTTCTTTTTGGAGGCGCACATGAAATTACGCCCCGTGGATTTTGCGACTGAAGGCGTATTCCTTTGTGGCCTGGCACATGGCCCTAAGTTCATCGATGAAAGTATCTCTCAGGCATGCGGTACAGTTTCGAGGGCGGCAACGATCCTGGCTAAAGATACGATCGAAATGGAGCCGACTTTATCCTTTGTTGTTGATGAAAATTGTGATGGCTGTGCATACTGTATTGACCCGTGTCCTTACAATGCAATTACACTGATCGAATATATGCGAGATGGCAATCTAAGAAAGACTGTAGAGGTAAATGAATCGGCTTGTAAAGGTTGTGGGGTGTGCATGGCGACCTGTCCAAAAAAAGGTATTTTTGTTAGAGGCTTCAAACTCGAGCAATTAATGGCGATGGTAGATGCCGCTTTAGGCTTGGAGGTGCTGTAAAATGACACAAGATGCAGGCGGAGAATTCGAGCCTTTCATAATAGCATTCTGTTGCAACTGGTGCTCTTATGCGGGGGCAGACCTGGCAGGTACTTCGAGATTACAATATCCGTTCAACGTCAGAGTCATCCGCGTAATGTGCTCTGGGATGGTGCATCCGAACTTGGTGATCGAATCATTAACCAAGGGCGCTGATGGCGTGATCATGTGCGGCTGCCACCCCGGTGATTGTCATTATTTAGAGGGCAACCTCAAGGCCGAGAAGCGCGCAGAGGCAATTGAACTTATGCTGGAAGACTTTGGGTTGGAACCCGAGAGATATAGATTGGAATGGATCTCGGCGTCGGAAGGCCCGAAATTTGCCGCGACGATGAAAGAGATGGCAGATACAATTAAAGCGTTGGGACCGAGCCCGTATAAGCAATAAATCCAAAATCCCAAATCCAAAACCCAAAACAAATCCAAAACCCCAATTTCAAACAGCCAAACGTGCCTTTGGCGGATTTGGATTTTGTCATTGGGATTTTGGGTTTAATTGGGTTGTCAGCCATCAAACACTTCACTGACAACCCAATTAGAGGTGAATCACTGACTCACGCAAACATCCCATCGTAGCCGGTTTATAAATCCTTTTACTGGATAAGTCCTATCAATACTTCTCAATTATATCATGAAAGTTCATATATGTCTTTTTTGCCTGTTTCAACATGAACTGATAATATGTTTTCATATTCTTTCCAATCAATCCTTTGGAAATCGAGTTAAAATACGCTCTGGAATTCTTAGAATATATGATGATCGGGAAATATTTTTGGCTCATAAGGATCTTGTTCATTATTAACCGCCCGGTTCTACCATTCCCATCCCGGAACGGATGGATGTGTTCATAGCTGAGGTGAAAATCCATTGCTAGCTTCAAAGGATGTATTTGCTGTTTATTCTTTTTATAATGATCAAGAAGGTCAATAAGTCTGGGAATTACCATGTCGTGAGGAACGGTTTCCATATTGTTCACGACATTATTCACACTCTTGAAACCCCGTGGGTACGGTTCTCCGTTTTGCATTGTTAGGTCTTTTGTGAGTACATAATACAGCTTTTTGATCGAACCAATATTGAATTTAAAATCTTTCTGTATGTATTTCATAGCGTCTATTGAATTATATACTTCCCTAACCTCGTTCGTGTTTTGATATCTGCTGTTGCCTGATTCTATAATCTTTTTTACCTCTTTGGCAGGAATTCTTGAACCTTCGATATTATTGGAATTGAATATGAACTCCTTAGCGAATTCGGTAAAAATAGCTGACTCGACATCTTTCACTTCCATTATGTTGTTTATCTTTATAGACAACAATTCAATATCGAATAGAAGCTTATCATTATACGCGATCTCAAGGTTCTCGATCAAAGGCCGTCTAAGCTCAAATTCCTTGCTGGATATGAGGTCTAGGTTTTGCCTCAAGAACTCTCTTGAGTCCAATGTCGATATATTCTTTCCGATATGTTCGTGTATTCTGTAACTTCGACCCATTAGACTAAATTTCTTGACGAATGAAACATATTCTTTATCTTTAACCCTCTTAATCTGTAAATATGACATTAGTTACTAATAAAGTAGTAATCCTTAATAAACTTTTACCTCACAGGCAGGAAAACAAAGTAAAATATTTACTTGTTTGGCAGAAATTTTCAGTCTCCTCGTTTCAATAATAAAAAAATAAAAAAAATTGGGAAGTAAATTCCCAAATTTAGTTCTTGAATGTCTTAACCAGTTTTCCCTTATTGTCGTAGATGTCGAGCCTTACAGGTATTGACCCGTCAAGGTTGTGGGTTGCACAGCTTAAGCACGGATCATATGCGCGTATCGCCATTTCCACTTGATTTAGAATGGTTTCGTCATAATTGCCATCTTTGATCAATGTTGTCGCCGCTTGTTTAACTGACATGTTAATGGGTGCATTATTGTGCGTTGTACCTACAATCAAGTTGACATTCGTGATCATGCCTTTTTCATCTGTTTTATAATCGTGGATCAATGTGCCCCTTGGCGCTTCTGTAGATGCAATTCCGTGTGCCGCCCGGGGTGTCACTGGAACTCGAGTTTCGCGGCTGGTGATCTCAGGATCATTTAATAGTTGTACCATGTATTCCGCGTTATACAGAAGTTCAATCAATCTTGCCCAATTGTACAATAAGGTCTGCTGTGCCGGTCTTCCGAACTCGGTTCGGAACTCTTCCAGTTCTGCTTGTGCGAGTGGCGTGGATATTTTATCTACAACGTTCATTCTAGCCAAGGTGTTAGTTCGGTAGATGCCTTTTGGCGCGTCCAGATTCATGTCGAAACCCTCGCCCCAGCTCTTTGCATATGGGAACTTTAAATAGCTCCAGGGTAAGACCTTCTCTTCTATAACATCTAGATAGTTCGGGAATTCAAAATCTTCAAAGCTGCCATCCGGTTTCATAAGTCGTGCTTTTCCATCGTAGAGGTCCATTGAGCCATCATCTCTTACCGTACCCATAAAGCCAGTGTTTATCACTCCAACCGTTTTTATTACATCAATATATTTGGAGAACAGATTTTCTTTGGAAAACGATATCGCGAACTTAGCGAATTCCAGCACTTCTTCGGCCATTGGCAGTACTTTCTGGCGCTCGTCTTCCGTTAACGGTTTGCTGTAACCGCCGGGTACAGAAGTCACAGGGTGGATCGCTTTACCAGATACGATCTCCAGCATTTTTGCACCCAAATGTCTATTTCTGACTACCTTCTTACCTATCTCAGGATTTGCCTGGGCGATACCAATTACATTTCTAACCGAATAGTCGGCATCGGGCCCCATTACGAAGTCCGGTCCGGCAAGGAAAAAGAAGTGTAATATGTGTTCTTCGGTAAATGCTATACTATTACATAATTCTCTTAATTTCCTGCCAGCACTAGGTGGTTCAACTCCGAATAATTTATCACATGCTTTTGAAGATGCAAGATGATGTGACCAGGGACAGACCCCACATATCGAAGTTACGATTCTTGGAAGTTCCTCGGCTGGTCTGCCAATACAGAATTTCTCAAAGCCACGAAGTTCAACGACATTGACCATTGTATCTGCAACATTGCCTGCATCATCCAATTTAATGATTATTTTCGCATGACCTTCAAGTCTTGTCACCGGTGCTATTGTTAACGTTTTTCCCATTTATATCACACTCCTGGTCTCTTAGGTAATGGCCGAAGTCTATTCTGGCCACCGATATATCTATTCAATAGTGCTCTCCGGTCCTCAACTTGCTTTGCATCCAAACCAATACTTGACATTGCGCCCATCATATCGACCATTGGATTTGCACCTTTGCGGATCGGGCCGAAACAACCTCTGCAGGGCATATACCCCCTTACACATCTTGGCACCATTTCTTCGCCTTCTTCAATGGGTTTACCACAGCCGGATCTGGTTACCGGGCCAAGACATATTATTCCTTGCTCATTGAGACATTTCATACCTTTATAGTCTCCCGGTGTAAAAACCGCGTCCTGGAGTGGGCGTATAATTTCAACTTCAGCCTTCTTCTCCCGAATCACCGGACAGTCATCACAGACACTGCGTTCCGGCAAGATAAATTCCTTACCCTCTAACAGCGCTGTAATTGCCTCCACAACTAACACCGGGTTGGTCGGACAACCTGGAATGGATACATCCACCTTGATCTTTTCATCAATTGCATAGACTCGGTCCAATAGCGGTGGTAGATTTTCACTTGGTGTATCCGCAGATTCTGTTGATACAGAATCCCTGTATACTTTCTCGTACAGACTGTCCAATGTGTCCATATTAGCAAGTGCGGGGATACCGCCAAAACACGCGCAGGACCCTAAGGCAACGATTACACCACATTTTTCTCGCATCGCCTCGGCAACATGCAATTCTTTCTCGTTGCGTATGCCGCCCGATATAATTCCAACATCTGCCGCTGGAATCTCTATCACATTCGGATCACCTTCACCGGTCTGCCCGTGATATTTATGGTCCATCAATACAGGTATGTGCACGAACTCCAGTTGTGGCAGCAAATCCAGTAATGGTTCACCAATGTCTAAAATCGTGACTTCGCAACCGCCACATATATTTAGCCATTCTTCTGCTACTTTTACCATATTTTATAGCCTCCTTAATATTCCCAACCAAAACTTTTATTTATGGAATCGGGATTTAGGGTATTACTTACTGATTATTTAAAAATATTGAATTAAAATAGTACAATTGTAGATAATATCTGTTGACACTATACAATAATTTAAATGAGGGCTGTTATGAATGAAGTTGAAGTTCCAAGCTATATCAGTGCAAAAGTGCTGATCTTGGGCTGTGGAAATGTTCTCTTTGGCGATGATGGGTTTGGGCCTGAAGTAGCGAAATGCCTAGAAAAAATCATTGAGACAGATAATAGCTTGGAGCCAGATTCATATGTAATTATGAATGTCGGCACGAGCGTCAGGAAAATATTATTTAATATTACCTTGAGCGAGCTCAAGCCACATAAAATTATTATTATTGATGCCGTTGATAAAGGTCGTAAACCCGGTGAGATATTTGAAATTTCTGTGGATGAGGTCCCAAAAATAAAAATAGATGATTTCTCGATTCACCAATTACCAACTTCGAATTTATTAAAAGAGCTAAAAGATTTATGTAATGTGGATATTACGGTTCTTGCCTGTCAGGTGGAATATATACCAGAGGAAATAGAACAGGGTTTATCAAAAACCTTACAGGCTTCAGTACCCAAAATGTGCGAATTAGTAATGCAAAAACTCAAGGTGGAGGTAACATAATGCCGGAGAGTTATAAAGTCATAGATAGCTACAAATGGATGTGGGACGGCGCAGAATACGAAGATGAAAGCAAGGCCAAGGAAGCCGAAGGTAATTATCAGAAAGAGAATTTCGAGACCAAGATCTTCGAAGAGGAAAGCAAATGGCTGGTCTATACCAGAAGGGTCGTGACTGAAGTTGTTGTTGAAGGTGACGCGCCCGTTTAATGGTAAAAGTTAGCTATTATAGTAATGAGTTGTAAGTTATTGAAGGCAGACCGTTCTGCTTATTTCTTTATCATTCGTCACTTACAGAAGACTGAAGGCGGTTCCGCCCTCTGCAAGCGTCTGAGAATTACCCTCGGAATTAGCGGTCTGCAAGTGACCAGAGATGATGAAAATCTGAGCGGTCAGCCCTCAAACTCATAACTAGGTTATCAAATTATTAATAAATTGGAGGAATAACCATACCCAGGATAAAACTAGCTCATGGTGCCGGCGGTGAAGTCATGCAAGAGTTGATCAAAAGCTCAATTCTCAAGCATTTGGCTAACCCGGATAATATTGAGGTTCCATTAGAGGCACTTGACGATTCGGCAGTGATCGATAATATCGTTTTCACGACCGATTCACATACAGTCCAACCCTTATTTTTCCCGGGCGGCGACATTGGATCGCTTTCGGTGGCGGGTACAGTAAATGATATTTCGGTGATGGGCGCTGAGCCATTCGCGTTATCATTGGGTTTTATTATTGAGGAAGGCTTTCCGATCGAGGATCTGGATAAAATTTTAGAGAGCATCGGTAAAATGAGCACCGAAGCGGGTGTGCCAGTTGTGACTGGAGATACAAAGGTCGTCGAAAAAGGAGCGCTTCAACAATTGGTTACAAACACCTCAGGCATCGGCAAACGCACGCCACTACTGGACAATAATATCCAAGAGGTTCAAAGATATCGTGCATTCAATGAAAAATGGTTAAAAGACTCGAATATAAGCCCGGGCGATAAGATCATTGTGTCAGGCCACATTGGCGACCATGGAATTGCATTGTTATCTTTCAGGGAAGGATATGGCTTCGAAAGCGAGATCCAGAGCGACATCTGGCCTTTAAATAAAATGATCGCAAAAGCTTTAGAAGTTGGTGGAATTGTAGCTATGAAAGACCCAACCCGAGGTGGTCTCGCGAACACGCTGCATGAGTGGGCGTCTAAATCCGACACAGGTATAAAGATCGAGGAAGATAAAATACCTATCCATGAAGGTGTGCGCTCGGCCTGCGAAATGCTGGGCATCGATGCGTTAAATATCGGGAATGAAGGTAAAGTTGTCATTGGTGTGGTTAAGGAAAAGGCCGAAGATGTTTTGAAAATATTAAGAACCACAAATGAAGGTAAGTTCGCTGAGATCATTGGCGAAGTTCGTGAAGAGCTCAAAGGCGTGGCAATGGAGACCTCGGTCGGAGGGCTGAGGTTGGTGGATGCACCGGCGGGTGATCCGGTGCCGAGGATCTGTTGAGTTTCACTTCGGTTTTTTTATCTTATTCAATTATGGAAGACCCACCCCCACCCCTTTTTTAGCCACAGATTTACACAGATGGAACACAGATACGAAAAATCTGTGAGTATCTGTGGCTAAAAAATCGGGGGGAGGGGGGTTATAATTATAATTTCATTCTTCCAGTTCATCGTCGGTGGCAGGCGGTTCGGTAACAGTAAGTATAATTCGAGGCGTAACCTTTGGCTGCATCACCGGTTGTGGCGGCGCAGGAGGCGGTTCGATCTGAGGCATTTGCTGTTGTGTTATAGTTACCGTTGGTGCTATTGATTGCTGTCCTAGTGACGGTGGTGGTACTGGTATCTGGGGTTGTTCTGGCGGTAGTGCTTCGGTTGGTAGTTCTTCTGGTAGCGGAGGCTGTACTTCTTCGACTGGGGCTTCTTCTTCCTTCCCTTTCTTCTTTTTAAGAAAGATGAACAGCAGGATCAGTACTACGATTATGATTACAATAATTCCGATTAGCGCATAGAGCATTGTGTTGTCTTCGTCGCCATCTCCGTCATCTTTTTCTGGTAGGGTAATTGTCAAAGTGGATTCTTTCGGTACACCACCACTTTCAACAATGAATTTAATTGTATAGACTCCTGGTTCCATATCTTCGGGGATCGTAATTGTCACGGTGATCGAATCTGAATCTCCTTCAGCTAAGGGTAGAGAACTCTCTGAGAATTGAATATTAGCCGAGGTAAAATCATCCGATTCGAATTTAATAGTAAAATCGTCTTCGATATTGCCATCATTTGTTATCGTGATCGTGACGTTCTCAGAATCGCCGGGTTTCAAATTTAATGACGAAGGTGAAACGGAGATAGAAACATCATATTCTGGCTTAAAATCTTTGGATACCACCTTAACATCGATTATAACCTCATCTTGTGCAGTTATATCAGTTAACGACGTTGCAGTCACAGTGATTGAATAATCCCCGATGGTAAAATCATCTGGAATATCAATACTAAGTATTACTATAGAATCACTACCAGGCTCCAAATTCCCATTAGTTACTTCAATGGTAATATCTGATTGTGACATATCAGAACTTATTTCAATTTTAAAATTGTCAATTGAATTACCTTCGTTTGTCACTGTTAAATTAATTTCTTTAGATTCGCCTTGTTTTATTGTTACGGAATCTCTTTCAGTACTAAGATTAACCTTAAAGATTGGTTCGAATCCCAGATCAATAGTAAATCTAAATGCACCCGATAAACAAATACCATTAGTTGGTTCTACTTTCCAATAATATGTTTTACCATCTACCAATTCATTTTCCAATATGTATTCAGTGGTGGTTAAATCTGTTTTAATTGTAGTTTGAGGGTCGGGGTTCTCATCAAGAGCCACCGAATATGTAATGATCTCTGTTCCGGAATAATCGAGTTCCCATTTCAATGTGGGAGTTAATGTATTGACAGTGGTTTTATCTGGTGGGGATAATATAGTAACTTTAGGTGTAAATTCCGAAATTGTGCTGTCAATAATAATAGTAATATCTGATTTTACTGCAAATCCACTATCTTTGTCTGTAAGAGTTAATTCAATATCTTCAGTACCGGTCACATTTTTTTTAGGCACGATTTTTAAAGTGTCATTAAGCGTATCTATTATTGTTGCAGATTCGATATAGGTATAAATTTGAGGGTTAATACTCCAGGTTAGATTCTCATCTGTATCTTCAATATCGCTTTCGTAGGGAGTAAGATCAAGAACTAATGGTTGGATGCCAACGCTATTATCGTCAAGATCTTCGGAGATTGTAGGTAGATTATTTAGAACCTCAAGAGAACCGTTAACATATATCCAGCCACTTGATGCAGTTTCGTTATCTTCAAATTTCACACGAAAATCATAGTGGTCAAGAATTGATTCTTTATTAGTTGTGAAAGAAACTTCCCAAGTGTTGTTCAAATAATTTCCTGTCAAATTAATCCATTCGTCTTCATTTTGAGGTTTATATTGAATATAACACAATAACATATCTTCTGGCGTTTCATAATCTGTTCCATTGAGGTATAAGAAGATTGAATCAGTTCGATAAATCGAAGTTCGAGATAAACCTATATTAATTACCTTCGGACCAGTGTTATATATATTTAATGAATCATTTAAGTAAAGCCAGGCACTATAATTTCCATCGCGGTCATTACATCTTACACGAAAATCATAATAACCATACATTGCATCAAATGGTATATTAATAGAATATTCCCATCTTCCATTAATATAAGATGAATCGCTTAGATAGATAATATCCCAAGAGGTTTCGGTTGGATCTCGATATTCTAATTCTATTGTAAGATTTTCTTCGATTTCCTCAATATCTGTCGCATTTGTCCATATTGATACTGAATCACCCAATAAAGCCGAATTATTTGATAATATCATGTCTTCAATTATAGGTATATTATTTAATACCAATAATTGATCATTTAAGTAAAACCAATCACTAAATAAGTTTTCAGTATCATTAAATTGTACTCTAAAATCATAGAAACCCAATGATGCATTTAATGGTGGAGTGAAATTAACCATCCAATATGAATTAATATATTTGGGATTAGTAAAATAAGTATTATTCCAAACTTGTTCATTTGGATCCCTATATTCAAAATAAGGAGTTAGGTATTGTTCGACATCTTCTTTATCAGTAGCATTTGAAGATAACCATATTTGATTGGATCTTAATGTTTTTTGATTGGAAATTGTTAAATCTAAAACTGATGGTTTTGTATTAAATCCCATTTTAAAAATAAAACCATCTTTAATATTATCATGATTTGGATCATAAGCGTTTGGTGTTGATGGAAAATTTGCAGAGTTAGTACTTCCGGTGACGTAAGCATTTTTATCAGTATCTACTGCAATTCCATATCCTTTTTCACCATAATTGCCGTGACTCCCACCTATAAAAGTTGAATAAATAAGCTCGGTTCCATTATGGTTCATTTTTATTAATATTACATCTTCACCCCCGTCATGGTCATTATCATAAGCATCAGGGGTTGTTGGAAAACCACTTAATGACTCGGTATTTCCGGTTATATAAACAATACCATCAGAATCAATTGCGATATCACTCCCAATATCCCCAGCCGGACCTCCAATGAAAGTAGAATAATTAAGAGATGTTCCTATTGTATTCAATTTGAATATAATTATATCGCTTAATCCCACAAAGTTTTCCCTATATGCACCTGGAGTAGTGGGAAAGTTCGTTGAGGCTGATTCACCGGTTACATATACAGATTCATTTGAATCAAGAGTAATACCTTTGCCAAAATCATTGCTAACACCTCCAATGTATGTAGAATATATAATTAAGGAACCTAAAGAGTTTAGTTTAGTGACAAAAATATCATTTAATCCATTGTAGCTATCATCATATGCTCCATTTGTAATAGGAAAATTAGCTGAATCTGTCCATCCGGTGATATATGTATTATTATTTTCATCTAATACAATATCTCCACCGTTATCGTTTGCGCTACCTCCGATAAATGTTGAAAATTGAAGCATGGCACCGGTAGAATCCAATTTAAAAATAAAAACGTCAGCTCCCCCATTATGTATTGTATCATTTGCACCTGCAGTAGTTGGAAAATTTGATGAAAAAGTATTTCCAGTCACATAAATATTAAATAATGAATCGTTAGTAATCCTTAAAGCTTCTTCATAACCTGTACCACCAATAAATGTTGAATATAAAAGCAATGAGCCTGTTTCATTTAATTTAACTACAAAAACATCAGTGTTTCCATTATAAGTTGTATCATTTGCCCCAAGTGTATATGGAAAATTCGGTGAGCTTGTTCGGCCTGTTGCATATGAATTGTTATTTGAATCGATTGTTAAACCTAATCCATAATCATTATTACTACCTCCAATATATGTAGAATACATCATGGATTGACCCGAGGCACTTAATTTAAATAAGAATACATCCCATCCATTATTATGTGTAGTATCATTCGCTGTAGTTGAATTAGGAAAATCGGTTGATTCTGTTTGGCCCGTGACATATGAATTTCCCCAATTATCAATGGATATATCCGAGCAATAATCATGATCACTTCCGCCAACAAATGTTGAATACAATAGTGGATCAATAGTTACTATTTCATCAGAATCATAATGACCAATAATTTTAAAACAATATGTGGATGAATCTAATATTTTAAAATTACCGTCAATTTTATTTTTCTCGTTATTGTTTTGATAATTAAAAAGGTCAGAATCTATTATGGTGCCGGCGGGACAGGTACATATTGTGACATGG
>CBDVCJ010000005.1:0-30794 GCA_965372445.1 uncultured Thermoplasmata archaeon | reverse complement strand
TTTGTTGAAGCTGTTTTACAATGATCTCATTATTCTTTTCTGTGATGTCAATTTTAATCTTCAATGGAGACCCAGTCATTCTAAGTATTCGGAAATAAACTGTAAAAACATACCCGTTAACTACTTCTTCGGATTGTAACTCATCAAGAAATGTAATTCCAATTTCTTCTTTTGTTTCTCTTATTGCATTCCTAATTTGTTTTTCCAATTTATTTAGGTCGGCTGATTCTAAAAGTGTGAAATCCAGATCATCTGAAAATCTATAGTCTCCAAAATAGATTTTTCTTAAACTAGTACCGCCCTTAAATGCCATTTCAGGAAGAGAAGTAAGTAACCAGGCTTGTGCATAATCTCGTTCAATTGTGCTAATGGGTAGCCCAAGTAACCGCGCCTTTTCTTTGAATTCACGTTCCGGTATCATTCAAGTTCTCCGATTTCAGTATTTATGATCAATCTCCATTTGGCATTCGTCTCTCCTAATCTTGGCATTGTTGGATCGAGTAATAAATAATTTTTTACAGTAATTTTTGGAAGTTTAATTGGAATATTTAATATTTCACAAAGATAACCAAGCCTTCTAATAACACCAGAATTGCCAATTTTGGTTGAATAAATAGCCAATTTTTTAAAATTTAAATTTTCAGCTTTTAATGCTTTAGCAACTTCAATTATCCCACCACAATATTGAGGTTTGTCCAAGCAATCTATTATTGTCTTTTCTCTATTCGTAATATCAATTGGCGTCTCTTCAAACCATATTTTTTCCGTTCCAAAGATCTTGTTTTCTATTACTCGGATAATTTTATATTTAACACCAAATATAGTTAATTCTTGTCTTTTCTTACGAGCGATCGTTTGAATAAATACTGTTATTGGTATCTGCTCGGTTAAGCCATGATAATTTAAAGCCGACCAATATGAGACTATTGCAGGGTCAACTAATAGCGAACCAATAACAAATTCATTTAATGTATATTCCCCTTTTTTAGAGCCGAGCGGGATTATCATATATTTTCCTTTTTCAATTCGCTCTATTCTTCCTCGTTTTTCCAATCTTGAAAGAAGTACTTTTAATACATTAGGATTCACAGAACTTATTTTCTTGGCATCTTCAAACGAAAATGTTCGGTTTTTTGCAAGCTCATTGAGCAACTTATTTCCCATTAGCATACACCATAGTAAACAACATTGTTAACCTTAGTGTATGTAATTGGGAATATTTAAACATTGTGAAAATCTATATTTAATAAAAAGAATTAAATTAAATTAGCTATTACATTATTGTATGATCCTAGGGTTTTACGGTAAACACAACTCCGGCAAAACGGCGCTGCTCGAAAAACTGCTGCCAAAGCTCGCCGCCAAGGGCTACAGCGTGGCCGTAATCAAGCACGCACTGAGAGCCGAATCGATCGATACCCCCGGTAAGGATACCCACCGCTATGGCGAGGCCGGCGCACAGATCGTGGTGCTGAGCCTTAAAGCCGAGACGTCGATAATTTTCAAAAAAGCGCTGGAATTAGATGAAATTTTAACGTTATTGACAAATGCGGTGCACCCCGATATAATTCTCGTCGAGGGTTATAAAAAATCCACTATACCAAAAGTGGCGGTAGGCGATATTGAGCTCGAGCAAAATACCGTCCTCCGATACGAACCCGAAGTTGACGAGCTCGATGAAATTTTGAGATATATCGATAAAACTCTAGCTGCAGAAAAATTGAAGAAAAATATTTAATTAAGATTTTACGGAATAGAACACGGATATGACAGATTAGCGCGGATAATTTTTTAGAAAATAATGTTTTTAGCTTAAAGCTAATCCGTGTAAATCCGTCCAATCCGCGTCATCCGTATTCTATTTTATAATGACTATGAAATTTTGGGTTTCACTTACCAGTCTTTTTATCTTTCATAGGTTTGCGCTGATATTTCCTAAAGACTATCATCGAAAGCACAACAACGATCGTCAGCAATGCCACAAGTACCCAGTTAAGTGCCGCGCCAGCAGCACCAGCAGCCGATGCAGCCGAGCTCGAACTTGAGCTCTTGGGGTTGGACGGGTCGGAGCTCTCGGTCCCCCCATCACGTAAACGTTCACCATCCTCGTTTGCACCTGGGCGTGAGGGGCTTTCACCGTCCATAGGTTCCATTGGTACACGTACCGTAAGTTCTTCTTTCTCATCGATCAGGATTCTTTGAACGGCTTTTTCATAACCGCGTGCGACGACAACTAGGATGTGCGCCCCACTGGGGATCTTGACCTCGAAATAACCGGATCGATCTGTGAAAATGCCGTCGCGCTCGTTGGATTCTAGAGGTTTATCAATATATTCTGATTTATCGCCGTCGCCGCGTGTTTTTTCCAGTTTTTTATAGTCTTCCTTGGTTTCGAGCGGCTTCTCCTTTAATAATTCAGGCTGGAACACGTCCTGTGGGTCGACAACCATAACCTGTGCACCTGCGATCGGTTGTTGCGTCACCTCATCGAAGACATGACCTTTTAACAGTGCATTAGGCTCACGCTTGGGCTGTTTCAGCAATGGCATTGGTCTGAGATACACATCGATATTCATTGGATCTTCGTACAGGTCGAATTCATTGTAATAGGAAATATAACCTGGTGCACTCACCCACATGTTATAATGTCCGGGTTCAAGCCATGGATATTCATAATGTCCCATTCTATCGGTATAAACACACCACATGAAGAACCCGTTTTGTTCGGGGCGTTCCGGTCTGTCGTCGGGTCTCTCATCACGCTCGCGTTCACGCTCTCGGTCGTCCTGACAGTCATCACAACCCCCGCAGCGTGTGGGTCTGTCTTCCTCGTCCGGGTCTTCAGGCGGGCGCTCCGGTGGTCTATCCGGGTCTTCAGGCGGGCGCTCCGGTGGTCTATCCGGGTCTTCCGGCGGTCGTTCCGGCGGTCTATCCGGGTCTTCAGGTGGACGTTCCGGTGGCCGTTCCGGCGGCTTTTCGTGTTCCCACGGGCACGGACCTTTCAGGGCTTCCCAACAACACGGGGAAGGTTCACCTTTCGTTATTACCACACACGCATTGAAGATCGGTTTGTCGGTGCATGCATCGAACACTTGTCCACTTAATCTGGGACGGGGTCTATCGTGGTGCAGAAATTCGAGCATTATATTGTGCTTGAACACATTTTCTCTATCAACATTATTATTCTCTTCCCAAAAAGGTAGTTTAAGTTCTTCATTGTATTCATGGTAGCCTTCAGCCTCGGCGTGGATGAAATACCAGCCTGGCTTTAAATCTCCGAACTTATAATAGCCATGTTCATCGGTTACGGTCCGCGCATGATAACCCCAATCCTCACTATCGGGTCTTTCATCATTTTCGAGTATGGCCTCAAGCGAGACTATCGCGCCTGGGATCGGTAACCTAAGCACATTAGTTACCATTCCGCACAGAACAAGTCCTTCGTGCTCTTTGATCGGCATCAATTTTATTGGAAATTTAACGGTCTCGCCCGCTGGGATCTCTATTTTATTTTCAAATTCCATATAACCTTCCGCTTTGGCGTGTATAACAAACACACCTGTGGGGATGCCTTCGAATTCATAATAGCCATTTTCATGTGAGACTGTCTTTTCTCTCCAGGTGTCTCCGTGCATTAGGACGATCATTGCGCCGCCAATAGCTTCATTGGTAACGCCATTAAAGACCTCGCCGACCAGCATGCTTTTATGCGGTACTTCCAAAGGCTCCAAATAAAAATCTTTGATAATTAATTCATGTTCACCACCGATCTCGGCTTTTTGCTCGTGGTAGCCTTCGGCACCGGCAGCGATCACATACCAACCCATCGGGACCTCAAAGCTATAAAAACCTTCTTCATTTGTAAAGGTCTTGAATTCATTCAAGTCATTCCTTAATGTAACCCACGCTCTGGGGATGACCTTATCCGTACCGGCATGAGAGACCGTGCCTTTGATGATCATATTTTCGGTGGTTGATGAATTGTTGTCATTTTGACCACTTACAGACACAATCGCTAATGACGATAATATCATTATTAACACTAAAAACACACTTTGCAATCGCATTCTCCTCATATCTCGCATATTTCTGCCTCCTGATTGTTTATCTTATATTCTGAACTTTATTATATTTTTCTGGTAGTTTTATCATAACTAGATGAGCTAAGAAGTATATTACTTCCGGGTATATAAAGCATTTATGGAACAAACGCTAACGAATAGAACAAACACTGAACCTTCGGCAATTGTTTAAGGCACAAAGGGACAAAGGCACCCAGGCACAAAGTCCCCACCCCCGCTTATATATTACTAATTATTGCTTTGTGCCTTTATGCCTCTGTGCCTTAGTGCCTCATTTTGCCTCTTGGTGTTCCTCGAACCAGATCTCTAGAAACCGATCTACCAACTTATCCAAAAAACTAGGTTTATAGGCAATTAGGACTCTAACAATTACTTCTTCGGTCTGTACTTTATAAATGCTCTCACGCCCGGATTTCTTACGCTTGATTATACCTTTATCAATCAGATCCTTCAGATAGAACGATAAAGTTGACGGATTTAGATCAAACTCCCCCAAAATGCGCTTGTGGGTAGAACCCGGATGCAGCAGAAGATACAACACTATCCGTCTGGGGTTCTGCTGTCTAAGTGCGGACAATACTCGCTTGTCTTCGCTACCGAACTTGCCGGCAATGTAATAGCGTTTGTAATAGCGCTCGGTTTTTTCGACAATTAATTCATTTCGTAACAAATATTCGATATGAAAATTTAATAATCCAATAGGCATTTCAAGCCTTCTTTGGAGCTCACGAAGGTGTATACCTGGAAATCGTGAAATACAATCATAGACGCTCTTGCGCGTTTCAAGCTCGATCTCTATTTCGGTTTCCATATACATCACTTATTATTTTGCTCCTAAACTTTCAAAAATTCCTCCCCTTCGCTATTTTTTAAGAATTGATACTGCTAGAAATAGTAATATGATCGAGTCGAGAACGATATTTATATTCAATATGTATGGCTCGTGAAGTTCTTCATTTACTAAGCCCCAAGTTAGCAATATTCCTTTAATGAAAAATAACGCGAACGCCGCGCAAATGATCCCCAATCTGGGATGCTTGGTGCGTTTATAGGTCAAGATCGCCACTGTAAATAAAATCAACGCAAAAATGGTTATCCAGGCTATTAGAAAATTCTCTAAATCGCTCATAATTTTGCCTCCAAATTTCTGTTTTAAGAATGAAGGATGCCAATTAGATTAGAGATTCATGATTGGAGATTAGAGGTAACCTAAGGAAAGGCAATAGGCGATAGACGGATGTTCACTTATTACCAAATGCGGTAATATGCTTCGCATAGTTACCTCGGCTTTGAAAATGCCCGAAGGGGATTTTCAATGCAAGGTAATTTACATCGTAAATTACCGCCAAACTCATTGTTATGGTTTTCGATTGAGAATTCCTTCGGAATTCCCAAAGCGATAGCAAGAATCGCCTTTCGCCTCTCGCCTTTTATCTTTCGCCTTTCCTTAGGCTATCCCCAATCCTTAATCCCCAATCCTTAATCCTCAATCCTTAATCCTCAATCCTTAATCCTCAATCCTAACTCCTAACATTGGGCTTTTGCCATTAGGATTTTATTGGTAGTACTGGTAATATCTGGATTTGGGATTTTCAAAGTCTTAATGTCAAATCCCTCTTTATAACTTACTTAATAATACATTTACCAAATAAACTTTTATTAAAAATATCGGCACTTAGTCTTTCTGGATTTTCCTTATGAAATAAACGACCGCCACAACCGCCACACAAGCAATTGCATAGGTAAATGGGTTGAATAGTATCTGTTCTAAAACACTGGTCTCGGTTTCACCTTTATATGGATTAGCCTCTTCGATCACACCGATGCTGGGGTCGTGTGAAATTGCAGTCAAGCGTTCCGAATACGGATAGCAAATATATAATTTCATAATGGCGCCATCGGTCTCGTAGGAGGTTTTAACCGTTTCGAATTCCGTTTTACCCGAACTGTAGGTTAGGTTCGCATAGGGTACCCACGAGAAATAGCCGTGTTCGATATCGTTGTCGTCAATAAACCCGATCCGTTGTTTATCTTCTGATATTTCTAAAAATTGGCGCTCGTCAAAATCATAGCCATTTCTGTCATATACATGCGGGCCATCGGCCTCATAGGTTTTAAAACGATGTAACTGTGAATCGTCATAGATCAGATGCTCGATACAGATCGCATTTACATCTATAGGGTTGTAGATCTCAATATCAATATCGATCTTTAACTCCACGCCACCCTCGATTTTATAGGTCTCTGGACCTGAGGTTTGAAAATCATTTGTTGTAATTAAAAAACTGAACGTAACTTTAGCCCAATTGAAAATTGTCTGGGACCGTTTAGGTAGCTCTTGGTTACCATCAGGGTCTTTTTCAACCGTTCTCCCAACCCCAACCAGATCGATCATTGCGCTCATTTGAAAACCAATATAATTACCGAGCTCCTGGGTCTCACCGTAGGTTATTTCGCTCAAATGCCAAAGGGTCTCACTTAATTCGCCGACATAGAGCTCTTCACCGCGATTATATGTATTGTTTTCATTGTGGTCTTTGAACCCGATCATACGATTGAATACCAACCTGAAATTGGTTGCGGTTTTATAACGTTCTGTTTGTGTTGCAGTATCAACATTATCTGAGGAGGTATACCAGAATTTAAGGTCCGGTCGCGATTTCGAGACATAGACCTCGATCACATCGGTTTTGATCTTGATGAGCTGGTCGCCAGTCTCTGCAATCGGACGATGTTTATCGTCAACTTTTTGGATGCCATCGTCAATGAGCTCCAAGGGCCGTTCTTCGAACTCGCGGTGATCATATCGTGATGTTTTGTAGATGGTCTTATCAGGCGCATACCACTCGCTCTGAGATTCTTTCGTTTTGTTTCCTTCCGGCTCGTCGCGGTTGTAATCCTGGATATATTTAATTACCAGTCCAATTGTATACGAACCATCGATCTTGGATTTGTAGATCTCAAAACCTCTGAAATTTAATTTTACCGTTTGTAGGCCGGTTTTCAATGATGTTAGGTTTTCGGTATATAATATTGCCCAGTGCTCCTCTCTATGTAATTTCCCAACAATGATGTATTTACCCGGAACCGCCACCTCAACATTTACCTCGATCGTCAGGAATTCATAGCGCTGATTTCTGTTCAGGTCGGTTCCATGATCATGGTGACCGTCTGTGAACTTTGCTGGTATTATCGGCTCCTCGAAGCTCGTATGGTTATATTCGGAAGTCAGATAGGTAAGATTACCGGAAAGGTCGCTGCGGCCGACACATGGGTACACCATTTTTTCTTCTTCGAAACGTAAATATGTTTCCGGCAAAGGTTCTTTAGAACGGTCTTCCGATTCTTCGAACCTTTCTAACCAGAACCCGACCCAATAAGGACCGTTGAGTTTCGAGATATAAACATCAGGGCCGTTGAAATTTAGCGTGACGGACTGAAGCCCTTCTTCGAGAAATAGTTGGTTATGTGTCCAGGATATTCGGTAATAGAATTTTATGGCCTGCGCATCCCCTTCTGGGTCTTTTACGCGAACCTTCTCCTTGAATAAACCCGTGCCAAAATAATATAAGCCTGGCTCAATAACATCTAACTCGACTTCTATTGTGAGAAAATCATACAGTTTATCATTATCGATATCTCTACCATGATCGATTATTTCGCCGGTCATCGTCGCGGGTAATGGTGGGTGCTCGAACGAGAGATGATCATATTCGGATGTTTTATAAGCCAATTCCTGGTAAATATAGCCGTCCTCATTGGCGAGCCAAAGCTCGAGCGTGTAGGGGCCGTCCCATTGGCTCTTAGAGATCAATTTACCCTCGAATTTCAGCTCGGCATGATTGAGCTCATTGGTTAATTCCAGATATTGATAAACATAAATAATGGGGTAATCTTCTCGAATTGAGAGCTTACCACCAAACTCGTAGACACCCGGCTCTTGAATTATGATCGTTACATTGACGATGAGGTATTCGAAAAGGCCATTTTCATCGAGGTCCCGGCCGTAATCGTAGAGCTCCTCGCCAAAGACCGCCGGCAACGTCTCTTGAGCGGTGATAGTGCCTGTCAGACCAATAAATAACGCGAATATGAGAATTGTCAATATAGAACATGAAATGATCTTTTGATATATCTTCGGATCTTGCATATACCTAAATTATGCATATTCGTTTATAACTAATTTCTGGAACAAACACTAAACAATTGGCTTTATTGGCGCCATATGGATAGGCGAGAGGCGAGAGGCGAAAGCGAGAGATGAAAGAGAATAGACGAGAGCGAAAATGACTATTTTTCTTTTTTCTCTAAAGTATTTATCATAGATATTAACAAAGAGATCACTTCATCAATTTCTTTCTTCCTTTCATTTAATAAATCTGGATCTAATAATTTTTTAGCTCGGTTATACCATCCTTTCGTTTCTCGTGCAGAACCTCGTGATATTCTTAGAAAATAAGCAAATTCCTTCCCGTGTCCTCTACCATATCCTTCTTCAATATTTGCTGGAATCGATCCGGCACTTCTAACTAGCTGCTTTGCAATTTCTTTACCTCTGTCATCATACATCATTTCATCTGTATCATTAAAAACTTTGTCAAATAATATATTTGATTTTACATAAACAATATAATTTTCTAGTTTATCTCCCATAGGCTTTCCCCCTTAATTAATCCTAATAAAATATACTGACATAAATGTTTCTATCGCCTTTCGCCTTTTGCCTTTCGCCTTTCCATATGCTATCTCCGATCTTAAATCTTTAATCTTTCCCCCCCATCTATCTCTCATTAGATATTCAATACACAATTAATGACATTTTTAGCGAGCCATTTATCCTTTATAAGAGCGTTAAATACAGTACAAGAAACTATTTATACCCTTACATATATTTAGAATCTGGTGATTCTTATGAAGAGGCTTAGCGCGATTATTATCGTTCTATTTTTAGTTTGCTCGAGCTTGATTTTCTTTATTAATTTTGATGAAAATACTAATGTGGCTGCAGAGGTTAGCGGTAATGTTTCGGGTACTTGGGGCCCTCAAACATATTATGTGGTTGGCGATATAACAGTCCCGGCATTGAGCCAATTAAGGATCTTACCAGGTGCGAGTGTAAGATTCAATGGCCCTTATGCGTTTTATGTTGAAGGCGAGCTTATTTCCGAAGGTACGGTCTCTTCATTTGTAAATTTTATATCGAACCAGACAGTTCCCGCTGAGGGTGATTGGAAAGGCATACAATTCAACGCCAGCAGTACTGGCTCGATAGTAAATTCAGAGATAAAGCATGCAACTACGGCACTAAATATAACTGGTTCTTCGCCAAATCTTGCACTTATAGAATTCACTCAATGTAAACATCATGTAAATGTTACGACCTCGAAGGTTATAATCAACAGTTCTGGGGTGGATGTCAACAATGTAACGATCAAAGACGCGACTGGCTCATTAGACGTAAGGTTTTCGGTTAATGTTCATACAACGAACGCGACAGCGGATCCCGAAACGAATATAAAAGATGTAACTGTAGAAGTATGGAGCACTTTGGGTTTACTTGACGTTCAACAAACAGATGTTAATGGTGAGGTCGGGCCGGTAAATTGTACCGCCTATATAAAGACCCAAGCCGGCACGGATTATACGATGAATAATCATACGATCCAAGTTAACGATTCTTTTTTTGGCACCCCCTACAGCTATCCTGGCATCTCGTTCAATTCTACTTCGCCGGGCATAGACATTTCAAGTTACCAAAAAGTTAGCAACCCAGGTGAGCCAATTTATCAGATCTACCTTAAGTTCACGTTTATTTATCCACCTGTGATCGATGATTGGCCTGGTAAGACAAATAGTGATACAATAACAGTTAACGAAGATATTCCTTTAATAGAGGCGTTCAAGTTTCATGATAATGATCATCCTAATAGTAAACTTACGATTAGTGTAATGAGTTTAACTTATGGAGATTTAATTTTTAAAGGCTGGGTAACTTATTTACCTGCTACAAATGAATTAAGGTTCTTATGTAAGACTGAAGAATGGAGCAATGATGTTATTAATATTACAGTCAAAGACCCGCTTGGTTTAATAGATTTCAAGATAATTAATGTTAATTTCAATACAATTCCGGACGATCCGATCATCAATCTTTCAGCCGAGCATTCATTTATTTTTGTCTATGAAGATATTGCAAGATACGTACCTATCGAAATATTAGATGACGACGATCCATTTGATGAACTTATTATTGAAATAAGCAGCCCTTATGTAGAATTATTAACTAATGGCTCTTTAAAATTCCTTTATCCAAATGAATTTGGGCCGGACGGCAAACAAGAGAATGTATATATCAATGTGACCGACCCCCAGTCCGGTTCCGCTTCGGTAAAGATATTGGTAACGTTCCTACAGGTCAACGACCCCGTCGATATTGACGGCCCCATCCCCGACCAGATAAAGCTCGAGACCGATGTGACCTGGAATTTAGAGCTTCAACAATATCGATTAGACCCCGACCCCGATGAAACTTTTTCGTGGTGGGTAACTGGGTTGGACACTTCATACTTAAGTTATAGCGGTGATAACGGCTCAGCCGAGATCTTAAATTTCCAGATCATAGGTGGAGATCTTGGAGGTGCCGACAACCCGACCACCAAAACCAATACAGTAACGATCTGGGTGAAGGATAATGGTAATGCAATGGATAATGATACTTTCGATATCAAGATCTCATCGGTGAACACACCACCATCCCTGAGTAAAAATAGTGTATTACCCACATGGGGTAACACTGCCCAAACTTACAACTTCTCGGTTAAATACAGAGATCTCGACGGTGCAACGGGAGATGTACCTGATTGGGTGAGGGTTGGAATTGACGGCATTGAACATGATATGATGCAAAGCGACCCATCACTAACCGATTATTCCGAGAGTGTTACTTTCTTCTATAAAACAATGTTAAGTGCTGGTGAGCACGAACACTATTTCATATGTAATGATGGCGCGGATACGGGACGGTTGCCCCACACAGCACCTGAAAATTTCACGGGACCATCCGTCGAGGGTCAGATGTATATCAAGACCTTCTGGAGCGCCGACGAACAGACAGTAAAGGCAAGAATTGCATTTTACGGTGAAGGCGGTGCCGCAACTGTTACAACAGGTGTGACTTCACCAGGCCCACTACCGACAATCTCAGGAGATATCGGGGTATTTTTCAATATCGTAACCTCTAATATGATAAGTATAATATGGACGGAAATTACGGTTTATTATACTAACTTGGATACCACATGGGTGAATAATGATACACTAGCAATATATTATTGGGACATTTCAGCGACTGCATGGGAAGAATTGGGGGGTGAGAGCAAAAATGATCAGTACGTGATCTACAACACCACCGCCGCTGAGGACATCTTATTCATCAGCCCGGCTCTTGTATTAATGGTCGCTGGTGACCTGGATGCGGATGGCGATGGGTATCCTAATGATTCGGATAAATTCCCGTTCGACCCCGCGGCTCAAAGTGATAAAGATAACGACGGTCATCCCGACCGCTGGAACAAACCGGATCTAAACGACGAGACCAGATCGACAATTGCTACGACTCTGGATTATGATGAATTTCCAAATAATGCGTCTGAATGGGATGACGCGGATGGAGACGGTCACGGTGATAATATTGACGAATATGATAGCGATGCCGCAGCGTGGCGTGATACCGACAAGGACGGGATGCCGGATGAGGTCGATAAGCAGGTCCCAACCGATCTTAAAGAAGATACCGACGACGATAATGACGGGATGGCGGATTGGTGGGAAGAGAAATTTGTTGGCCTTAATCCCAAAGATGCGTCCGATGCAGACGAGGATCTCGATGGTGATGGTTTTACCAATAAAGAAGAATATGACGCAGATACAGACCCGACGGATCCGGATAGTTTCCCTGAAGAGAATGGGTTAATACCCGAAGAATATTTGATGTACCTAATTTTCATAATAATAATTGTAGTTGTTATTGTCATTGCTGCGGTAATAATTTCGAGACGTAAGAAGCCCGAGGAAGAAGAAGGCGAACCCGAGGCGCCACCCGAAGAAAAGGTCGAAGAGCCGAAAGCACCGGCACCACAACCGCCCGCAGCCCCAGCGCCCGCACCAACCCCGACCCCGCCAGCCCCGGCCCCACCACCAGTACCGCCGCCAATGGAAGAATTACCGCCACCGCCCGAAGAAGAACCGGAAACGGCACCTGCGGAGGGCGAAGAGGAAGAGGCAGCCGAAACGCCCGAAGAAGAACCGCCCGCTACGGAAGAAGGCGAACCTGAAGAAGAGGGCACGGCACCAGCAGAGGAAGAGGACATTTCTGCAGCAGAAGAGGAAGAAATGGAAGAGCTAGAAGAAACTGAAGATGAAGAAGAATAAAGCGCTTGTGGTAAGGGGATTATTACAAATTCCAAGGTACAAATACCAAGATCCAAATAAATTCCAAGGACCAAAATCTAATTACTAAAGAACCGAGGAACCGAAAAATAGGGTTCTTATGTTTTTAATTTTATACGTTCTTCTGTTATTGAGTAATATTGGAGTTTAATACTTGGAGCTTTTTTGGAATTTGCAGATCTTTAATTTTTTACCATACAATAGATTTAATACTAAATTTCTAATATCTATATTTATGATCACACTCCATTGGTTTCACCCTCAGGATCTGCTTGAGACTAATAAATTGGTCAATGAAACCTTGGGAGAAATTTACAATCCTACTTTTTTTATGAACATGTATAATTCATGGCCGGAAGGTTGCATCGTAGCAAAAGATGGAAATAATATTGTCGGTGTTGTTATTGCAATAATATCTGCTCCAAAAAACGCTCGTATATTAATTTTGGCGGTTGACATGCTTTATCGGCGGCACGGTATCGGCAATAGATTATTGAAAGCTTTGATCTACCAAAGTTATCGAAAAGAGATCAATTTGATACAATTAGAGGTACGAGTGAGCAACCAAGCTGCAATAAGGTTCTATACGCGTCAACAATTCATAATAGACCGGGTTTTACATACATATTATAAGGACGGAGAAAATGGCTATTTGATGTATAAGATCCTGAAATAGAAGTCCTAAGTCCTTGGTCATGTAATTCCATTCAGTCCTATGTTCTTAACTAATTACTACCATATCGTCCTATCTCCTTGGTCGGTAACTGGACAAAAGACACCGGGCTCTCCACCGGGACTCGGGACTCGGGATACGAACCCATGACCCCAGACATTTGTCCCTATCACCTATTGTGTCGAAATCCGAAGGATGAGACACCTTGGGTAAAATAAGATATTTACATAATATTAACATATTTTACCCGTGACCTAAATCCTACCACTTATAAATGGACTCAGGACTCAGGACTCAGGACCCCTGTATTATACTGTAACTAACAATATTTTTAAGTATACATTCAATCATATAGTATAAAAATTTGAATCGCTCCCCTTAGAAATATTGGTTGTGAATCAATTATGGTATTGGATATTATACATGCACTACAGATCATAGGTGCCGTGTTATTGATGTTCTTTTTACCGGGATTTGTGCTAGTTCAGGCATTGTTTCCGCGTAAAAACGAACTGGACGAAGAGCATGATTTACTATTTCGGATCGTTCTTGGGGTTGGCCTGAGTATTGTTATTACTGCTTTAGATGGGTTTGTGTTAGGGTCTATAGGAATTAATCCAATGACTAACAAGGGCTTTTGGGATCCTTTTTATATTGCTGCCAGCCTCTCATTGATCACATTAATATTATTTATTATTGGATGGTATAAAGGAAGCTATCACTTTCTCAAAAGTCCGAAGAAGCAACCGGAGTCCGCTCTCGAAGCGATCGCAGAAAATCGTGGAAAATATCTTAAATACATGCAGGAGTTGAAACGACATCGCAAAGAGATCGAGAAGTTGATATTAAAGACCGAAAACGCTTCGCCTGAAGAGCGCAAACGATATAACTTAAAAAAATCCAAACTTGAGACAATAGTTAAAAAGCTTGAAGACAAACTTATTGATCTTGGTAAAACAGAAGTGCCGACATTAAAAGATGAATATTAATATATGACTTCATCATTTTTTATCAATCGAAGGTTTTTCAGGTACTGGTTGAGCTTTTTGTACCGCTGGTTTTGGAATTGGTTTCGCCATGGGTAATGGTGATGTGGGTTGGGGTTTCGGGTTTGGGGGCGGTTGAGTTGGTTTTGTAGCAATTTTAACATTTCCTTCTGACTTTTTAGGTATTGACGGCTCTGGTCCTTTATTGACCACTGGGGGTGGTTTTTTGGTGGAAATTGATGTTGGTTTAGGTTTTGATTCTTCTTTACTTTCGACTCGTTCTTCTTGAGTATCCTCATCTTTTTTTTCCGGTTTTTTCTTACCTCGCCCTATAACTAAAGCGCTGATTAATAACGCAATTATGGCAATTATAATTGCACCAATAATAATGTCCCTAAACTCGTTGAAAAATGATTGGTCGCGTATTTTGGTAATATTAGTGGGATCAAATTTCCCCTTGAGTTCAGGGTCTTCTTTCGTTATATCGATCCTGAAATACCAATATTTATTCAAACACACTCCATTGCTTTTGCCATCATTGGGTATAACTGCCCAATAATAGGTTGTACCATTTTCTAAATAGCCAATTTCAAATGAATTTGTATCGGATACGGTATCGAACAATGCCGAAAGATCATATTTTTCTACTAATTGCCTGTCAGTACTGAAATATATACTATAACTTAATTGGTCCTCTTGATTATCGTCCGAACCCTGCCATTGCAATTCCACTTCGGTCGTTGGAATAATAGCACCCTCGTCGGGATAAAGTAAGTTGACTTTCGGGAGATAGTTGGAAGAACCGGGTTCATTAGTCGTAGTAAAGCTCCAAATACCAGAATCGCACCTTCCTCTTCCCGAGCCATCTTGGGGTATTACGATCCAGTAATATGTCGTATCGATCTCCAAGGCCGGCGAAATTTTCATATAATTTTGATGAAAGCTTCGACCCCTGTATAGCACCATTTCATCTAACGATAATACCTTTTTGTCGTCTTCATTGATATAAAGGAAATACCGGAAATTTTCTAATGGGTCCGGGTCTTCACAGGTCCAGTATAATTCCGGGGTGTACCCGACAAAATCATTATCCAAGGGATATTGAAGAGTGACAACTGGCGGTGAATTCATTACATTAATACCAAATTCCCAAACGTCATCCAAACAGGTTCCATCTTTTTTACCATCGCTTGGCAGTATGGTCCAGTAATAGATTGTATCCTCGGTCAAGTTGGTAATTTTGTGTGAAATTGCAGTCCACGAAGACAGCTCGACCTTTACAGTTTCATCATGTGCAGACACCAGATCTTTATCGGTCCCGAAAAACAGATCGTAAAATAGCGGCGAATCTCCATTCGGGTCATAGCCCTCCCAACTGAGCTCAACCGAATACTCCTTGAGCACGGCTTGATTTTCGGGCGTCAATAGATATACCGAAGGCGGTTCATTCGGCGCGGATAGATCGATCATGAACTTCCAAACCTCGTCAATACATTCACCTTTTAACAGCACCTCGCCGGATTTAGCCATTAATAGTGGTATAACGGTCCAGTAATATGTAGAGCCATTTGTTAGTGAACTTCTTGGGAAGAAAGATTCTGAGGTCCAGAATTCTTCCAGTATTACATCTGGATTTTGTGCCTCAACTTGGGTCTTATCCTTGCTGAAGTACAGGTTATATGCTATTCTATAATCCTCAAATTCTGCTGGTATATTCGTGGACCAAGATAACTGAGGCGATTTGGTCGAGAGTTTCGCGCCATCCGGAGGTGTTCTCAAGCTCGTCGCCATTTCCTCGAGCGTCGCAAAGATCTTGAGGGTTTGGTTTACCGTAGTTGTGCCGTCATTTGCGGATACCTCAATATTTGCAAAACCGGTATAACCTTCGATAATTAAACTAACATCAATATAACTGTTATTATCAATTGAGACGTTGAAACGAGTCGGGTTGTCGTTTGATTCAATTTTAAACTCGATCTTATGCTTTGCAGTATCAATATCTTCAATATATTTTTCCAAATGAATGACGTCCTTCACCTCCATTTTTTGAACGATTATACTGCCGATAGGCAGCCATTGCGGCGGGTCATTTACACCCGTTACATTCACCCAGACCTCCTGTGTCGCAGTCAAGCCCTCAGTGTCGGTTAAATTTAACATCATAATATCTTTGCCATACGCATCGGGTACGAGCGAGAACTTAAGAAAATTACCGTCGACATTTACAGAATATAGGTTCTCATTTACATCCCAGACGCTCCATATGAGTTTCGCGGGCGGGTCCTCGACGTCATCCATATGAGGTGTTAAGGTTACAGTCCAATCATCATCATCCTCGACCTTTTCCTGGTTCGGGATTGGCGGGTGGATCTCGGGCGGGTCGTTATCTGAGGTTATATTAATCCAGAAATAAGTCCAATCTTCACCGTCATCACTATCCTTTAAATGTAATTCGACCTTATCATTACCATACTTATTTTTCAACGGATGAAAGGTCAGGGTATTACCATCAACATCGACAGATTCAAGCGGGTGCTCAATACTTGTGATCCACCAAGTTAGATCCTCGTCAGGGTCTTCAAAATCGCTCTTGTATGAAAGAAGATCTAATTCCCAAACCTCATCTTCTTTTTTTAGTTGGTTTGGAATAGGTTCCTGGATCTCGGGCAGGTAGTTCAATACATTAAATGTATATGTGGAATAGTTATACGTTGATTGACCCATGTAACCTTTACCCGTGCCGGTTATATTGATAATATATACACCGCGCGCCGAAGGATTTGGAATATAATAGTCATATTGGTATTGTTCCCATAATACCCCATCTTTAAACATTTTGGTCATTGGTTGATAGTTCACGACCCTTTTGTTGGTAGGGTCATATATCGTGATGGTTGCAGCGGTAATATACTCGCTACCCCAGGTATGGGTTAGATTGCATCTGATCTTCATTTTAAAATCCGAATAAAAATCATTCATTTTTGTACCAAAATTATCATAGGTTTCTATCCATTTAATTTTGAAGTTATAATAGGAGGTTAGATTAATACCGATCATAGATGATCGAACCGGGAAGTTTTTATAGGGGTCCGAGATGTAGATATTCGGACCGTCGATATCATCCACAGTCCTGATCATGATGCCATGGGTGCCCATTGCAGTGCCTTTAAAATCGCAGGTGAACCATAGTCCGATGCCCTCTGTGTCAACAGCATATTCCGGTGTAAAATTAATTTGCATATAACCGTTAGTATGCCAGGTAGTTTGCTTGGCGCGTTTCAAATCAATTAAACCTGCTTGGAACCAGCTATCGTCATTCGTATTCTCGTAAATTGTTATCTTTCCGATATCGTTATGATCGCCATTACCAATATGTGTAACATTAATAAAATTAATATTTTCTTTGGTCTGTCTTGATTGTATACGAACCAATAACATTGGTATGCCATTTCCGCCTTGCCAATATCCGCCCTGCGGCGCAACATCTTTATACCACATCAGATCGATGCGCTTTTCGCGGGCTCTGCGGCCTACATTGTCCTCGGCAATAGTTAACGTGGAAAGCGAACTTAAAATAAAGATTGAAACTAATAAAATGGCAATATGTTTAGTGTTTACTATTAGGGATATTGGGGGTGACATAGGTATTTCTCCTCCTCAGCCGAAATTAATTTTTTAAACCCACCTATAGACTACATATATGAAACTAAAGTTATATAATTTTTATGATAGATATATTATATAAAGCAATATTGCTTTATTGCTAGCTGGGTCGCGTATAAATAAACAGGAATACCTAAGTGGATTAGAGATTGGAGTTTCAATGGTAAATGCGATATTTTTTTATCAAATACCGGGAGTAGCGGGAATCCGGGAGTTTGAGTAATAAATACCACCGTCGGGAGTATCGAATATTCTTGGGTAGGCACCCATTCTCGTTACTCCCGATACTCCCGATACTCCCGAATGTGACAAATATATATTCTACTTCCGTTGCTCCCGATTATTGACAAAGTATTTTCGCCTATTGCCTTTCCTTAGGTTGTCTCCAATCTCCAACCTAGACTTACCACTTGCCACATAAATTCGCCATAAAAACAATAGTTACGCTTAATTGTCAAAATTCTTATAAACGTATAATTTATATCTATCTCACCTTGCACGATTAAAGACTTATTGAGATATACTAATTTAATGGTTGGTACTGAAATTGGATTATAAAAATGAATTAGAGAGTGCAATAACCTTGACCAGGGCACGTTTACTCGAAGCCCAAGCAATGGAGACCGAAATAACTACAGCAGTTGAAATTTTCAACAAGGTCGGGGAAGCTGCAAGTAATTTGGATTATAATAAAGCATTTGAGCTGCTCAATAAATGTAACGAAAAAATTGATATTGCTTTAGACCAATACATTTTTAAGATCATTTCAGACTGTTATTTGCAAATTAAAAGTTATGCTAAATTGGATTTTTCCACGATCAAACCATATCTGGATGATGCCAATTATTTATTAAAAAACCGTAATTTTCGAGATGCGTTGGAGTTAGCCAGACGCTGCGAGCTGGAAATTGCCAACACCGTCACCTCTAACATAGAACTTTTTAAGGAGCAAGCCTTAGAGGCATTTCAAGAAGCGCAGAGGGTAATGGAGGCCGCGCGTGATGAAGAATACCTGGATCTAAAAGATGTTGAGGATATATTTGAATCCATGGAAGAGAATCTATCCTGTTCCGAAGGGATCAAGGATTATGAAGATGTGATCGAGCACGGTGCCGCCGTGAAAAATGCATTAGCACGTGCCAAGCGGCGCTTGGGACGAACGCATGAAAAAATCGAGAAGGCTCAAGATACACTTGATAAAATGAAATTAGCACTTGATAATGTAGAAAAACATTTTGAACTGTCCGATGAAATTAAAAAATATCATATTCAATCCGAAAAATCGATCCGGGATAATGAGCCGGATAAGGCTCAGGAGTTTGCCGATGAATGCGTGAAGAAACTCAATGAGGTCACCACCGCCTACCAACCTGAAATTATCCTGGAATTTATCACAAAAGAGCTTGTTGCTGAAATTTGGAACCGAGCGAATATATCGGTGGAGAATAAAGGTAAGGCTGTTGCAAGTAATGTTAGAATTGAATTAACAGGGCCAATTCAAGTTCGACGAATCAAGCCGATCGAAGAAATAGGTATAAACGAGAAAAAATCATTAGAGATCGGTATAAAATTCGATGGTGCCGGTAGCGTACCAATCGATCTTGAGATACATGCCAATAGATCCTGGGATGATGAGGGTTATAGCACCAGCCACGAGCTATGGTTAGAGGTCAAATGCACATCACCCGCCGATATTTCACAAAAAGGTGAAACAATAACAGACTCGAGCATCCGTTCACCATCAACATCAGTCAACTGTTTAATTTGTAAGAATATCATTGAGGAATCCGTGCCAATAGTAAAATGTGATTGTGGCACTATTTATCATTTAAATTGTTCAACTGAAATGGATTTCTGTATGAAATGTGGTAATAATTTGAAGAAGATACCGCCGGGACCGGATGATGAAGACCCAAGTGTGGTCTCTTGGGAATAATAGATATTCAAATTGGGAGTGCGAGGAGATGTTTGATATCAGAGATTATCGTATGTATAAAGGTGTGGTACGCACCAATATCTATCCCCAGATCTGCGATTTTTGGGCACGTCAAGGTTTCTATGTAGCTCAGCTCTCACCCTTTCAGATCCAAGGTCAGAGCTATCAGCAGAAGATAGGTTTGAAAAGGGAGTTCTTTCTAAGAATGGATGAGCATGAGGGAGGTACATATATAGACCTCAATTTTCGTGCGCAGATTACTGATGAAGGGCTGATCGGAGGAGTTGCAGCGGCGATCATTTTCTGGCCTGCAGCAATTGTAGGTGGCGCAGTATCATACAGTGAATACGAGAAAGATGCGCGCAACCTTATCGGGAGTTTCTGGGGGTTTGTAGACAATATGACCCATATCTCCGGAATGATCCCTCAGCCCCCAAAACCGGCCCCACCCCCCACCGAGACTCCAAGATCCGATACCTCCGAATGCGAGTATTGCGGTGCGATAATTATCACGAATTGGAAAGCCTGCCCTTATTGCGGCAAACCGATCGAAGAAGTTGAAGACGACGGTTACGATGATAAGGATTGATTTTTTTTACGGGAATGGGGCATTTTTAAATATGTTGGCTCTTCTCTAAATGTAGGATTGGAAATATAAATCCCAAACCCAAATACTACCAATAAAATCCCAGATCCCAATGCTACCAAAACGACTTTATCGTTGAATTGCAAATTGGAGATTTACAATTTTCATTTTCCAATTTGAATTTAAAATTCGGTTCGGACCTAGAACTCCGAACCCAGCACTCCAGACTTGGGGTGGGGGTCCATTCCCGTTTCCCCATTCCAGATTCCCAATTCCCGATTCCCAATTCCCGTAGTGGCAATTTACATTTAACCTAAGTGTTATATATATGTTATTTTATTTCCATCAAAAACCGCCATTATAATCCAAAAATAGCGGGAGTGATTCACTATGAAATCTTTTAAAAATAATTATAATGCTTTTCGAAAAGTTATGCTATTTTTAGGCTTCTTAATTCTGATAAGTCTAATATTCTTACCCCTAAACGTCGCTTCTGAAGACATTGGAACATTAGAAATTGACTCCGAAGACCGCAAGCAAGAGGTTGGTTGGGGTGAGACTGTAGAATATGAAATCACTATTGAGAACCCAGGCACAATCGACGAAACGTTCACATTTGAATATGATGTGGACGAACTGCATGGCTGGGAGATCGTCTTCAGCCCCGCACAGCTTGATATATTGAGCGAGAGCGACGCAACGTTGATCGTATTAGTAACTGCCCCTTCCAAGGAGCGGAAGGATACATCATTGACCGTCGAGATCTACGGCACCTCCACAAACGGGCTTGAGACCAATCGAGTTACGCTATTGACCACGATCGAACCCGAGCTGGATCTGGGGAATTTGGTGATCTATATCGCGCCGATCGCCGTAATATTGGGATTAGTAACTGCAGGAATATTAATTATGTACATTAATAAACACGATATCGGCAACAAGAAAATGCAAGAGATCCAGAAAGCGATCAAGGTCGGCGCAATGACATTCTTGAATAAGGAATATAGAACTCTTGTAATATACACAATTGTGGTTTCGGTTGTGCTTTTGCTTGCAGGTCTTTTTACGGATGTTATGCACCCGTTAAGTGCAGTTGCATTCGTTGTAGGCGCAATTTTTTCGGCGCTTGCAGGTAATATCGGCATGAGAATCGCAACCTCCGCCAATTCCCGGACTGCCCAGGCAGCCAAACAAGAGATCATAAAAGGCTTAAAGGTCGCGTTCTCCAGCGGCGCGGTCATGGGCTTATGCGTCGTTAGCTTAGGATTACTCGGCCTCACGCTCCTTTTCTATATGATCAATGACCCGGTCGTATTGTTCTCGTTCGGGTTCGGTGCAAGCTCGATCGCACTATTCGCGAGAGTGGGCGGCGGTATTTTCACAAAATCCGCTGATGTCGGCGCGGATCTCGTCGGTAAAGTAGAAGCCGGTATCCCAGAGGACGACCCACGCAACCCCGCAACAATTGCAGATAATGTCGGTGATAATGTGGGGGATGTCGCAGGGATGGGCGCCGACCTTTTCGAATCTTATGTCGATTCCATTATTGCGGCAATGGCACTGGGCATTGTGGGTGTCTCGCTGGCGGCGGGTGGCACCGTCAGGTTTGGGGGCGTGACCGGTCTTGCGGTATTACTACCAATGATACTGGCTGGGCTCGGTATAATGTCAGCAATTGTCGGTATCATTATTATCGAAATGACGAAAAAAGGTGAGAAGTTACATAATGTACTGAACACCGGCATTTTCACTTCAGCAATTATAATGGGTATTTTATCATTTCTGGTCATTTGGTTCCTGTTGGGTCCGGATTATCTCGGTATCTTCTGGGCGTTACTTGCGGGGCTTGTATCCGGCATAATAATTGGTCTCGCAACTGAATATTACACCTCCGACAGTTACGGCCCTACCCGTGGCATCTCCGAAGCGTCCCAGACCGGTGCTGCGACCAACATCATCAACGGTTTGGCGGTCGGTATGTACTCAACTGCAATACCGATAATCGCAGTTTGTATAGCAATATTAGTGGCATTTTATAACGCAGGCTTGTATGGGATCGCAATTGCCGCTGTCGGCATGCTCTCCACGCTCGGGATAACACTTGCTACCGATACCTACGGCCCGGTTGCTGATAATGCTGCCGGGATCGCCGAAATGGCGAAAATGGGTAAAGAGGTACGACGCCGCGCAGAAGAGCTCGATGCTATTGGCAACACGACCGCAGCAATTGGCAAAGGCTTCGCGATCGGGTCCGCGGCTTTGACGGCACTTGCCCTATTCTCTACCTATACCCAGACCACCGAACTCGACTTTAGCAAATTCACGCTTATGAATCCGTTAGTTATTGTCGGGGTGTTCATAGGGGGATTGTTACCCATGATCTTTTCTGCACTGACGATCAAAGCGGTCGGCAAAGCGGCAATGTCAATGGTCGAAGAAGTGCGAAGACAGTTCCGTGAGATCAAAGGTATAATGACAGGTGAAACCAAACCCGATTATGCACGATGTGTCGAGATCAGCACCGGCTCGGCACTCAAGGAAATGATCGTCCCGAGTCTACTCGCAGTGATAACGCCATTGATCATCGGGTTCGTATTGGGGCCGGAGGCGCTCGGCGGGCTGCTTGCCGGGGCGATAGTCACAGGTTTTTTGCTCGCGATCTTCATGGCGAATGCCGGCGGGGCATGGGATAACGCCAAAAAATATATCGAGGCAGGCCATTTCGGCGGTAAAGGCTCCGACCCGCATAAGGCTGCTGTTGTCGGTGATACTGTTGGCGATCCGCTCAAGGATACTTCGGGACCCTCGCTGAATATTTTAATAAAATTAATGGCGATCGTTGCGCTAGTGTTCGCTCCGCTCATTATTTTAGTATAGTTTATCAAATTAGTTGTGAGTTGTGAGGACGCTAACCTACGGTTAGCTTGAGTTGTGAGTTATTACTGTCACAAGTTCGGGAGTATCGGGAATAATAATTTTTTACCTAAGCCGGGAGTACTGAGTACATTATGCCAAGGTCGGGAGTATCGTGTTGTCAATGAGATTTCGTTACTCCCGTTACTCCCGTCTATGGTAATTTATTTCTTAATACTCCCGTTATTCCCGAAAGTTAACTTAATATTAGCTATCGGACATAATAAACTCACAACTAGCTATTCTTTAGTTTTCATTAAATATTGGAACAAAACCGGACCTATGATACATGTGACAATCACAACAATTATCATTGAGGATTCCAGCATTGTGTCAATAACGCCAAGCTCGATACCAATCGCAGTCCCCGCCAGTAAAATGCTAAGATGTGCAGAAAGTAACAAGCCTGAAGATAATCGATCTTTAATAGAATAATCTTTGAAGAAGAACAAAGTTGGTACGATCTTAATTATGAACGCGATCCCTATAAATACCGGTATTAAAATTAATGTATGATAATCTTCAAATATATCGAAATCGAATTTTACACCTATGCTTATAAAAAATATCGGTATCAGAAAACCATAACCGATGCTGTATAGCTTTTTCTCCAACCCAGTGATATCACGGAACAGTAACGACATCATTGCGCCCGCAAGGAATGCACCCAGTATTGCTTCGATACCCACAAAATAGGACAGCCCAACGAAGATCAATAGCAACGCAAACGAAGCGCGCACACCCATCTCAGAGGGGTCGTCGGATTTGAAAAACTTGTCGATCGCGTCCGGGTAATGCCACATTAGATAATCAATGATCTTATAGGCGCTATAAAACAAAATGAACAAAATTGGTATGAATAATATTGTCCAGATCCTGTTGGGATCAGGGTCGGGTTGAATAAAGGCTGAATGGTAGGCGACATAGATCGTGATCAAGATCACCGCCGCGAAATCCGCTACCAGTGCAGCGATGATCATATCTTGACCATGTTTGCCTTTTGAAATTCTCATCTCTCTTAAAGTTCGCATTACAACATCGACCGACGTTGCCGATAATATTATTGCGATTATAAAATCAAGTTTCATAAAATAGATACAGATCGAAGAAAATATGATCGTCATTGAGAAAATACCCAACCCTATTAATATAGGTTTAATACCTCTATCTTCCAGCTGGTTGAAATCGATCTCCAAGCCAACGAGAAATAAAAGGAAAACAAATCCGATCGTCGCCAGGATCTCGATCGGCTCTGTAAACCTGATAATTTCGATGTCATAGATCCTAAAAATTAGGTATGCCGCAAACCCAACAACAATCCCGAACCCGATCTCACCGACAATTAACGGTATTTTCAAGCGCGCACATATCATCGGGATTATGAACGCTAGTACTGCAATTATCAACAATGAAGTATAGGTTAGATATTCACTCATGGTATAACCAACACAGATTTCGGAGCTTCGTTCACGATCCTGCGCACAATATCTCGTTTAATTGTCACACAATTCCATTTAATTGCGGTCAGGTCATATTTACCACTTTTAATTCTTTTTATCATGGATAATGTGGGGTTGCCTTCGATCAAATGAACACTTACCTTCACCCCATAGATCTTACCGGCCCGTTTTAAAAATAACACGATCTTTTCGATTTTCTCATCGTGTTTTTTTAGAGTTAAAGCTCGAATGTTCGACCCGAACAACCGCGCGATCTTGATCACATATGATAAAACCATATCTGAATGTGGCGACCCGTCAATTAGCACTAAGATGTTTGAATACGGTTTGAAGTTTCGCGCTACTAGAATAGGTAATTTGGTCACCCGTATGAGTTCTGAGACCGTGCTGTGCGGGAACAAAATATCCTTGAACTTAAGCTCTTCATGTCCAACAACAATACAATCAACAGCTGGTAACACTTCGAGATCAACATCGATCTTGGCTCCACTGAAAATTGTATCTAATTTAAAAAAATCTTCATCTTCAGGTATTTCCGTAGTTGAATGTTTGGATCGGTCTTCGGTCAGAAGTTCACTTATTTCAATATTAGCTTTTTTAAGATCGTCAACCCGACAAATATGTTCACTTGCATTTTCTATGGTTTTTATGAAATTATCATTACTAATACACGATATCACATCTGTTTTCATATCAACTAGTCCGGTTGCAGTTTTATATAATGATTTTAAATACTTGGGTAATAATGCTATAAGTCTTGCATTAGATTGAGCCGCGATCAAGGCCGCTTCACGAAATGCATTGACATCGGCTTGTTTATATATCGGAACTATTAAATGTTCAAATGGTCGGTGAACCTTTTCCCCACCTGAGATCAACTCAATTACGGCCCTGGCATCTTTGGCGTTCGAGTGGATCGAGAGTATATCGCCACGTTTTAACTTAAGAGTTCTCGATGGAGGGATCATATGGTCACCACGAAGTACCGAAGCTATCATTGCATCCTTTGGTAACTTGATCTCGCCGATCTTTTTACCCAACGCCGTGGATTTTCTTCTGATCATCACCTGGGAGACATGTTGACGGCCGGGATTTAAAAATGTATCGATCATGCTTAGAGCTTCACGACGGTTATAAGGTACAACCTCAACACCCAGATCTACGAACCTCTCAATACTCTTTGTTTTATTGATTCTTGCAATTATCTCGGGAACTTTATACTGTTTAGCAAACTGTGCACATTGATAGTTGACTTTATCTTGGCCAGTCGCAAGAATGATCGTATCCACATCCTTGATCCCCGCGTGTTCGAGCGTGGTTTTATCGGTGCCCTCACCGTGGATGAATATCACATTGTCGATCTTGCTGCGAAGTATTGCGACCCGAGTCGGATCACTTTCAATAACAGTTGCACCCGGTAAATGGTTGGCTAATTCTTCGCCAAGTTTGCCGCCGCCTATTATCAAGATTTTTGTTATCTTATCACTTCCAAATATTAGTCTAATAAGTTGTGAGATGTGAGAACGCTCGACTTCGTCTCGCTGGAGTTGTGAGTTTGATGGCTGACCGCTCTGCCTTTTATTTAGACCCGTCGCTTGGTGACCGTTTATCCAAATGATTGATCGAAGGCACTTGCAGAAAGCAGACTGTGAAATTCCAAGAATCAAGATGCAAATTCCAAACAAATACCAAAACCCAAAGACCAAACCCCGTTTGGAATTTAGGTATTGATACTTGGAGCTTGTTTGGCTCTTGGTATTTGGTTCTTGGAGGTTTTATATTGATATTTAATTAGTCAGTCTTCAGTGTTCGGTAAGTGTCAAATGGTAATTAATATTCAGAACGGTCTGCCTTCAAGAACTCACAACTAACAACTAATGAACTAATCGATCCTTTTCAACCCTTTAGGGTACCTTTTCGCTAGATCGACATATATATCCTTATATTTGCTCCAGAGTTCTTTGAACTCGTCTGAAGTCTCAGCGATGATCTTGGCAGGTACGCCTACAGCGATCTTGCCCGCGGGAACCTCAAATTTGTTCGGCACCACACACCCTTCTGCAACGACCGCCCATTCCCCGACCTCGGCGTAATCACTGACAATCGCGCCCATACCGATCACGACTTTATCATGGATAGTACAGTTATGCAGTATCGACCCGTGCCCGATCGTGACCCTGTTGCCGATCACACATTGCTCGGCCGGCCGTGCATGGACCACACAGTTATCTTCGATGATCGAACGGTTGCCAATGATAATTTCGCCGTAATCACCGCGCAGCCTGGCTCCGAACCCAATGTAGCAATTTTGGCCGATTGTGACCTTCCCGATAACCTCTGCGGAATCACATACATTTGTACCGTCCCCAATCTGAGGCATCCTGTCTTCGAACTGAATCACCGCCATATCAGACTCACCTGGTTGGTGTTATACTCAATATCTGAAAAACGGTAATACTATTTAAAAACTTTTAATTTAACATATCAATTAATTTATAAATGATTCCCGATTCCTGATACGAGATTCCAGTTTTCTAATGGCTGACCAATAGGAAGACGAGGGTTATTTTCTACGAAAATACCCGAGGTGTGTGCTTGAACTTCGTTCATTCCCACACTGGAGGCTGGAAGTAAGACGATAGAGTTAAATTTCTAGTTTCTATCTTCTATCCTCTAACTTCCTTTTAAATAACTTGCCATCTTGAATCTCGAATCTCTAATCTACTATGGCAACCCTAATCCTTAAACCTTAATCCTTACCGTTAGAGAAATGTTATTAGTAATAACCACAATTACCCAAGTCCTACCGATTGAAACCACAATCAACCCGGGGAGAACTTTAATGAATTCCGAGGAGGCTGAAAATCAATCCGCTAATAAAGGATTCTTTAGCCAGTTTACTAAAATGTTCTGGATAGTCAATTCTCTGGAATTGTTCGAGCGCGGCGCTTATTACGGAACCATGGCAGTTCTGGGTGTGCATATTGTTGAAACTTTGCTGGGCGGCGGTGCGAATGCCGTAGCCACCTGGGGCGTACTTTATGCAATGCTAATAATTTTGCTGTATTTCGTGCCATTGGTTTCTGCTGCGTTATCTGAAAAATACGGTTATAAAAATGTACTTTTACCAGCTTTTGGGATCATGATCACAGGCTATTTTTTACTCTCTTATGTCAGGCCGGATCAATTTGTGCTCCTGACCTTTGCCCTTATAATTCTTGGCATTGGCGCTGGAGCATTTAAACCCATAATATCAGGCACGATCGCTCATATTACGTTTGAATCCCAGCGTAATCTAGCCTATTCGATCTATTATTGGATGATAAATCTTGGCGCATTTTTATTTCCGCTATCCATTGGGTTCTTTTTCAAAACCTTGGACACATTTCATTTCATATTCATCATTTCCGCATTTTTAATTTCAGTTAATATAGCCATCACCTTCTTATTATATAAAAATCCAATTGCGCCTCAACCCGAACTCGGTGTCGATAAGGCAATAAAACGCATTATACCCGCACTTAAAGACCGCAAGTTCCTGATACTTCTATTAATCTACTCTGGGTTCTGGTTCATGTTCGCTTATAATCATGCAATTTTACCTGTATATATGGTTCAATTTCATAGAATGCCGGAATGGTTCGTGGTGGCTTGGTTGACTACCATAAATCCGGGCACGATCATCATACTGGGACCTTTCCTAGGAAAACTCGTGGAGAAATATAAATCTCTTAATGTTATGATGGTCGGTATAATAATTTTCTGCATCGGTCTTCTCATTAACGGGGCAAGCAATATCCAGGCACTATTTGTTCTGGGTATAATCATTTTTTCAATAGGCGAATTCATTACCCATCCTGGTTTTATTGCTTATGTTTCAAAGCTCGCGCCTAAACAATTGATCACAATTTACATGGCCTGTATCTTTATCTCAACGGGTTTGGGTAACGCGGTCGGCGGTGCGGTTCAGGGCGTGTGGTACAGTTACTTTACAAGATCGTTACTTATGCCGAAAGTCTTTATTGCTCTGGTAGCATCTGTCGGGCTTTTGACTTTGGTTTGCCTGATCATTTATAACCGCTGGATCATCAGTGAAACCCTGAAATCCGATCCATTGGCAAAGGTTGATAAAGGCATTTTCACTAAAACTATTACTGCAGGCGTAGTATTGCTTTTTATACCCATCACGATCTACGGAGCATATCTTGGGGGAACTGATTCCCTATATGAACCGGAAGAAGAGATAACTCTAATAATTTTTGAGGAAATAGAAATTTCAGGCACTGAACCCGGTTACACAAATGAGAACCAAGCTAGCGAATTTACGTTCATTATAAGTGAAGAAACACCTAAATTGGTCTGGGTAAATTGTAGTTTAAGTTGGACGGATGAACCCTCAAATTATCCTTTGGGAACGAACGACCCCGATGAATTTAGGGTTACCATAATAGCTCCCGATGGCAACCCTGCTGACGAATCCGGGTTTAGCACCTCAGGTTCAATAAGCGCATCTGTGGAATTGGATCATACGGAAGATGGATTTGAAGAATCCTATTTGGGGGAATGGACCATCCTGATCGAAGCCGGGACTTGTGGCGATGATAATAGTTTGGCCTCAATATTTGGCATTATTTTTACTACTGAAGATACTGGAAATGATTGGAGCCTTGATTATTCTTATACATACTTGAGTGAACTAGAAGAGTCTTGATTATTTGATCTTAATGTCGCATTGACAAATTTAGGATTTATAACCACCCATCCTTTTAAGCGAAAAAAATCTATACTTTTAATTATATACCCCCTCTTTACCAAAGTAATACTTTGGAAAAATACTAAGGGGGAATAAATAATATGGAAGCAGAACTGGGTGAGTTTATGGAATCGCAAGATTTTGTTAGTTTGCCAGTAAAAGAGCTCAAAGAAGGCTTTGAGATAAAGGGTTGTTATGCAATCCGTAGTAAGCAGACTCCAAGATCTTATCGGAATAAGGTCGGTAAATATTTCTTTATTGACCTGGTCGATAAAACAGGCTCGATTCCCGGTAAATATTGGGGCGGTCCGGATGAGGACCAAGTTGTGGAGCTTTATAATTCGATCGGGGTCGGTGATGTAGTCGAGATCACAGGGTCTGTGGCGATCGACCAATTTGAGGAACGGTTGGTCGTAACAATGAACGAAGGTATACACACGATCCGTAAATGTGACCCTTCTGAATATGATCTCAAGGATTTTCTACCGACAACGAAACGCGACATCGATAAAATGATGGAGGAGATCAGCCAATATATCGATACAGTTCAAGAGCCGCATTTGAAGGGTATTTTGCAGCGTTTTTTCGAGGATGATGATTTCGTCGAAGAATTCAAGATCTCACCTTCGGCAATTATCCACCACCACAATTATCTTGGCGGTCATCTTGAACACACCTTGGGCGTTGTTAAATTCTGTGAAGCCATCAGCACATTTTACGATGACTTGGACCGAGATCTGTTGGTCACCGCAGCAATATTACATGATATCGGCAAGATCGAAGGTTATTCATATAAAGCAAGCGCCACAATTGACCAGACGGACGAGGGTAAGTTCATTGGCCACTTGATCATGGGTGACAGAATGATCCGCGCTAAGATCTCAGAAGTTACCGAGTTCCCAAAAGAATTGCAGCTGAAATTGAGCCACATGATACTCAGTCACCATGCCTTTGCAGAATGGGGTTCGCCGAAAAGGATACGCACCGCCGAGGCCGCAGCATTACATTTTGCAGACCAAATGGATTCGCAGGTCAAGGAATTCCTGCAGGCGATCGAGGAAGGCCGAGAGCTCGAGGAAGAGGAAGATTGGGCGTATGTCCATAGTTTCGGAAGACCAGTATATTTGAAATGAAGGACCTGACACCTATCTTGTTCCGAGAATGAGTTGTTAAGTGGTAAGTGGTACTATACAGTTTGTACTGGTGGTAAGTTTTGGGATGTGGTATGTGGACGTTTCACTAGTGGGATGTGGTTTGTTGAAATTCCAAGATGCAAGAACCAAGTTCCAAACAA
>CBDVCJ010000004.1:0-31680 GCA_965372445.1 uncultured Thermoplasmata archaeon | reverse complement strand
TTAGATATCTATTGGGGTTCGATTATTGTCATATCAATAATAATTATTCCAAAATTAATTATATTAATTTCGAGTTGGGTAAATAAATTCTTTCAGACTAAAAGGAATAAATCAAGAGCATAATTCAAGGTATCGGCTGTAATCATTTAGATAATCTATGTTACCCAAAATCAAAATAATAGTACAGGTCATACGGAATCAAGATTTCAAAGGTTAGAAAATCGAAAAATTGAAAATCTATGAAAAATATTTTTCATGCTGTAACTATATAAATTTCCTACTATTAAATGTGGTGAGCATGTTATATAGGGTTATTTTTGAGATTTTTACATGTGTGATTTTTAAATTTTATTAGTTCATGCACCCTACATGTCCTAATTGGATATATATACACTAATTGTGAATATAACTTTTCGAGGGATAATTATGAAACCTGATAATGTCCAATATCAAGGTGTAGGTATTTCGCCGGTTATTGCTATAATTATTATGGTAGCCGTAACCGTGATCTTAGGCGGTGTTCTATTTGTGTGGGTAACGAGCCTCAGCATGTCGGATTCTTTAAGTGAAGCCTATGAAAAGGAGCTGGGTGTGCAGGAAGTGCCTGTAGAGCCGATTGGGATGGAAATAACATCCATATTAGATGTCGAATATGTAATGATCGAAAATGATCTGATGTGTATTTACACTGTCCATTATACCGCAATTTTCATTTATGATCGTACTTCAGATCCGACCACAACCACGATACCATTACCCAAAGGCTCGATCGAGGATATTGCAGTGGAATTAAATGGCCAAAGTGTAGTAAAACCGGTTATTGTCAAGAACTCAATTCAGCTCTCGTTGCCAACATATACCGAAAATGAGGTGGTTATAAGTTATACTGCCTATGGGATGAATGATTATAACCATGCCATCCCCAAAAATAAACTTATTGATTTTGTAATGAGGCTCGAGCTTAAAGGTGTAGAGTATGACTATGAACAGGATCTACCGAAAAAGTGTTTGACGCCCGACACAGTAAAAAACTCAGGCGATAATGTTTTAATGGAATGGGACAAATCGAATGCGATACTCAAGAAGGATATAATGATAGAACTTCCGGAGAGAACCAATCCGCTGGATGATTACGGTGTGTTCTTGTTCTATCTGGCGATTTTGATTATTTTCTTTGCGCTATTCTATCTCGAAGGCTTTAAGCGGATAGGTACGGAAGTGAAAAATGAATACCTGGCGTTTCTTATTACGCCACTTATATTACTTTACATAATCATAGGCCTAGCTTTAGTGTATTTCAGCCCGATCTTTGCTGTCCCCTTGGGTTTATTATGCTATTTCGCTGCGGCGTTCCTTGTCGAGAAAAAAATGCTGCCGATAAAAAAGGGCTTCAATGAAATGCTGTTGTTCCCATATTTCATAGTGGTGTTTGTTGCGATCTCATTATTCTTCTGGAACTCGAACGGGCTGATAGTGGGAACGTTTTTTCTAATACTGGCGATCATTGTGATCTTGAACTTTTTCAGGAAATATAAGGTGCCGCCAAAGGCAATAATAGAGAAGGACTTGAGCCGCGACCTGCAGAAATTGCAAACCGATCACCGAGCAACGCTCCACAAGCTTGAAAACCTGAATCAAGAGAACGAGGTGTTGAGAGCTATCAAGCGCCAAGATCTCTTTGATAAACGGTTCTGTGCGTTTTGCGGCGGAAAGATCGGCCCTGATTTCGACTATTGCTCAAAGTGTGGTAAAAATATCAAGAAGATCATGAAATGCCCACATTGTAATATTTTGGTTTCGGGTAAAGAAAAATTCTGTCCAAATTGTGGAGTTGGGTTCGCGCAGACTGATTTTCCATACCCCAATGCACCTGTTCCACAAGTTTAGGATTTAGGTATATAATGGATTCTTATTTATTCAATGCCGTTCTTTTGGTCATCCTCGGGCTCAAATTCCTCGTCCTCTTCGAACTCTTCCACCTCGTCATCTGAGGTTTCGTCGAATTCGAATTCAGCGCCGCATTCGGAACAAGTTGTTGAACCTATATCTAAAATACTACCGCAATCGGGACATTCAAACCCACCGTCCTTCTCAACCTTGGCTTTATCAAGCTCAAGATGCTCTTTTTCGATCTGAAACTCGGGAGCTTTTTCATCGGGCGGTTTTGGCGCTACTATTTCCTCCGCCGCGGCCTCCTCGAGCACCTTTTCTTCGATCTCAGTTACGATCTTCGCGACCGCCACAACCCGATCGTGTTCCTTCAAATTCATGATCTTGACGCCTTTGGTCGCACGACCGATGACCCTTATACTGTTGATCGGTATGCGGATCACCATGCCTTTCTCACTGGTGACTATAAGCTCCATATCGTCTTTAACAGTTAAAACCGAAACCACAGATCCAAACGGTTTCTCGGTCCTGATATTGATAACTCCACGGCTGCCCCTATGGGTCTTGCGGTAATTCTGGATCTTCGAACGTTTTCCCAGGCCATTTTCTTTTAACGTCAATAAAATCGAATCTTCGTCAACGGTCGCCATCCCCACGACCTTATCGTCTTTGCGCAACCTCAAGCCGATCACACCGCGTGCATATCTACCCATCCTGCGCACTTCAGATTCGATAAAACGGTTGGCCTGACCGTTTGCAGAGGCAATAATGATCTCTTTGGTGCCGTCAGTAAGCTTAACATCCACAAGCTCGTCATCTTCATCCAACCTGATCGCCCAAATACCGTTGGCGCGCGGTCGTGAATAGGCGCTCAGCACGGTCTTTTTGATGTAGCCTCTCAGTGTAACAAAAACCATGAAATGACGGTTGTCGAATTCTGCGATCGGTATCATAGCCTGTACTTTCTCGTCCTCGTCCAGCCTGGGTAGTAAATTTATTATAGGTTTGCCCTTGGCATATCTATCACCTAATGGCAGTTTGTACGCTTTCAACCAATATACCTTGCCTTTGTTAGTGAAGAAAAGTATATAATTATGGGTTGAAGTGATAAATAGATCGACCACATAGTCCTCTTCTTTGGTTTTTATGCCAATAAGTCCCTTACCACCACGCCGCTGCTGCTGATAGGTGTCCAAAGGTATTCTTTTTATGTAACCTGTGTTCGTAATTGTAATAACAACATTTTCTACCGGTATCAGGTCTTCGATATCGAGCTCCTCGCCAACCTCGATTATCTCGGTGCGGCGCGCGTCGCCGTATTTGGTCTTTAGCTCTAAAGACTCTTCTTTAATTATTTCGAGGATCTTCTGTTCGCTAGCCAGTATACCTTTCAACTCGTCGATCTTGGCCAAAAGCTCGTCGTGCTCCTCTTGGATCTTAGACGCTTCCATTGAAGTGAGTTTCTGTAATCGCATCTCCAGGATGGCCTTGGCCTGTTCTTCCGACAATTCAAACTTCGCGATCAGCCCATTCCGCGCATCATCAACGGTGCTCGAGCTGCGAATAAGGTTGATGACCTCATCGAGCGCATCTAACGCGATCAAAAGACCCTTAAGTATATGTATTCTTTTCTCGGCTTTGGCCAATTCGAACTCCGTGCGTCTCATTACAACTTCCTGGCGGTGCTCGATAAAATATAATAATGTATCTTTAAGTGGAAGTAATTTCGGTTGGTTCTTCACTAATGCCAGGTTATTGATGCCAAAAGTAGATTCCATGGGCGTTAGCCTGAATAGCTGGTTGAGTACGACCTCTTCGTTGATGTCACGCCTCAGTTCTATAACCATGCGCATACCCTCGCGATCGGATTCGTCCCTCAGGTCGGTGATGCCTTCAATTCTTTTGTCACGCACCAATGCAGCAATATTCTCTATTAGTTTCGCTTTATTGACCTGGTAGGGTATCTCCCGGACGACAATGCGTTTCTTATCGTGCGCCATCTCCTCGATCGTGGTCTTGGCACGTACCCTAACCAAGCCCCTACCGGTATGATATGCAGCGGTTATGCCCTGTGCACCGTAGATTATACCGCCCGTCGGGAAATCCGGGCCTTTGATGATCTCCATTAATTCCAAGGTGTTGATCTCGGGGTTATCAATCAGTGCTATTATTCCGTCAATAACTTCTGAGATATTATGGGGCGCGATATTGGTCGCCATCCCAACCGCAATTCCGGACGCGCCATTGATCAGCATATTTGGCAACTTAGCCGGCATAACGGTCGGTTCCTTCAGTGAACCGTCATAATTAGGCACAAAATCGATCGTATCTTTATCAATATCCACAATGATTTCCTCGGCGATCTTCGTCATCTTTGATTCCGTATAACGCATAGCCGCTGCAGAATCGCCGTCTACGGACCCGAAGTTGCCCTGACCGTCGACCAAGGGGTACCTTAGCGAGAAGTCCTGCGCCATCCTCACGATCGCGTCATAGACCGCGGTATCGCCGTGGGGATGATATTTACCGAGCACATCGCCCACGAGCCTCGCGGATTTCTTGAACGGTTTACTCGCGCTCAGCCCAGCCTCGTGCATCGCGTAAAGTATCCGGCGATGGACGGGTTTGAGACCGTCACGCACATCTGGCAGCGCGCGCTGGACGATCACGCTCATCGAATAATCGATATACGAGGTCTTCATCTCATCCTCGAGATATCGTTCGATAACACGCCGCTCTTCTTCGGTCGGCTCCGGCGCTTGCGGGATCTCGTAGTTATCCTCTTCGTCCGGGGTGGATGGTTCGCCTTCTGCCTCTACCAATTCTTTCACCTAAATAACTTTAAATATCTAAATTCTCAACCTCAAGCGCATGTTTTTCGATGAACTCGCGCCTGGGCTCAACATTGTCACCCATCAGGATAGTGAAGAGCTCGTTCGCAGCGATCGCATCTTCGATCGTTACCCTTATAAGAGTGCGTGACTCGGGGTTCATCGTGGTCTCCCATAGCTGTTTCGGGTTCATCTCGCCCAGACCTTTATAGCGCTGAATGTTGAGCTTACCTTCCCCAAGCTCTTCGAGTTTGGAGACTTTTTGGTCTTCGGAATAAACATAATACTCAGATTTACCTTTGGAGATCTTATATAGCGGTGGTTGGGCAATGTAAACATAGCCCGCTTTGATCAATTCTTTCATATATCGAAATAAAAGTGTTAGTAATAAAGTTCGAATATGCGCGCCATCCACATCGGCATCTGTCATTATTACCAATTTATGGTATCGTGCCTTCTCGACATCGAAATCGTCACCGAAATTAGTGCCAAATGCGGTTATCAGTGTCTGGATCTCGTGGTTTTTAAGGATCTTGTCGATCCTCGCCTTTTCCACATTCAAAATCTTGCCCCGCAGCGGCAAGATCGCCTGGAATTCGCGGTTGCGGCCCTGTTTAGCTGACCCCCCTGCAGAATCGCCCTCGACAATGAACAGCTCGGATTTCGCAGGGTCGCGCTCGGAACAATCCGCTAATTTGCCGGGCAGTGACGAGCTTTCCAGGAAACTCTTACGACGGGTCAGTTCACGCGCTTTACGCGCAGCCTCGCGCGCCTGGGACGCCAGTACCGCTTTGTTTATAATGATCTCGGCGGTTTTTGGGGTCTCATCTAGAAATTCACCCAATTTTTCGTTTACAACTGTTTCTACAATGCCCTTGACCTCGGAATTGCCAAGTTTTGTCTTGGTCTGGCCTCCGAATTGCGGCTCGGGAAGTTTGATACTAATTATTGCGGTCAACCCTTCGCGAATATCCTCACCCACGAGATTGCTCATATTATCTTTGATTATGTTATTGGACCGTCCATGATCGTTAATTGTGCGGGTTAGCGCGCCCTTAAAACCGCTTAGGTGGGTGCCGCCTTCGATGGTGTTGATATTATTTGCGAATGTGAAGGTATTATCCAAATAACCGTCAGTATACTGCATTGCAACCTCGACAATAGTGTCGCTCTTGTCGCCTTTAAAATAGATCGGGTTGTCATGGAGCACATTTTTATTCTTGTTAATAAACTTCACATACTCGATTATTCCGCCCTCGAATTGGAACGTTTTGCTATCTTCGGTTTTCTCATCTGTGATCGTAATCTTCAGGCCAGAGTTCAAGTATGCAAGCTCGCGCATGCGTTTATAGATGGTCTCGAAATTGAAGCCGAGCTCCTCAAAAATATCCTTGTCCGGCATGAATTTGACCGTTGTACCGGTATTTTCGGCATCGCCAGTGACCTTCAGCTCCCCCACGGGGTCGCCGCATTCGAAGCGCTGGTAATGCTCCTTGCCGTTGCGGGTGATAATGACTTCCAGCCATTCCGACAGCCCATTCACCACCGACACCCCGACACCGTGCAGCCCACCGGAAACCTTGTACATTGAACGGTCGAATTTACCGCCCGCGTGGAGCTTGGTCATTACGATCTCGACGCCGGATTTACCGTATTTGGGGTGGATATCGACCGGGATGCCGCGGCCGTCGTCGGAAACGGTTACCGAGCCATCCTTATTCAAAACAACTTCGATATTATTACAATAGCCCGACATTGCCTCGTCGATGCTATTGTCCACAACTTCGTAAATCAGGTGATGAAGACCGCGGCTGTCTGTGCTGCCGATGTACATGCTGGGACGCTTGCGCACAGCCTGCAGGCCTTCGAGAACTTGAATTTTCTCGATATCATAGTCTAGAATATCTTTAGTTTCACCCATACAAAGCCCCATCTGGTAATGATAAGGTTAGAATAAGAACCCTATATATATTATATATATACGTGCATATGTACAATGCCTTATAAAACTTGGGGGAAAAATGCTAAAAATCGGTTAAAGTACGCTATTTTTTATGAAAAGAAGCCCGAAGTTATGACAATACATTGCTACCTTGGTTTCCTCTCTAATAAGTTTACAGTTTGTGGTTTGCAGTTTGTAGTCCCCTCCCCCCCCCAAAATTGTGGCAAACTACAAACTCAAAACTGTAAACTACAAACTATTATTGGCAACATTTGGTCACAGTAACCGAACTTCGTAAACTACTAAAAAATATACTCACTTCATAAGTTCCTCAACATCCATCTTCTCTAGCTTCCTCTTGATCTTTATAAATGTCTCCTCATCGATCTCATTGGAAATTAATTTATTTACCAAACGGTTGAAGATTTCGTCCTGGAGCTTTTCTTCGGTTATATATTCATAACCTGCCATTCCATTATTTTTAGTAATCCAGATTAAGTTTAAATCCCCTAATTTCTTGATATTATAAATTAGAACTTTTTGGTCTACCCTAGTTTTCATAATTAAATCATTATATGAAATACCTGGGGCATGTTGGATAATATTAAGAATATTCTTCTGAAGGTCTGTTAAAGTATGAATGTTTGCTTTTGGAAATGGTGCTTTTGCTCTTACAGTTTGTTGAGAACTATAGTAGCATCTATGCCTACCCTCACGCCTGGAAAAAATCAGCTTGTTCTTCTCTAAATAATTTAAATGATACTTTAAAGTTGAATCATTCATTTCAAATATCTTCTGGATTGCACCAAAGGAAGCACCGGGATGGGATGAAATATAATTATAAATCAATTTTCTATCTCTATTTTCCAAAGCTCCCTCTTGGACGAGCATTCAATTCCCCTTGTTAATTATAATCTTGGAAACTAATAAAATTTACTGCTAGCGATTACTATTGCCCAATTTTTCTTTGATCATCGCATAGGTTTCATTTGATATCTGACCGTTACGATATTTTGTTTCTATTCTATTTAACATTTCTTGCTCTGACAAACCAAAATCACTGGGTTTCTTGAAGGTAAGTGCTTCGGAGGTCAATTTGTGGACTAATTCATCCGGATCTTCTGGTGATCGGCCTTTTTTTCTGAAGATGATTAATGTTAATATTAAAATTATAATGATTATAATTATCATTATAATGAAAATAAATGTAAATGCATCAAACTCGCCATCATCCTCGACTTTATCAGGTAGATATTTATTGGGGTTGTTTGGATAGGCGTCGGCATTATTTCCAACGCTGTCACCGTCGGAATCGAGCCACTCAGTGGCATCGTTTGGGAATGCGTCTGTACTGTCCGGATGACCATCACCATCAGAATCTTTGTCCTCTGGACCTATTGTCCATTTATTGGGGTCATTTGGATATGCATCCGAATTATCACCAACACCGTCACCATCTGTGTCAGCCCACTCTATTGGATCGTTCGGAAATAGGTCAGGTCTATTACCACTCAAATTATCCCCGTAGCCATCTTCATCGTTGTCCTTCCATTGTGTAGGGTCATTCGGAAACTCATCTACTGTGTCGTTGTAGCCATCACTATCAGAATCTAGAGGAGGTGGAGGTGCGGGGCTTGTGCTACCGCCCCCACCAGTTATATATGCTATACAAGTATCATTATTGGTAAGGAAACCATCAAAAATCGTAAGTGTAACAGTGTAATTTCCTGCGGTGCTATACGAATGAGATGCATTACTATTATTTTGCCAGCCCGTAGAAGTGCCATCACCAAAATCCCAGTTATGAGTTAAAGGATCTCCATCAGGGTCATAAGACCCAACACCATTAAAATATACAGTTTGACCTACGGTAGCATTCTGATCTGGCCCTGCGTCTGCGACTGGTGGGGTATTATTTACTGCAGGTGTCTTAACAAAGACAATACAGGTATCTTCGTCAGTTAATTTCCCATCACTAACATTGAGTATAACTGAATAATTTCCTACTGCATTATATGTATGTGAAGTGCTACAATTATTTTGCCAGCCCGTGGAGGTACCGTCGCCGAAATCCCAATTATACGTTAATGGAACACCATTAGGGTCGTAAGAGCCATCACCATTGAAATACACTGTTTGAGCTACAGTTGTATTTTGATCTGGACCTGCATCTGCGATTGGAGGTTTATTAGGGTCAGGAATATTTACCCGAGATGTTAGAAATGGAACAAAATAAACCTTTCCACAATAAAAATCGTCGTAGTAATCATAAATACTCTGGTTAATCAAATCTGCATCTGTTCCTCCCCACCAATTATTATATGCAGTTATATTATCACAAACTGTAATACCATTATAAAAATTATAATTAATGTTATGATTGATATTGTTATATTCAAAATTCGGCCCTTCTCTGTAATCCATTTCGATTCCAATACCATTATGCGCGATGGTATTATAACGTACTTGAAATGTTAAAAGCGTACCATAGATATAAAGTCCACAGCCACTGTTGAAAGCAATCGTGTTGTTTGTAATTGTTGGACTACCATCTTGAACTATGATTCCTCTATTGTTATTCAAAATGCTATTATTGTGTATTTCAACTGAATTGCTATATTCGGCGACTTCGATGGCATCTCCATTGTTGTGAAATTGATTGTGTTTTATCTTGGGAGAAAGAAATCTGACTCTAATACAATTACTATTATTGGAAAAATAATTATGTGCTATTACCGAACTACTTGAAACTAAATGTATAGCCTGATTGTTATATGAGAATTGATTTTGTGTTATTGTTGGAGAAACATCGATACACATAATTGCATAAGAACCGTATTTTAATTCACAATATTTAATTATACATTTATCTTCGATTGAAGTATCATCAAATTTAATTCGATCCCAATCTCCTTGTGTTGGGGTGGGTTGATTCGAAGTAAATGTAATCATGTTCGTTTCACTACCAGTAGCATTCAACGCTCCCTTTATCATAATATAATAATATCCATCGAACTTTACAGTCACACCAGGTTGAATCGTTAATGATGTATTATTTTCAACTAGAATATTTCCTGTTACAATATATGGACTGTTAGCCTGTATCCAAACGGTATCTATTGAAATTATACCACTAACTTCAGTAGGCCCTGCAGCCATAACATTCTCAGACTGTTCAATTAAAAGAGTCAGTCCCGAAAAAACTAACATCCAGCTTACTGAAAAAACTAATAAATAATTTCTAACTTTCTTTATTCCCTTTACCAACATTTTTACACCTTCCTTATTCAGACTATAATAACAAAATTAACTTGAGAATATAGATAGTTTCTAACAGTACATTTCGGCCACACTGGCTAAACTCTGATATTTAAGGTTTGTGAACCTGTTTTTTCTGTGGTAATTCTCACTAAAAATCTAATAATTTTACAAGAAGCCCGAAGTATGGCAATACATTGCTACCTTGGTTTCCTCTCTAATAAGTTTACAGTTTGTGGTTTACAGTTTGTAGTCCCCTTCCCCCCCCAAAATTGTGGCAAACTACAAACTCAAAACTGAAAACTACAAACTATTATTTGCTACACTTGGCCATAGTAACCGAACCTCGTAACCTTCAGGTAGGAACTAAAATTCGGACATAGATAACATTAAATACAATGTAGTGTATTGTATTGTTGGGGTAAAATTATGCCGGTAACAACAATCAGAGTTGATAAAGAGGAACTTAAATATTTGGATGAGCTGGCAAAAAAACATTCTTTAGATAGAACTAATTTAATCAAAAAAGCAATATCTATCGGCGTTCATGAAATATTGATTGAAGAAGCTTTAGAAAAATATCAAAAAGGGCTGTGCAGTGCTTGGGAATGTGCTCATGAGGCACAGATCACACTCTGGGAATTTATAGAGGTATTGAAAACTCGCGGGATATACTTTAGAACAGATGAGGTCGAGCTGGAAAATGCTTTGAAGGACTTACAATGAAAGCGGTAATCAATACCTCGCCATTGATTTTTATTGCGAAATTAGAAATGCTTGAATGTCTTCGGATCTATGATAAAATTTATACCACTAACTTAGTTATTGATGAAATAGAGAAAGGCTTGGATAAAGGGTATCAAGAGGCACTATTGGTGAAGAAGTTAGTAGATCAAGATTTATTAATGGTAGAACGCTGTAGAATAAAACGAGAGGGATTTGGTTTACATCCAGGAGAATTATCTATTATCGAACTGGCGAAAAGGTTGAAAATTCAAGAGATTATTATTGATGACAAAATAGCGATCCAAGCTGCCAAATATTTTGGATTGAAGGTTATTAGCACGCCTTATTTATTATTAAAAAACCTAAAGTATGGTAAAATTGTTCTACAGGAATTTAAAGATGCAATGGATAGATTAATGACTTTTGGGTACTTCATTTCGCCAAATCTCTATATTAAAATTTTAAACAAAGCAGAAAAGATGAAATGAGTTGTTGGGTAATAATAGAGTAACTAAAAGATTTGGAAGCTCGGTTCGTTTAGAGGTATCGAACTTCGAAACGAGCCTCGACACCGCAACCGAGTTTTATAATCTATAAACTTAGGATTTAACCATTGGGATTTTATTGGTAGTATTGGTAGTATTTGTAATATTGGTAGTATTATTACAAATGGTCGCCCTTCGGCACAACCTTCCCAAACACATAACCGAGCTTCATACCTATTAAAAATACATTTACTTCATAAGTTCCTCAATATCCATCTTCTCCAGCTTCCTCTTGATCTTCAAAAATGTCTCCTCGTCGATCTCATTGGAAAGTAGTTTAGATATCAATGTTTTCGCCATTTCATGCTGGAGCTTTTCTTTGGTTACATATTCATATCCAAGAATCCCGCTGCTCTTTACGGCCCAGATCAACTTTTTCTCGCGCAATTTCTTAATGTTATAATAAAGATTCTTGCGATTTAGTTTTGTTCTTGAAATTAATTCTTTATTTGTAATCCCCTTGTTGTCCAGGATGATCTTCACCAGATTTTGTTGGGTAACTGTTAAGCCCGCTTGTTCTTCATTTACAAATAAATGCGAGCTATGTTCAATATGATGAGTACAGTAATAACACCTGCGTCTACCCTCGCGTTTGGAACTTATATTTTTATTTCTTTCGAGATAGTTCAGGTGATAACTCAATGTGGATTTGTTCAAATCAAAAAAATTTTTAATTATATTGAAAGACGAACCTGGATGAGTCGATATAAAATTATAGATCAGCTTCCTGGATCTATGGCCTAATGCACCCTCACTATCATTCATCTAAGTCCCCGTTTTGAATGAACGTGGGGAATAAAGATTTGCTCGAATATTATGGTCTTTCCCCGTTTAATGTCTCAATTATCGACTCATACGTGGTTTTGGATATTTCACCTTTTCGATATTTTTCCTCTGCATTTGTTAATAATGTTACTTCAGGGTTCTTAAATTCGCTCGGTTTTTCAAACTCCAGGGCTTCATCCATCAATTTTTGTATATATTCTTCGGAGTTGCGGATGTCGAGCTCATCCTTTGCGGGATCTATTTCGATGATATCCAACCCTTTAACTTCACGCTGATCTTGAGCCTGTCTAACCGTTTCTGTAGCTCTTTCCCTAATCTTTCTACGACCTTGTGTTATAAATAAAATCGTAATAATGATCATTATGATAACGAATACTCCAATAACGCTGAGGATCGTTATTAAATCAATTTCTCCGGGTTTATCCGGGCCACCTTTTTCTTGAAGTTCGGTGTTAAAGTTTAAAACAAATGCTGAAGCCAGTTGATTACCGTCATGGTCCGTTCCCATAGTGCTAATAGTTGTTGTGTAAGTGGTATCATAAAATAATGTTCTATTAAATACCATCTTCAGGATAGTATTATTATTCTCCCATTGGAGGCTGTATGGAGTAGCTGGTATAATATTAAGAGCACCTTCGATACTGGAAGTGTTCATAGGTTTGGAAAATTCAATTTCAAGCTCGGAAGTGTGAATTGAAATGTCATCACTATTCTTCAAAATACTGGTTTCTTCGATTTCGGGTGGTGTAAAATTTATGGATGGCTCTTCCGTGCGGACCTTAACTGAAAGTGTGAAATTTGTGAAAACATTATTAGAGCCATCGGAAACCTCTATATATACCCAATAAGCGCCAAAATGGTCGATATATGGCGTTCCGTACAGTTCATGTTCCGGAGAAAAGGTTAACCATGGTGCATCTGTTTTTATGGTCCAGATTAATTCTTCACTAGGTGTAAACGGATCAAATGCAGTATAATATACATAATATGGCTGTTCCACATAAGCTATCAGAATATTTTTAGTTTCAATTTCTAGTAGGGTTCCGGAAGGATAAGTCAAAGGTAAAGGATCATTTGCCTTTCCGGAACCATAAATTAAATAGGGCTCGTCAACAAAACCATTCTTGTCATTGTCTGGTGATGTCCAATCTGACCAAAAATTACCTCCACCTGATGTTGGACTGTTCCATTGACTAACATTATTATCATATGCCTGCTTGTTATTATCAATAAAGTTGTTATGGTAAATCTTGGTATTGGTAGCGCTGTCAATATATATACCATACACATTATTTGAAGAGACTGTATTATTGACGATAGTACTATCTTCGGATTTGCTAATGTATATTCCGTAATTTTCGTTGTAAGATGCATTGTTGTTGTTGATGGTAGTGCCTCGCGATGAGATCTCTATACTGATGCCATTCGTATTGCCCGTGCATGTATTGCTCGTTATCGTAGTGCTTAATGAAGAAGTAATACGCATACCATTGATGCTCGAAGTAATGGCATTATTACGGATCGTGTTTGAATTGGACTGGCAACAAAAAAAGACGCCATCTGTAGTGTCCGAGATAATATTACCTTGAATATCATTTCTATCTGAACCAACAATATCAATACCAATCAAACTAGATGATATATTATTATTTCTAATGTAATTGTAATCAGAATTGCGGAGAGTGATGCCACCCTGATGACTGAATGTAGCATTATTATTGGTTATCATATTGTTTGATGATTCACCGAGTAATATATTGATGACACCACCCGATAGAATTTGATTCTTAACAGTAACTCCATCACAATTTGCCAGAATTATTTGGCCGGCACCTTGTGGCACAGTTCCTCCGTTTCGGTTTTTCCAATAGTAAACTGGGTTACCATTGACAGTATTTGTTGTATCTATTGTATGGGAATTCCATTGCGCTGTGAAAGTCCCCTCGATCAAGATCCCATCGTTGATCAATGTGTTACTAGTGATGATAGTATTGTTTGAACGATACAGATAGATGCCTCTACCGTTATAATTGGTATTACAGATATTGTTAGTGATCGTGTTACTCAATGGAGTATGCACGAATATACCTGACCATCTATTTGAAGTTACAATATTATTGCTAATTGTGTTACCAACGAGATCCTTAACTGAAATACCGGCACGGTTGGAGAAGGCGCGATTGTTTATGATTGTATTATCACTAGAAGACCTCAGATGGATACCATCATTTTTATTTGAGGAGGCATTATTATTTACAATGATATTATTGCTCGATGAATTGACCAATAAACCATACTTACCATTCAAAGTCAGGAAATTGTTCTCGATTTTACAGTTCTGGACCTTATTGAGTTCTATCCCCGCATCATTATACTGATTCCCACTGTTAGTAATATTAAAACCTGTAATATTCACCCAATCCGCCGAAACATATACGACATCACCATCCTCACTGCCATCAATAATCGTATTGCTAGCACCGTTTCCTATAAGAGTAAGTGTTTTGTTCACGACTACATTTTCTTTATATGTGCCTGCTTGAACACTAATGATGTCGCCTGGAGCGGCATCATCTATGGCGTCTTGAATTTTTGTATAGTTTAACCCAGGACCAACATAAAGGGCATTACCTGATCTTCTCCGAGTCTCATTAGAATATTCTATTTCTTCATTATTCTCTCCTGAAACGGGTAATACTAAAAATATAGTTAGCACTAAACATACCACAAGTAAGGAGGTGGCCAATTTTCTTATATTATCACCCGAGCGAATTTTTTTCACACCAATCAACAATTTCATAATTAACATTAAATTCAGTTTCTGATACTATCTTTTTCTTTTCGCCTTAATATAGATAATGATTATAATCACTATTATTATAGCTGTAATAACAACTAAGATCATCCAACCTAAATCTACCCAAAAGTTATCTTGTTCATCATCTTCTTTTTCTATGTCTACTAAAATTTTCGATGTCTGTACTCCGAAGAGTTCTTTTTTTGAAGCATTAATTTTAAGGGTGTATTCCATGACCTCAGTTGCTACCGGTAATGCTATTGTTACATAGAATATTCCATTTTGGTCAGTATTAGCAATTACAGGTTCAGACAAGACTTCAATATTATCTTCATCCAAAAGGCTGACAGTTACATTTGCATCTTTGACTGCAAAGGTTGAATCAGTTACGTTACCTACGATCGTAATATTTTTTCCAGCGAGTACATGAGATGATTGGACCTTTGCTGTGACTTGGAGCTTCGCGACCCTTAGATCACCAATTAGGGTTGCTTCGAGTGTACCGTCAATACATTTCACAATTATTGTATATGTAGTACCCACATTTCCTGGTGATATGCATTTAATTTCGAATCTGCCATCTTTGGCAGTCTTCGCATTGAACGTAGCGTTTGTTTCTTGGATCGTTACTTTCACATCCGAATTATTCAACGGTAAACTGCCGAATTCTGGATTATAAATTGCTTTTCCTGTAACTATGAATTCTTGGTGTGGCCCAATACTCGTTGGTTCGATCGACATCTTCAAAACAATTTTTTCGGGTATCAGTGGCTCGCCCACCTCAGCCCAAACCCCACATCCATTATTAGTGATTTCATCCTCTTCAAGTATTGATTTACCCGGATCAAGAGCAATACAAAGCCAATGTATACCTTCTATAGCCACCCACGGATGTTGAACATTTACATACTTGCCTGGAGCTAGGGTCTCTATTATATTCTTAGTGCCAATGGTATCTTTACCACCGCCGACAATTGATATTATAAATGCCACAACAAAATTAGATACTTCAATTTCACCTAGATTATAAACATCAATGCTAAGAGTATATGTCTCTCCATCTGAATAATCTTCACCCAATAATTCAATATTAATGATCCCCACCTCATTTTCACACGACAGATCGGGCTTAGGTATATCAACGATGGTCTTTACCCAGATAGTATGGTTATAACTTGAATTATGATTTTCACCATAAATAAAAAAGTAAGCAAAAACACCATCCTTTGCGTTTGAAGGTGGTTTTATTTTTAATGTGAATTCTGCTGTACCATATGGTTGTTCTATCGTAACGTTATTAAGAAAGGACCATTCCCAATCGTCATCAAAGCATGGCCACGATTTAGGATCCTTGTACAGGTCTATTTGCCCGTCAAGATCACCGATCATATCTTCAACCGTAATGTCAAACTCCGCCCATTCACCTGGCTCAACCCATTGAATTGACTTTTCCGGGTTGGTGTGAAACATGATTCTATTTGGTATATTAACCGTGGTTTTGGTTGTGATCTCTCGGTTGTAGAGGTCATTATTATTATCAGTGCTCCATGCATCAACAGTAATTGTTGTATTTGACCAATTTTCAGTATTTGGGTCACACCAGACCTCTAAAACCGCATAATAATGGGCTGGATTATCTGTACCTACATCTATCCAACCCTCCCAGTTATTAGCTTCACCATCAGATGGTGGGCTAGTACCATAAATGCTGTTTTTGGTCGAATTGGTCTTCTCATATAGATTCCTGTAAAATCCTGGGTCGGCGGTGCTAACGGTAAATCCAACCCAAAACTTGCTACCGCACCCGGGTCTTAATTCCACATCTATTTCAAAGGTTACGGTCCAGGTGTCATTATTCACGATATCTTTTTCGGTGGGAGAGCATATTACAATAAATTTATGACACGCAGCAGCATTTGGAAAAAACACTAACAAAGAACCTAACATTATCAAAACTACAAAGATAGCTAAAACACTTCTTCTCATGTCAAACACCTTTTATCCTTATCGTCTAAGTATTCTCATCGAGCTCATGAGTCTGCGATTTATAGAGTTTAAACCTAATTCTTTATTTCAATACTTATCTTCAGTATCTATTATCCTAATATTTTTCATCTAAGTACTATTTTCTAACTAAGTTTTATGAATGTAATTTTAAATCTATTAATTTCTTGAGCCACCATTCCCCTTAAACCTCTCCGCTGCGATCAAGGTCGCTCCTGTAGCGGCAACGATCTGCGGGTTATCTGGGACGTATAGTTTCATACCCAGCTCTCTCTCCAATGCCTTGATCATCCCGATGTTCTTGGCTGGGCCGCCGTCAAATACCACCGTGCCTTTTATCCCAACCCGTTTGGCCATCGCCACCAACCTTCTGGCAACTGCACGATATATTCCGGCGATTATGTCTTCTTTTTTGTAACCTTTTAAAACCAAGTTGGCAACTTCGGATTTGCCGTACTCGAGGCTGCCGGTACTAATATCAACAGGGTTTCGGGCTTTCAACGCTAGTTCACCCATCTGCTCAAGCGGTACCTTGAGGACCTTAGCAAGCTCTTCAATAAATTGACCTATTCCGACACTATATCTATCGTTCATTTCAAAATTTTGGATATGATGCTCGTCGTCAATAGCAATAACTTTAGTGTCATGGCCGCCGAGATCGATAATTGTATGTACATCCGATTTTCCATTGAGCCACTTTACACCGCGTGCATTAGCCGAAATTTCGCTGATGGTACCGTTGGCCAAAGATATCTTTCTTCTGCCATAGCCTGTGGAGACCATATAATCGATATCTGATTTTTTTAGGCCTGCCATCTTCAGTGCTTTTCTTAATACAAGTTTTGAGGTACGTTCATGATCATATCCCGCAGGAGCAATTGCGAACCCAACTCGTTTCCAATCCTTTAATATCACGGCTTTCACATATCTTAAGCCCAGATCAACACCAGCTGTTATCATTCATATCACCCTTTTATTATTCTTATTTCACAATTTTTATTCTTCTTATGGACTCATAATAGTCTTGAATATAAAAGTAAATTGAGAGCGTTAAATTACGACACCCTGGCTAGGTTCTGATACTTAAAGTTTGTGGGCCTGTTTTTAGGTAACGATTTTCACTAAAAATCCAATAATTTTACAAGAAGCCCGAAGTTATTGCAATACATTACTACCTTGGTTTCCTCTCTTACAAGTTTTCAGTTTGTGGTTTGTAGTTTGCAGTCCCCTCCCCCCAAAATTATGACAAACTGCAAACTAAAAACTCTAAACTACAAACTATTATTGGCAACATTTGGTCACAGTAACCGAACTTCGTAACCTAATGCTCAAATTTTGACATTCTCAATATCAATTGTCTCCAATTTCTTTTTGATCTTCAAAAAAGTCTCTTCATCGATCTCATTGGAAATTAACTTCATCAGCAACCGATTATACATCGCATAACGCAATTTCTCCTCGGTTATGTATTCATAGCCGATATCGCCACCGTTCTGTACCCTCCAAACTAGGCGCTGCTCGATTAATCTTTCAATATTATAACCTAAAGTCTTTTGGTTGAGATTTGTAATAGTGATCAGCCCGTTATCAGTTATTCCTGGCTTGTTACGGATTAGATTTAGGATATGTTGTTGGGCTTCACTTAATACATTAATTTTTGATGTGAGCGCAGGTTCATAATTGGGTTTACTGGCATATACACAAAAATAGATTCTATGTCTGCCATCGCGCTTCGAAACTAGTTTATTGGACTTTTCAAGATATTTAAGGTGATACTTTAAAGTGGAGCGATTCATGTTAAATACTTTTTGGATCGTCCCAAAGGATACTCCGGGGTTGGATAAGATGTAATTATGAATCATTTTTCGGGACTTGTGTTCTAAGACCTCCTCTTGATCATGCATTAGCTTCCCCATCTTGTATATTAGTAGGGAAATACATAAAATTTCCCCTTAACGGTTAAAAGTGCCAATAGTCTCTTTTATTGAATCATAAGTTGTCTTGGAGAGTTCGCCATTCCTGTGTTTTACCTCTAATTTCTCTTGTATCTCTTGCTCAGTAAGGCCAAAAGCCTGCGTTTTATCAGGCACAAGAGCCTCTTGTTTTAAGTTTTTAATTAATCCATCGGATTCCAGATCATAATTTTCAGGTGGCTGATATTCTTCTGTTATATGGCTATCTCTAATTTCCTGTCTTTCATCCACTTGTTTTTCATTGGTGTAAATCTGACCACCAATTTTTCGTTTGTTTTTATAGAGTACTGCCATCATTACAATCATAATAATTATTATTATAATTAAAAATAAGATAATTGCATAGGTCTCTATTAACGCTTTATTGTCTGTTATTTCTTCCTTATATTTATTCGGGTTGGTTGGATAGGCGTCAATATTATCCATATAGCCATCTCCGTCCGTATCTTTATCTTGTGGGTCAGTGCTTAATTGAAATTCTTGAAGATTTGAAAGCGAATCGCCATCGTGATCTAGTGCTGCATCGGTTGCGTCTGTTGGATTTAGGCCGTGATCCAGTTCCCAATTATCTGGGATATTATCGTTATCTGAATCTCTATTATTTGGATTCGTGCCATGTTCAAATTCGTCTAAGTTTGTTAATGTATCGCCATCATTATCTAATAAAGCATCTCTTGAATCTTCTGGGTCAAAACCATGTTCTAATTCCCAATCGTTTGGTAGTCCATCGCCATCGGTATCATTATCTGCCGGAGGTTTTTCGCCGCCGTCATCGTCAATTACATAAATAGTACAATTATCATGATCAATCAAATATCCATCACTTACAAATAAAGTTGCAACAAAATTACCTACTTCGTTATAAATATGAGATGCGTTACAATCATTTTGCCAATTTGTAAGTGCACCGTCACCGAACTCCCATTTGAAGGACAATAGGTCACTATCAATGTCAATAGAGTTACTACCGTCAAAATGAACTGTTTGTTTTATTTTAACAGTTTGGTCTGGCCCAGCATCTGCCAATGGTGCATGGTTTCCTGTTATATCCGCCACAAATACGATGCATGTATCTTTATCCGAGAGTAAACCATCTGAGACCGTAAGAGTTACTAAGTAATTTTCAGGCTTATTATATGAATGAGTATTTGCCCAATCATTTTGCCATTCAGTAGAGATTTCGTCGCCAAAATCCCATTTGTAAGTTAGAGTATCTTCGTCCGGGTCATAAGAGCCGGAACCATCAAAATATACTGGTTGACCTACTTTCGTAGTTTGATCTGGGCCAGCATCAGCTACTGGTGCATGGTTTCCACTAATTTGAGCTACATATATTACGCATGTATCATCATTCGTAAGTGAGTCATCCGAAACCGTAAGAGTTACTAAATAATTTCCAGGGATATCATATGAATGAGTCACTGTCCAGTCATTTTGCCAGCCCGATGACGTTCCGTCATCAAACTCCCAATTGTAAAGCAATGTATCTTCGTCTGGATCATAAGAACCAGAGCCATCAAAATATACAGTTTGACCAACAGTGGCATTTTGATCTAATCCCGCATCGGCAACAGGCTCTTGGTTTATGACAAATCCTGAAGCAGAAACTTTCACGATACATATATCAAAATCAGTTAAATCTCCATCACTAACTGTTAGTGTCACACTATAATTTCCAGAATTATTGTATATATAAGAGGTATTACAATTATTTTGCCAGCCTGTATTGTAGCCATTGCCGAAATCCCATTTGTAAGTTAAAGTATCTGCGTCGGGGTCATAAGAGCCGGAACCGTCAAAATATACTGTTTGACCTACTTTCGTAGTTTGATCTGAGCCCGCATCAGCTACCGGTGCATGATTATTTATTTGAACAATACATGAATCTAAATCTTTATCTATGCCATCAGACACTGTGAGATTAACTGTAAAGTTACCTTTTTGGGAATATGCATGTGAAGCATTGGAATAGCTTTGCCAACCAGTAGATGTGCCATCACCGAAATCCCACTTATAAGTTAAAGGATCACCATCTGGGTCATATGAACCACTGCCATCAAAATATACTATTTGATTCTTTGTTGCATTTTGGTCTGGACCAGCATCTGCCAGAGGGGGTTGGTTTATTACATGTATAATACATGAATCAGAGACCTTAAATTTGCCATCAGACACCGTAAGATTAACTGTAAAGTTACCTATCTGAGAATATGCATGGTTGGCATTACTATTAATTTGCCAATTAGTAGAAGCCCCATCACCAAAATCCCACTTATATTGTAAAGTATCCCCATGAGGGTCATAAGAGCCGCTGCCGTCTAAGAGTATAGATTGATATACTGAAGTGTTTTGGTCGATACCTGCATCTGCAACTGGGGGTTGATTCGAAGTATTAAGCCAGGAATTTAAATATGGTTCATAAATAGCTTCGCCTAAAGAAATATCATCATATATATCATAAATAGATTGATTGATTTTTGTTGGATCATTTGTGCCCCACCAATTATTTTTAACGACCTTATCATTTGGACCTGTGATCTTAAGGTTGTAATCGCTGTTGTTATAAATGTTATTTTTTTGGAATGAGTAGGTACCAAAATTGGCGAAATTAACTCCGATTTTATTATCATGGATCGAATTGTAAAAATAACTAGAAATGTGATTGAAAGGATTACGGGATACGCCAATTTCATTTTCCAAAAACTCGCAATATTTAACTACTGATGCAGATACTGCTGAACCGATATAGTTGCCAATAAAATAACTATCATAAACATCAGCTTCAAAATAAACTCCAAAAGTATTGTTTTGGAAAAGACAAGAATCAACAGTTTTTGTGATATTACCTACACTAACTTCATTATATCTAAAAGTTGAATCTTTAATAATAACATCGCCACCACCTCCCCCTAAAGCATAATAATTATTTTCAAATGTTGAGTTAACAATTATATCCGGGTCTCCAGTGTTAGTATAACCGTCAAAATAAATAGCGCGATTCGAGCTATATTCAAATTTCGCATGATCAATATTAACGATTCCGCCATTATCCGATTCAACATATATAATATAATTCATACCAGAACCCGTGTGCCAAAGATTATAATCCTTGTTATACCGAGAATAGCTATAAATTGGATCTAAATTGGAAAATATAACTTTATTAGTATTGGTTCCGTATACATTTAGAGCGCCTCTTATTCTCAACTTTGTATTGTTAGCGAATTTAACTACTGTACCTGCCTGAATGTCAAGTGATCTTCCAATCATAAGTGTAGTATCACCAATTATATGATATGGACTATTTGCCGTTGTCCAAGTAGTATTTGACGAAATCAGTCCACTGATGTTAGTTGGGCCTGCAGCACTTACCTGCTTAAATTCAATACCTAAACCTACTAATCCTCCACCTACAAGCATCCAAATTGCCAAAATCGAGACCAAACGCGTAAAAAATTTATTTTTCTTTTCATTCACCATTTTTTCACCTTCAATTTATTTTGTTATTATATTCTAATTATATTTCTATAATAATCATCATAATAAATTCGAGTATATAGATAATTTATAACCTGAAATTGTACAATGCCTGGCTATGTCTTCTTATTTAAGTTTTGAGACCCTATTTTGGCGAAATAATTTTCACTAAAAATCTAATAATTTTAAAAGAAGCCTGAAGTATGGCAATATATTGCTACCTTGGTTTCCTCTCTTACAAGTTTACAGTTTGTGGTTTGTAGTCCCCCTCCCCCCAAAATTATGGCAAACTACAAACTAAAAACTGTAAACTACAAACTATTATTGGCAACATTTGGTCACAGTAACCGAACTTCGTAACCTAATGCTCAAATTTTGACATTATCAATATCAATTGTCTCCAACTTCCTTTTGATCTTCAAAAAAGTCTCTTCATCGATCTCATTCGCCAGCAATTTCATAAGCAATCGATTGTACATTTCATAGCGCAACTTTTCTGCGGTGATGTATTCATAACCGATCTCACCGCCGTTCTGCACTTTCCAGATCAGCTGGTGCTCGAGCAATCTCTCGATATTATAATTTAAGGTCTTTTGAGCCAGTTTCGAAATTGATATCAATTTATGCTTGGTTATCCCAGGCTCATTGCGAATTATATTGAGCAAATAACGCTGGGTATCTGTCAAAATTTCAATTTTTGAAGCTGGGGACGGCTCTAACTTCGAGGTGCTACCGTGTACCGAAAAATAAATACGATGGCGGCCCTCGCGTTTCGAAACGATTTCATTAGACTTTTCAAGATAATTCAGGTGATATTTTAAAGTAGAGGGATTCATATTGAATACTTGTTGGATAGTCCCGAAAGGCACGCCTGGGTGTGCTAATACGTAATTATAAATTGCCTTTCGAGACTTGTGATCCAACGCTCCCTCATTTTCTGTCATCAGGTTCCCCATACAAGTATATAAAGTGAGATTAATAAGATTTACCCTAGGGTTTATTCATCCCCAGAAATTCGGTGATGGAATCATAGGTGGCTCTGGAGATCTCACCTCTTTGATATTTTATTTCAAACTGATTTAAAATTTCTTGAGCAGGGGGTCCAGATTCACTGGGCTTTTCTGGCAAAAGTGACTCTTGCTTCAATTCTCTTATAACTTCATCGGGGTCTAATAAAAGATATTCAGTCGTCGAAAATTCTTGGGGAATATCACCCTCTCTAACTTCCTGTCTATCTTCCAATTCTTGCTCCGTTTCGACTGTTTTATCGCTCATTTTTTGCTTGGTCTTATAAATCACTAAACCTGCTACAATTAATATGATTACAATTATAATTATTATGAAGTACAGCACCCAATCCTCGACCCCCGCTTCTTTTTCAGTGGGTTCTGTGATCTCCGGGGTGCTCTTAGCGTCCGCGGCATTTGTCGGGGTTGTATCTGTTGATTCTGCATCGTCGGTACCATCATCGGCAGTGAAATAATAGGAATGGCTGCCTTCGCTTAATTTCAATTTAAATGTATATTCCACACCGTCAGTATAATCGTTGTCACCCGGGTCTGGAGTCATTTTATACCTGACACCATCGATCCAAACCCAAACATCACCAGTATCGTCATCTTCATCTGTGTAAGTTACTGAGAATGTGAAGTCGGTATCAGTGTCACCATTTACCGGAGTCATTTTGCCATTAGTGATTTTTGGTTTATTGTTGGGTGGTGGTGGAATGAATGGTCGAGGTACGGTGATCGTGAAATTCGTTGAGGTTAAGCCGCCTTCGCCATCTTCAACAGAAATGTAAACCCAATATTGCCCTACATCGACCACAGAAGGCGTACCTGAAAGAAATCTTGTTGGAGCGTCAAAGCTCAGCCAGGTTGCATTTGTATCCATAGACCACTCCAGGTCTGCAATTGCGGTGCGGTCGTCGGTAGCGTCATATGTTTCAGAATATAATATATCAACTGTAGCAGTAGTCACATCTGTAGTTGTAATATCGGGGTTCAGATTAGTAAATGGGATTGCCTCAACAGTCAATATAAAATAATGCCAGTCCAACCCACCATTTCCATCGCTTACAGAGACGTTTACCCAATACTCACCAACATCGTTCTCTGAGGGTGTACCAGAAAGCACGCTTGTCGAGGCTTCGAACTTAAGCCAGCTAGCATTAGTATACATCGCCCAAATTAGGTCTTGAACCGGAGTGTGATCATCAGTTGCTTGGTATTCTACAGAATATAAATTACCTACTGTGGCTGTCGTATCGTCTATTGTTGTGATTTCCGGGTGCTGATTGGTGAATGGTATTGATATAACAGTTAGCATAAAATTATGGTGATCGATCCCACCCTTGCCATCATTTACAGATACATTGACCCAATAGATACCCGCATCGCTGTCCAGCGGTGTGCCAGACAATAGGCCGGTACTGGCATCAATACTTAGCCAGCTTGAGGCATTAGTATTCAATAGCCATATTAAAATATCGCCTGTCGGGTCAATATCCGATGCATCATAATCCACTGAATATAATACACCTGAAGTTGCATCTGTAACATCAACTGTTGTTATCGTTGGTGGGTCATTTACATTTAATACCGTTAGCGTGAAGTTATGCCAATCCAACCCACCATTACCGTCGTTTACCGTTATATTGGTCCAATACACCCCTACATCGTCGTTCGTTGGTATACCTGTTAGATTGCCCGTTGCACTATCGATCAGAAGCCAACCGGCATCCGTTGCCAGGCTCCATGCAAAGGTATCGCCTATCGAATCTATATCTGCTGCATTGTAATCTACATTATAAAATACATCTTCAGTTGCGGTTTCTATATCGGCTGTAATTATGATCGGAGGATCGTTGACATTAATTACTTCGAGCGAGAAGTTAAAGAAGGTATTGCCACCTTTGCCATCGATTACCGTAACATTAACCCAATAGGTTCCCACATCATCATTTGAGGGTGTTCCGAATAGATTGCCGGTTATGCTGTTAATATCTAGCCAATCGGCATCTGTGTTAAGGTCAAACGTTAGTATATCGCCCGTAGGATCAATATCATTAGCATTGAAATCAACACTATAGCTTTCATCTTCAATTGCATCTGGTATTGGTGTTTGGGCTGGGGTTATTATCGGGTCATCATTGATATTTAAGACCGTAAGTGAAAAATTCGAGAAGTGAATTCCACCATGCCCGTCGTCAACTGTCACGTTTACCCAGAAAGAACCAACATGGGTATTGTTGGGCGTGCCGGACAGGACCCCGGTGGATGGGGCAATAACTAACCAATTAGCGTTCGTTGCCAGGCTCCAGGTTAATATGTCCCCAGGCAGATCGATATCGGTTGCGTCGTAATCTACATAATAAAGTATATCTTCGATGGCGATTGGATTATCTATTGTGGTTATTTGGGGATCATTATTAACGGTAATTACAGTTAGAGTAAAGTTAGTAAAATTTAAGCCATTATTATTGTCTTTAACAGTCACATTAACCCAATAACTCCCAACATCATTATTTGTTGGCGTGCCTGAAAGTACTCCAGTCGTATCATTAATATTCAGCCAACTTGCATTTGTCGTTAGGTTCCAGGTTAGTGTATCCATGGTCGGGTCAATATCTGTTGCTTCATAATCTACACTATAAAATACATCTTCAAAGGCGGTAATGTTATCTGATGTTGTAATGATTGGTGGGTCATTCACATTTAGTACATTCAAAGTAAAGTTATGCGAATCCGCTCCGTTATTGAGATCGGTCACCGTCACATTGACCCAATAACTGCCAACATCCGCGTTCAAGGGTATACCGGAAAGCACACCGTTTGCATCAATAGATAACCAGTTACTAGCATTTGTAGTTAAATTCCAATCAGCAATACCATTCCCTGGATATTGGGTAGAATAAATTGCATCGTAATCTACCGAATATAATACATCTTCAGTTGCAGATTTCACATCTAATGTAATTATAAGAGGGGGATTGTACCAGAACACGAAAAAGGGATACCATTTACTGTCATCAATTCCCCAGGTATCGACAAAGTCCCAACCCGCAGTTAAAAAGGTAACTTGCATCATCATTTCTGTAGTGTTTCTGGCTTGAGCACCAGCACCACCCGCAGAAGTAGTATATCCTGAAGTCTGATTATCCCAGAAACAATTTGTAACGGTTCCCGAGCTGCTGCCCAGCAATCCTCCGACGTAGGTATTGCCGGATACGGGTCCTATACTATAACAGTGCTTAGCAGTATTTTGATTGTATCCTATAAGCCCGCCAACATACGTGTCTCCATTTGTAGGGCTGTGGCTGTAGCTATTAGTTATGGTGCCGGTATTAACACCGATCAATCCTCCCACAAAATAAGTTCCGGATACAGTGACATTGGCTGTTGAACCGCATTTGTTGACGATGCCTGAGTTATTACCGATCAGGCCACCAACATCACTAAGTCCGTATACATCTCCTTCTGCAGTACAGTTATAGACCGTGCCGGTATCAAAATTGAAACCTATTAACCCGCCAATCGCGACATCGCCGGTGGTGTTGCCGTAGGCGTTACTGTTGGTGACTGTCCCATTATTATACCCAATGAGGCCGCCGATATAATCGCTATTTTTACCGCTGGTATTGCCGTAGGCAGTACAATTTTTTACTGTCCCATTATTATATCCCGTCACACCCCCAACATACCAATCGCCAGTGGTGTTGCCATAAGAAGACGAATTTCCTAATGTACCGGAATTGTAGCCGATCAAACCGCCGACGTATATTGTGCCGTTGGTAAAACCATAAGAAGTACATTTATTGACGGTCTTAGTATTGTTACCGACCAATCCCCCAACGCTGCTATTTCCTGTAGTGTTACCGTATGCCGTACAGTCTATTACAATCCAACCGTCATTAAATCCGATCAACCCGCCAACCGACTCATTTCCCGAAGTATTTCCATAAGCGGTACAGTTTATGACATCTGCCCACTCATAGTTAAATCCGGTTAACCCGCCTACATACCAATTTCCGGTAACGTTGCCATATGCGGTGCAGTTCGAAATTATCCAAGAGCTCAATCCGAACAGACCGCCAACATAATTCTTTCCGGTTGTATTACCATATGCATTACAGTTAGTCACCTCATCAATATTTTCTCCTATCAACCCACCTACATAATCGGCAGTTCCGTTAACATCACCATACGCATTACAGTTTGTGACAGGTCCACAATTAAACCCTATCAAACCACCTATAAATTCGTAGGTGCCATTTACATTGCCATAAGCATTAGAATTTGTGATCGTGCCAGAACCCACTGCGCCAATCAGTCCACCGATATTCCAACCATAGTCATATGCTCCTGTTACATTGCCGAAAGCGGTACAGTTTGTTACCACCCCATCATCCATTTGTCCAATCAAACCTCCGAGACCATAAGTTCCGTTTATATTGCCATAAGCAATACAGTTCATCACCGTATCTATATTGTAGCCGATCAGTCCACCTAGATCATGAGTGCCATTAAGATCACTGTATGCTGTACAGTTTGATACCACACCATCATTATATCCGATCAAACCACCTAAATATTCTGTCCCATTTACGTAATTATATGCTGTGCAATTTGAAACTATTCCCTCATTAGTTCCCATCAAGCCCCCTATATAAGAGGTTCCGTTTATATTGCCATATACAGAACAATTTGTTACCTTTCCTACATTAAATCCTATTAAACCGCCCCCATCTCCATAACAATCAATATCACCGTATACATTGCAATCTATAACAGTTCCAGCATTATCATTCCATCCAATTAAACCCCCAACATCATAGGCGGTGCCGATCATATTACCATATGTGTTACAATTTATTACCAATCCTTCATTCCATCCGATCAATCCACCTGAATCGGCGGTGCCGGTTATATTACCATATGTATTACAATTTGTAACCATTCCTACATTCCATCCGTTCAATCCACCTGTAAATACACTAGTGCCATTTACATCGCCATATGCTGTGCAGTTTGCCACCACCCCAACACTACATCCAATCAATCCACCTACATAATCACTAGTTCCGTTTACATCGCCATATGCTGTGCAGTTTGTTGCCACCCCATTTACATTCCATCCAATCAACCCACCTACACCCTCATACCCTGAGGTATTAGCGTATGATATGCAGTTCTTAATTGTTCCCTGTTCATTATAGCCGACCAGCCCGCCAGTATCCCAGCTGCCAGTATCAGTCCCATTTGCATTGCCATAGACTATACAATCGGTAATTGTACCTCCTTCATTTTCTCCGACAAGACCACCTATAGCCCAGGAATCATTTGAACCCATCGTATTCCCATAAACCGTACAGTTTGTCACTATCCCATCATTCAATCCTAACAACCCACCTACCTGTTGCGGTCCAAATATATCACCATACACACTACAATTAATGACCGTGGCCCAATTACTCCCGATCAGGCCGCCAAGAGCAAATGCAAAGCTTACTCCAGTAGATTTAACATTACCGTAAGTACTACAATTAGTCACCACACTACCGGCCATACCTATGAGACCACCATATTGTAAACCACCAGTCACATTCCCATATGCACTGCAATCCGTGACAGGTCCCCAACTATCGCCTATGAGACCGCCAAGATCATAGAAGCCAATTATGTAACCATAAGCAGTGCAGTTTATGACAGAACCTTCAAAATTATATCCAATTAAACCTCCCTTAATACCACCCCCCCAAGTTAAGCCAGTTACATTGACGTAAGAAGTACAGTTTGTCACAGCAGCATCATTCTCTCCAATCAGTCCACCGGCAAATTCACCCGAATTATATATATCACCTTTAGTAATGCAATTCGTAACCGGTCCAAGATTGTATCCGATCAATCCACCTAAATAATGTGTATCACTCCAAGAATCTCCAGGTACATTTATCGTGCCGGTTGTATTACAGTTTGTGACGGTTCCACCATTATTAAATGCGATCAAACCCCCCACATAAAAATCTCCGAAAACAGAATAATTAATTATATTCACATTCTTAAATACCGCACTTGAGTTCACACGCCCAAACAGGCCAATATATTCATCTGTTGAACGATTCATGAAAAGTCCAGTGATATTATATCCCTGGCCGTCAAAAGAGCCTGAGAAATTAACACCCTGGAACCAGGAAGTCGCTGGATCGGTGTCATTTGCTATTGGTATAAAACCATTATAAATCGTCCCATTCCAATTCCACGTTGTAGTAATTGAAGCGTTAATATCATTGATCAAAATATAATGTGCGCTGAGGTTCGAGCTCATATTCTGTAGTTCGGTCACATTGGAGATCTGATAGGGGTTACCAGGTGAACCGTCACCCCCTGGGAACGCTGATGCATTCGGATTGATAATCGGTATGGGGACCAGCATGTTCATTAAGACTATATTCGACAAAATTATTAAAATACTCAAAATAATGCTTGAGACTTTTTTCATACAGATTCACCCTCTTGTAATTTGAAACTATAATATCAGCTTTAATTCAATATACCGTATTTTTCTTAACTAATACATTTAGAATATAAATAATTTCTAACACAAAATTGTGCATCATCTGGCTATACCATCATATTTAAAGTTTGAGGCGATAATTTGGCATAATTCGTAGGGCGTACGGCGTAAGGCGAATGGGTTGATATATTCAAATAATCCAATACTACCAATATTCAAATATTACCAATTAAATGCTAATGACAAAATCCCAAATTTATAATCTTATATCCCCATCCTAAAGAATGGGGTCTTCGCCAATTTGGTGTTTTAGCTATAGTTGACATGGTATTTTTTGTGCTCAACTCCCAAAGGTAAACCTTTGGGCTTCCAATCGGATATAGACATAGTTGTATTGGATTTTGAAATTTGGATTTGTTTGGGATTTTGTAGTATTGGGATTTAGGATTTTATTGGTAGTATTGGTAGTATTTGTAATATTGGTAGTATTTCTATCGACAGTCACTGTACGCCCTACGTCAAGCGACTTAAATCATCGTAAAATCAGAGCGATCGCCCCACACCCAACGAACCTTCACAACCAATTATCGAAAACTACAAATCAAATCATTACAGTTTGTGCCACAATGAACGACATCCGATTAGCCCTGAAATTTGCCTACGACGGCACCCGCTTCCACGGCTCTCAGCGCCAGACCAACCAATCAGTGAGAACGGTCGAAGGCGAGTTGATCAGCGCATTACAGGCCATCGGTGCAATAGAGACCCCGCAAACGGCGCTGTTTCAGGTCGCAAGCCGCACAGATCGAGGTGTGAGCGCCTTAGGCAATGTATTTACCCTCAATACCAACGCTCCAGAGAACGAGCTTCTAACGGCTCTTAACGCTGCTCTGGACGATTGCTGGGTCTATGGCTTTGCGAAAGTCGCCCCCGATTTCAAACCGCGCTACGCGCGAGAGCGCTGGTATAGGTATTATATACCCCAAAATGACCTAAATTATGAAAAAATATCGGAAGCTGCCAAGATCTTCATGGGTGAACATAACTTCAGAAACTATGCTAACCGTGGGGTTGAGAACCCGGTTCGTGAGATACGCGACATCCAGGTTAATGAAGAAGAAGACCATTTTATTTTGGATCTTAGGGCCGAGAGCTTTATCTGGAACCAAATTAGGAGGATAGTCAAAGCTTTGGAATTGGTTGGTATTGGTAAAAAGCAATTAGCTGAGGTAAAATATGCGCTGGAACATCCGGAGGATGATATTGATTTTCGGGTCGCAACGGCTGAGAATTTGATCTTGATGGATATTATTTACGATTTTGAATTTGAGATCGATAATACATTATTTACTGATATAAAACAAAAACTTGAAACTCAAATATACTCAATAATCTGACGGTTTCGGTTTAGAAGCTTGATACAACTAAATCCGAAAAACGAATTTCTAAATTCTAAACAATATCGAAATTCCAATTTTCCAAATCCATTTTTTTGGGATTTAGAACTTCGTGTTTGTTTCGGATTTCGCATTTAGGATTTAGAATTTATTTAAGAATTCGTTTCACGATAAAATAATTATCGCCATCTTTTCTGGCCTGTCCCTTTGCAAAGATAGCATTTTCCCATCCTACTGCAAACCGCACACGAGCCCGTACCGCCACAGGCAGAGCATTTTTTTTGCGGGTCGCGGCGATTGTATCCCAAACCTTTACAGGTATAGCATTTACCAGATCCACCACAGGTAATACATTTACCGCTGCCCTTGCAATATTCACAAGATTCATCGTCAGGTTCTACTGCGTACATTGTGACATCCCCTCTATTCTAAATGGTGAAAAGTGGATATATACTTTTGTATCAATGCACGGATTCGAGATTACAGATTCGAGATTCAAGATGGCAAGTTATTTAAAAGGAAGTTAGAGGATAGAAGAT
>CBDVCJ010000003.1:0-32013 GCA_965372445.1 uncultured Thermoplasmata archaeon | reverse complement strand
CAAACCAACATAATGTCGCCATATCCCACGCACTTAACTTATGGCGTTATTATCCTACAAATCAACATAGTGGCAATATGTCCCACGAACCATACCATAGTCGTTAATATCCCACGCACTTACCTAATGGCGTAATTATCCTACAAACTAATTATTCCAACCCCGGCACGCCACACGCATCCGCTCGACATTGTTTACATTGCCGAAATTGAGGGATGACCTCTTCACAAATATCGCGTGCACGGTTAAGATCCTCGCAGGTTGCTGCGGGTAATGCTTTGAAGCTGCCGGCTGGTATTAAAGGCATGATGTTCATAATCTGGGCACCACGGGACTTGAGGGCCGCCGCTAGAGCTCTAATGCCAGCCAGATTAAGCTCTGGTATTAGTACCGTATTTACTTTGACCAAGAACCCGAGACGGTGTGCAAGTTCTAGACCTATGAGTTGATTGGCGATCAAAATTTTAGCTGCTTTTAGGCCATAATGTCTTTTTCCATCATATACCACAAATTTGTTGATCTTTGCACCGATCTCAGGTGCGATCGTATTGATCGTTATGGTAATAAAGTCCACACCAAGCTCTTTTAAATGGTGGAGCTTCGCGGGCAATAGTAACCCGTTCGTACATACACATTTCTTCAGTTCCGGATAATCGCGCGCGATCAATTTCAAAGTTGCAAATGTATCGGGGTTGTATAACGGTTCGCCAGGTCCGGCCACCCCTGCAACTTCTAGGTTGGGATAGAGCTCCATGGTCCTCTCCAAACTTTCCAATGCGGCTTGGGGCGATACTATTTTCGCGGTCCAGCCGGGGCGGGTACCATTGTAACATTCATTTATCCTCCGATCGCAATAATTGCAGCTGATATTACATTTGGGGGCTACCGGTAAATGAACCCGTGCAATTTTGAAATGTGCATTCGAACTGTAACAAGGATGACTATCCGCAAAAGACTGCAGCATTGCGTCCATTGAAATTCTCCGCCAATATATTTAAAAGGCTCTTTTAAAAGGTTTTCTATTATATAAGGGTGAAATATCGACTAAGATCTCAACACTATCACTCAACATAAGAATTCAATAACTAAGTAACTATTAGATCGAATGCTGGAATGAAAACTATTGAGTTCATAAGTTATTCTGAGCATTGAGTTTAGGGTATGGTTAGTATCCGGTGCTTGGAATTATAATTATTATTACTTGGGTGTCTCTGGTGGCGGTACTGGTCCAATTTCATGCGGTTTATCTTCTTGCTTTTTGAATTCGCCGTATTCATCGAAAGAATCGTCTTCACCGCCCTCGCCTTCTTCTGAGGGATAGGGCTCCATCGGGGGCGGGATCTCTTCGCCACGACGCCTGCGTCTTCTTAACACAAGTAAAACTCCAATGATGATGATGATTATAACTATAATGATTAGACCCGCTATTAATGCGGTCGTATCTTCGGTTTCCTCTGAAACTTTCTTGATCGTCACTTGAAATGTGGTTGTGACATTTGAATAGCCATCAGTTGCCCATATCGTTATATTGTGTTCGCCCGCCGATAATTTCTTGCTCAAGGTGAACAGCCCACCGCCGCCCGGTACAGATTCTGATTTGAGCGTGCCATCTATACTGGAGGTGATCTCAAAACCGACCACATCATTATCTAGATCTGTTACTGAGCCGCTGAACAGTATGGGGTCCGAGGTTTTCGCTTCGAAACCGCTTTCAGGTGAGTTGATGATGATCTTGGGCCGGCTATTAAGCACTTTCACAGAGATCTCCGCAGCAATACCATATTCAATACCATCAAACGGTGTAACCTCACAGATCCAAACGTCATTTTTTGAGGTCTTATCTGACGGGATATTGGCAATGTCGTTAAAATCTTCCTGCAGTACACCATTCTTATACCACTGAAACATATATTCTACTGGGTCGCCATCGTTATCAACACTGTTATTGGTGATTTCGCATCTTAATGAGTTAGAGGTATACGGTGTTGACGGTTTGATCGTTATTTGCGGCGCTGTTGGCAGGTTATTCACCACATCGAATGTCATTGTTGCATTTGGCGACTTTGCGCCCAATAGACTTTCAGCACGGATCTTCACATCATAGCTCTTACCGTATTCTAATTTCGTGGAAATGGGATATGTTGTATCTGAGGTATCAAAATCAAAGATCTCATCCGGCCCTGCAAATACTTTGCCAAAATAGTTGAGTTCTAGTGGGATATCGGGTTTTTCCCATTCTAACTGCGGGAACAGGTCGTGAGTTTCATATTTATCTGGGCTGATCTTGTTGCCACCAACTATTGATATATTAATGGGCTCCGGTATCTGGGTTATGAGTATGTTGCCGGGACAGTCATCGGGGAAAACGGGATGATATCCATCGTCAATTTCTGCGCGTACAATATATTTATTGCCTTCAGGGAAACCTGAAATGTCCCAAGTGTAACTATCAGAATCACCATCCGGGTCTTCATAAATAAAATCGTCGGTGTCTATTATGTCATCACCATTAGTATCGATCTGTAACCAATCATCTCCCAAAGGAAGCGTATTATACCACAATGTGATCTTCGCATTGTCATCTCCATCTTCGTCATTCCATTTAATTTCATAGGATTTCCACGCCAGTTCATCTTTATATTTGGGATAAGTCAGACCAATTGAGGGTGGTTGCCTTAACTTGGGGTCAATAAAGACATACCCCGTGCTATATTTACGCATTGTATCGGAGCCGTCGTTTATAATAGCATATACATAATAATTGCCTTTTACCATACTTGAGGCGTTCCAAGTCCAGTGATAATAATCGTTTGAACTGTCTTCACTTATATCTTTAGCAATAAGTACACCATCATAATTCTTTTTATCATCGTCATAATATAGCGAGATCATTGCGTCTGTATCAGGGTCATAATCAGTCCAATTTATAAAATATTGATTATTCAAAGCTTCATCATTACCCGCAGGCGGTGTGAGCAATGTGATCGTTGGCTTGATGCTGTAGGTCACCTCGAGGTTGGAAAGCTTGAGTTTCGCATCGTTTTGAGCGCTTATGGTCATCGGCACTGTGATCTGCCCGTCAACCGCAGTTTCCTGGCGGTTCTTCAAATATTCATTTACATGGTCATTGAAATTTCTGGTTGTAAGGGTAGCGTCATATACAATGTCGAGCCCGTTGAATTTGACTTTGCCCGGGCCTGTGATATCAAGTGGTAGTGAAATATTGACCATTTCATTACCATATTGATCGGTGAATTGATAGACGCTCGAAGGTGGGTTATCTACTAACTCTTGGAGCTTGCTCTTGATATCCAAGGTCACTGTTGTTGTGGTTAAGCCGCTATTATAATCGTAGGTACCGCCATCTGCCCCGATATCAAGTTTCACGAGTAACGGTAAATTCGAAGGTGTCATGCTTCTGATGACGACATCATAATCGTCATCTTCGGTGAGCTCATCATCCTCGGTTACCCAAGCGGCATATAATTTGTTTTTAAATACCGCGGCGGTAATATAAAAATTATCGCCATTGCCTTTACGTGGATTCAATTGCTGCTGCTCGGTCCAGTCGCCATCATGGTAACTTCTAACAAAGAAATCGCCCTCACCACCCATCTCGGTTCGCCATAACACATAAAGTTCATTATCGAATACGATCGGATCTGGTTTATTATCAAAGGCACCGTTCCATACATACCCAACTTCCGAAATTGGGCCCCAAGTGTTGCCATTGGAGGTGCTGCGCATGACGATATCGAAATCCGGGCCCTGGGCGATCTGGTCATTTCGAGTACGCCAGATCGTGTAAAGCTCGCCGTTATAGACAACCAATTGACAGTCGTCATCCGACCAATCTCCGTCATCTATTGGCGTCAACTCAGTATAAGGGCCCCAATTTGTACCATCGCTGGAAGACCTATAAACGATATCCCAATCCGTTCCATTGGTTTTGGTGGTGTCGTTGGTAACCCACATTACATATAATTTATTTTTAAACTCCACGATCTGTGTCCAATAATCGACCGCATACCATGGATCACCGGCACAGAGGTTAATACCTGGCGACCAGGTCAGGCCATCTGAGCTGCTGGACACCATAATGTCACCGATCCGTAGGTCATTACCCGTGAAGGTTTCATTACCAGTATTATTTGCTATCCAGGTGACATAAAGCTTATTATCAACTGTGAATTCCGTTATCTGTGCTCTTCGGTCATCCTTCGCCAATAAAAAGGTGTCGTCATTATTGGAATAGGTATCCTCGGCCGCATTTAAGGTCGGGTGGGTGATCTCGGTAAAGGGTGTTGTAGGATTATTCAAATTGTTGATCTTTCTTATGACAATATCACGGTCAATACCATCCGTTATCCCAGCAAAATTACCAAACCCAATTTGGTTGGTATAATCACTCTGTGATGCCCATGTCACCCATAGGTCATTTCCTTTTACTACCGCTGCGGGATGATAATCACCGCATCTTAAACCGCCAAGGTATGGTATCTCAGTATCGGGGTGCTTCGAAATCTCTCGCGGCGCCGGTAACCAATTCACACCGTCTGTGGAGTAATTTAGCACCAGATCACCATCGGTCTGGTTCGTTACATCCCAGTTATAGCTTCTATAAAAACAGATCAATTTGCCATCCCAAACCGCCAAATGCGGGTCCATATCCGACGGCGGGTTATTGCCCCAATCTGCGGGGTTCAACTGGATCACGCCCGGCTCCCAGTAATCATATTCAATGGCCGTTAAATTCAATCTTGCACTTTTGATAGTAGCCCCTTTCGGAAGATAGATGCCTGTGGTTCTGTCTATTGTGGACGGTCGATATTCCATCTCCTTGGTCGCTACACTATTATTGAAATATATCTGATGGCCAAGATCGCCGTAGCCAACCGCTTTATACGCCCATACTACCGGATCCGAAATATCGGTAATTCGCAATTCGGGATTTCTCGGATATTTATTTCCATATTGCACTGTTGATACATCTAATTGCGCGGTCGTAACATTCGCATCCGCTGGTACCTGGATCTCCATTGAAACCGGACCTGGTAATGTCGCAGTTAAACTGGTACTGCCATCCTTGAATTCTGTGAGTGTGTATGCATTTATTATTGAACTTATTGCTAGTGCACTAATTAACAAACAAAATACAATCAATATCGCAAAACTTCTATTAGCCAAGATTTTACTCATAACCTCACCTTCTTACATATATATATAGCAATTTCTACCTTTATCTGCTATAGGGTAAATATAGTTTTTGGAATATTTATCGAACATTCAAGTATTATAATATAAAATGCAAATATTCCAATTAATTCTATTGATAAATTTACCCACACTTGTTTTAAGGCAATATTATAGTTGGTCATTTATAAAGCATTGCTGTTCATGTGTATTATTGTGACCTTTATACTGTAAATAAAGGATGGTGGCCTTAATTATTGAAGATATTTTAATGTTATACCAATTCATTAAAATGGGTGATGCATCCAGCTATCATTTCTTATTATCATCACTATTTTTCCGGCGCTTACGAATGATCAGTACAAATATTATTATGTTGATCACAACCAAAATGATCAGCACCAGACAATACCCTTGATTCCGTTGCTCGAACAGACCTTCAATAAATTCTTCAATATCACTCTTCTCCGAATCACCTTTTTTCAATGGCTCTATAAATAGATCGAATTCATGGGTGCCATTTTCGTAACCCACTTTGACGGCCTTGGCACTGATCGTTACTGTTGTGTTCTGGGTGACCAAAGGCGCGGTAAAACTGATCTTAAACACCCCGTCCGCAAGTGCGGTGCCATAAGTCGCCGAAAGCTCGCCGCCTGTGGTCCCAAAGTTGAACCATGCACTCCCGACGGGCCGGCCCTCTGAAATGGCGGTGAAGACAATATCGATCGTTTTGCCGGCTTCAAGTGTATTACCCTCCAATGAATGGTGGCTTTGGATCACCATCAATGGATTGTCGGTCGAGCCGATACAATACATATTATTATCTAAAGACCCAATAAAGATCTTATTAAAACTAGCTAATGGCGAGGAATGAATATCGCCCGCGATTGTAAAATTCCAGCGCTCTACACCAGTAACTTCATCAAAACAATATACCTTTCCATCATCCCCAACATCGCCCTCGTTCGACCCTACAATTACTTTTCCATCCACAACAATAGGTGAAGAACCGCCATCAATATCATTAATTCTTTCGATCCATATGACTTCCCCAGGCTCGATAATGCCGTTGCCATTTGGATCCACAATGGGAATTGCAGAAAGTTCGCCGTTCGGCCGCAACCCTAACCCAGCGATAAATAACACCCCATCATTTATTGAAGGTGAGGAATAAACATAACCCTCAGTTTCATAATACCAGATCATATCGCCATTTGTGATATTTAGACCGTATACATTATAATCTTCACTCCCGAAAAATAATTTGTCGCCCAATATCGCACATGTAGAATAGATGCCTTTTTCCCATCTATCTGTAATTGTCGTAAAATTCCAGCGTTCAGTACCGTTTTCAAGCCATAAAGAATAGAAATAGCCATCCAAAGAACCGATATAGATGCTTTCGTCTGCATATGCAGGGCTAGCCCAGATCTCAAACCCGGTCTCATATTTCCATTTTAAACTGCCGTTGAGCGCGTTGATAGCATAAATGTAATTGTCAAAAGACCCAACGACCACGGTGTTGTTAACTACCAATGGCGAGGATACTATAGGACCATTAGCCTTAAATTTCCAAATAAATTCGCCTGTAATTGCATCCAGACAGTAAACCCCGAAATCCGACGCGCCAATGTAAAGTCGCCCCTCGAAAATACAGGGCGTGGACTGAACCAGGTTTTGGGCAGTATAATTCCAGAGTTTTTTGCCGCTCTCGGCGTTCAGACAGTAGATATTGCCATCATCAGAGCCAAAATAGATCCTATTCTCATATAAGATCGCCGAGGACTGGACTTGATTTCCAGTCGTGTAATTCCAGATCAATATACCATAATCCGGCGATTTAGTTTCATATACCCCTAACCGCTCCGGACCTCCCCGGAACATTGGGGCGATCTGGTTGGACTGGCGGGTCTGAGCTTTATCGGTGCTCAAGTTCGAATTGACGCTAATGGAATTGAAACCGATCATTAAAATTATCAATAAACTAAAAATGAGCCTAAAACTGAAGTTACCTCTCATAATTACACCAGGGGGCGATTTATTATAGTAGATAATATTCAATAAGGTTAATACTTTTTCTATTTGAATAACGATTTTTCATAGTAAATAAAGTATAAAATCCTCCTTTTTTTACCGCAGAGACGCAGAATGTAACATTTCTGTGCTTCTGCGGTAAATTTTTTATTTTCGGAATCCCGATGCTCTCAATTCCCGGTTAAACTAATATAAATTCAGATATGATACAGGATCTAATATCAAAAAATCGATCTTATTCCTCTTGATCTTCATCCCATGCGACCTGTCCTGTTGGTTGTACTGCTACTTGTCCTGTTATAACCGGCGGGGCCATAGGTGCTGGTGGTCGTTGCGGATATTGGTGCTGCTCCTGGCCTGCAGGCTGTAGAGGTCGTGCTTGGGCTGGGGGCGGTGCACCTGCCCCCGGTTGGGGTGGGTAGGCGGGTGGCGGTCCATGATCCGTCTTTTTACGTTTACGTAATAATAATACTATAACTATTATAATAACAATTATGATAATAATTATAAAAATCATACCAAATATAATTATAGACCCTAACGCCTCATCATCCGTACTTTTTGACCCGTCCTCATCAGGTTCAACCAAAGATAATATATTTACTTGTATCGGGTGTTCGATGGTGAAGCCCCCGCCTTGAGAGGTGGCTTCGATCGTGATATTATACTGGCCTGCCACTGCAGTTACGGGTATTTCAAGCTCCAGGTTGATCGCCCACGAGGCGGTCGGTTCAAGCGTGCGCGAGGTCGTCTCGGATATCTGGATATAACTGCTCAACGCCCCGGCCTCCAACCCAGGTATCACCACATCTTCGGATAAACCAATATTGGTGATCGTTATCGGGTAGTTCTTATTCCCTCCTAAGTTAATGTTGATCTCAGTAACACCTGTAATATCGAGATCATATTGTTTTTTATCCGGATCTGATCGCGTTGTAAATGCCCAGATATAATCGTCGAACGGCGAGCCCTCGGAGACATTATTATCATTGCCATCCAGTGGATTGCCATCCGCATCGGTTGCCGATGTATCGATCTGGATCGTATAAGTTGTTTCATACCCAAGATCAAGATTGGGGTCATAGGTCATCTTGTTATTATCCCAATCAAAAGCACCGGTAACCGAAGGTGTAATAATAAACGCAAATTGGGTAGCCGCCATATCCATGATCTTATTGAAGGTGACCTCAATATTTACTCTAACTTCGACTTCAGTTGCATCCTCAATAGGTATAACCGCTACGATCTTAGGATAATTTACCTCAACAACTGGCTCGGATTCGGTTGTGAACCTCCAGTTAAAATCATCTGTTGGCGTGCCATCTGAGATTGTATTGCGGTTACCGTCCAAGGTATTGCCAGCTAGATCCCGCGCTAGGTTGCCTCGAATCAAAACTGAATATTCGGTATCATATTCCAATTTAGAGGTAGGTGTAAACGTTAACTCCTGACCATTTAGGTCCCAACTAAATGCGCCATCTACGGACGGTATAATAAGAAACCCGGACTCGGTCATACCTAGGTTCATTTCTTCATCAAACGTTACATTGATCTTGGAACTAATATTTATGTCGATGTCATTGTTGGCTGGATATGTATTGCTGACTTGCGGGGGGATGTCATCCGGTAGTATACTTGTATTGAAACTCCAGCTGTAATCGTCAACCGGCGAACCTTCTGCAAGACCATTAGCATTGCCATCCATTAAATTTCCAACCAGATCCGTAGCAATCGAAGTTATATTAACGGTATATTTTGTACCCTCCTCCAAAGTAGTCTCAGGTGAGAAGGTTAGGGTCGCGCCACCATTCGAAGATGTGAATATCCCCGCAACATTAGGCGAGATCGCAAATGCAAGCTCGACTGCGGTCTGGTTCATGGGTTCATTAAAATTTACCTGGAGCTCGGCATTGATCAGCACATCCTGGGCTTGGTCGGCAGGGTTGACCGAAGTGATCTGGGGCGGTGTTAATTCCAAGGTCGTGAACACCCATTTATAATCATCGAGCGGCGAGCCTTCGGGCACGCCATTCTTATCGCCGTCCAGGAGATTGCCGATGAGATCGCCAGCTGTGGAATTTATGGCTAATGAATAAACTGTATCCGGTAATAGTAGTGACATTGGTTGAAATGTTAAATTATTGGCCAGCCAGCTAAAACTGCCGGCAGTGACGGGTGTTATATAAAATGCTTGCTCGGCGGTGGTCTGGTTCATTTGTTCGTTGAATATGACAGTGATCTTCGAGTCCAAGCTAACATTTTCATCGTTATTTTTGGGAATTGTTGTTACCACTCGAGGCGGCGCAGTTTCGCGGGTGGTAAAATTCCAGCCGAAATCATCTAACGTTGACGGGCTATCCGCAATGCCATTTCCATTGCCATCTAATGGATTATCAGAGAGGTCTTTCGCGTTTGTATTAACTTTTAGGATATACTCGGTTTCGTCTGCTAATTGTCCGTCAGGGTCGAAACTCAAGGTCTGGCTATCCGGCCAATTAAACATCCCTGCAACATTAGGGGTGATCGAAAATGCACCTTCCGTAGATTGTTGGTTCATTGCATCATTAAAAACTATTGTTATATTGGTTTCTACTGATACATTCATTGCATCTTGGGGTGGGTATATGGATTGGATGGTCGGTAAAATATTGTCTGGTATCCCGAAACAATATATTGTTTTTTGATTTACATATACCCTGTTATACGCTATTGCCGGTGAGGACCAACCATCACCACCCATCATATATTGCCAGATCACACCGCCGTTGGTTTCATTTAGACAATATGTATACTCACCACCATTAACCAAAACTTTACTATTGATCGCAATTGCCGGGGTTGAACACCCCGAGCCCGCAATTGATCTTGTCCAGACTTGTGTGCCATTGCTCGCATATAAACAAAACACATTTGAATTATCATTAACAATCACTTTACCATTAGCAAAAGCCGGTGATGAAAACGTGTCACCGCCAAACGCTTTGCTCCAAATTTGGCTGCCGTTATTTGCATAATAACAATAAAGTTGGGTTGGATTAATAAATACCCGGCCTTCAGCGATCACAGGTGATGCGGACTCCCCTCCAGCCGCATTCCAGATCTCAGTACCATTACTCGTATAGAGACAATACAGATTCACGCCATTAACATATATTTTACCATCCGCAACTGCGGGTGTCGTACCGTAACCACTGCCACCAACTGCTTTACTCCAAATGCTGGTGCCATTATTTGCATAAAAACAATAGAGTGTTTGGGTATTGACGAATACTTTACCCTCGGCAACGGTTGGCGAGGAGGTGCCTTTGCCACCGCCTGATAACGGCTGTTTCCAGACTTCGGTGCCGTTGCTTTCATAAAAACAATATAATTGGGTCCCAACGACATATACTTTGTCACCTACCACCGCAGGCACTGAACATTGTTGACCTGCGGACCCGATCGATTTCTGCCAGATCTCGGTGCCATTATTATTATATAACCGATATAGTTTACCAGCACCATTCACAAATATACTGCCATTTGCCGCTACAGGTGATGAATAGCCATTACCACCAATACTAGTTACAGAACTCCATAAGGTGTTGTTCGTGGTCGGGGCCATTGATGATGTATATCCAGCGTGACTTGCATTAAAGAGAAACATCGGCCAATCTATAGTTAGTGGTTCGGGTCCACCTGAAATAGCTTCAATTTTTTGGTCGTTCACCATTTCAAGTGTTAATTGAGGTTCTAGATTAATATTAGTTTCATTTATATTGTCCGCACTCTCTGAAAAGGGATGATCTGCGAAAGCACTGTATATAAAACTAAGGTTAAGTAATCCAATAATTATTATTACTGGCAATAATTTTAAGATCTTCATTTAGGATACCTCTTGGATATATTGAACTCTTAATATTAAATAACATTCTCATCTTCTGCAGATGCAGGTTTGGGACTCTGCGGCTGCTCGGTGGCCTGGGGTTCGGCGGCCGGCGGCGGCGCAGGTGTTTCTTCAGTGGGCATGGGCGCCGCAGCCCCATTGTCCCCTATAGTTTCTAAAGGTAGAGCTTCACCCATGAGCGGTTGCGCCGCCGGTACGGGTTCCGGTTCCTGCGGGGCTGGTTGTGGTATATCTTCTAAGGGCTGTTCCTGGGGGGCCGTTGGCGGCGGTTCAGCATATTCATATGGCTGGCCCTGGTCGGTCGTGACGGGAGTGTCATAAGGCTGCTCGTAAGTTTCGAGAGGAACTTGTTGTTGTTCGGGTGCTGGAGGGGGATAATATTCTGCAGGCTGAGGCTGGGCTTCTGTTGCAACCGCTGGTGCGACCGGTGCCGCGATCAGTGGCAGCTCTTCTATTGGCTGGGCGGGCGGCTGCTGAGGGGGGTACGGGTAAGGCTCAGGCGCTTTGCGGCGTTTCATCACCAGAACAGCTACAATAATTAATACGATCACAATTACGATAATAACGATCCCGATCGCCAGCCAGAACCCGAGATCATCTGTTTCTTTATCGCCACCGTCACCATCCTCGCCACCAGTTATTTCCTTTGGATAATCGGTGGGATTATTCGGGTTGGTATGGTCATTCCCACCTGGCTTGCCATCTTTACCTAGGTACTCTTGAAGGTTGGTAAACTGATCGCCATCCGAATCCAAAGCTGCATCGGACGGGTCGTTCTTGTCAAACCCATAATAATCTTCGTACCAATCCGGCATGCCGTCATCATCAGTGTCATTTGAGACCGGAGGCTCCTCACCTTCTCCAGTAACCGTGAGCGAATAAGTACTCGTAGAATTTTTGCTATTAAGCTCACTCGCCATATCATCACATTCAAAATAATAATTCCAAACGCCTTCGAGCAGCTCAGTTGAAAATTGATAGCTTGCACCCTCGCTTACGAGATTTTTATTTCCAGTGATATAGGTCATCGCATAGCTCGAATCATCGATCACAACATTAACAACCTGATTTTCGCTCCCATCAATATCAATGTAATTAACACTGAACGTAAATTGAGTATTCTCATCACCAGTGTCTGGGCTGACATCTGCATTTGTCAAATATGGTGCATCGTTCACGGGTTGAACGTTGATCTTAAAACTTGTGGATTTCCAAGCCTGGTCTGGCAACGATACATTTACTTCGACGGATTCGAAAGAACGGCCGCTTGGATAATTGAACGAGTTCGGGTAATTAAAAATAAGCTCGGTACCGGAGACAACGCCATAACTCGAATTGATCTCCAGCACAAGATCATTGATCGATACGCCATCTCCAGGCGTAAGGTAATCCTCCATATCGACAACCAGGTCTGTATCTTCAAATGTATATTTGTCTGGTATAGGTAGAAGAACGAATAACACACCTTCGGGTATTACTGTAACGGTAATGTTTTGATGGGCGGCAAGGTCGCCGTCATCAACCTCGATCTTGACATATTCATAAAGTATCCCCGAATCTACCGGGTAATAGAACGTGATATTTTTGCCCGTTACCAATGCATAGCTGGAATTGGTGCTGATCGTCAGTTCGTCGTGAGCGTTATCTATGTCGCTTACTTGCGTGCTCACATCTAAAACATATTGCTGGTCTTCATTAACCGGGATATTTGATAGCCCTGAGATCTGCGGCGCGTCATTGACAGCAACAACATTAACTTTCACATCACGGTTTACCTCAAATACGGTGTCCGAGACATTAATTGCGACAATTTCATAATTACGGCCGCTGGGATAATTGAATTCATTTGGATAGTTAAATGTGATATTAAGATCAACGAGATCTGCATAACTTGAATTTATTGTAATTTCCAGGTCGTTCTTATTCGTATCATCGTCATGTATAATATCCGTGAGATCAAGAATAAGATCAATATCTTCGAACGCCATAAGATCATTTATCGGAGCTATGACGGGTTTGGCGAGTACTAATGGATTATCGAAGATCGCAGTATCATTCATATCAATCCCGTCAAAACAAGCGAATGTGTAATTATGCAGCCCGTAGCTCGGGAGGGTTGTTTGATAGATATATTGCTCGCCATTGCTGAAATTACCGTCGCGAAGGTATGATAGTGTTGTGGTGTTCAAGTTCATAGCGCGCCCGACAAGTTCCGCGTCGATATGCACATTTAAATACGCCGCGCCAAGCTCGGGCGTGTCGTTATTGGAATCCCAATAGATCACGCTATACTCGAACTCGGTTGAAAGGTCGCCCACTGCCGGTGTGACATTCATATTGGTCAGGCTCGGTGGCACGTTCCAGGAGGTCGTGAAAGTCCAGACGTAATCATCAATAGGAGAGCCTTCGAGTGTGCCGTTGCCATTACCGTCAAGAAATGTTGAAAAGAGATCTTGAATTGTGCTCAATAATGTAACTTCGTAGGTTTCGCCGAGTTTCAAATCGTTGTCGGGCGTGAAGGTCGCGGATTTTGCAGTTGTATTATAAAATATCTGGCCTGCCACAGTATTTAGTGTGCTGTCCTTAAGGATAAAAGTTGATGTGGTAATGCTCGATGGTAACATAGCTTTACTGAAATTCGCGACGATCTCGGTTGTTATCGGCACATCCACCGCACCATTCATCGGCGAAACTGATACTACAGTAGGGGGTGCCAGTGATAGGTTATTCAGCCAGGCATTAGCGCCGCCATTCCCCCACGCTGCGCCGCCAATATCTAAGTCACCATCATTATCAAAATCAGCATAATTCGAACCGTAATAGATGCCCGAAGTCGCAAGTCCCGAGCCGATAACTTCGGTCCAGGCTAGGTTGGTGCCGGGGTTGGCGGAGCCATTCCCGGTATACAAATGAAGACCTCCGGTGCCGTCGGCTTTAGGTCCGAGAAGGTCCAAGTCGGTATCTTTATCAAAATCCGCAAGTTGGATCTGGCAGAATCTATTTGATCTGGCACTTGCGGGTAAACCTTCACTTGCTAATGTCGGGGTCGTCCACACGAAATTCGTGCCCGTGCCCCCGCCGCTATTACCTAATTTAATATACATTCCACCGTGTGTTCCATATACGATATCCATGTGAGTATCATTATTAACATCTCCAACCGTCACACCAAGCAAGGTACCGCTTGTTGGAATGCCGCCGCCTGACTGTAGTGTCCAACTTGTGCCGCCGGCATCTTGGGTATAAAACTTCACGCCTTGATTATTATAAGTACCTGCAATAATGTCGATACGCCCGTCCTTGTTCATATCCGCGGCGGTTGCTGCGGTATACTCATAAGAGGTTTCCAGACCCGTAGAGTATTCGGTCCATGAAACCGGGCTTGAACCCGAGCCTTCGTAATATTTTAAACCACTGCCGCCATTGGTTACAAGTAGATCAAAACCGCTATTACCGGTTATATTCATAAAAACGATATTATCCACATTCCCGGAAGTATGAGGTGAGGTTATACCCAAGGTAGACCAAGTACCACCACTATATTCCCAAGCCCCAACGCCGTTCGGAGATGCACTGCCCCATGCACCTTCATAAGCCGCGAAAAGCTCGATGTTGCCGTCGTTATCGGCATCGCCAAACCCCAACCCGCCAAAGGTATCGGTTCCTGGACCTGGGAGGCCCGTCGAGGCCGAAGTCCAGCTTGTACCGCCGTTGCCGGTATAGGCGTATAATCCTTGCGTATTTGCAGTGCCGCCGTAATCTTCGCCGCCAAATGCCATATCGACATAGGAATCGCCGTTGAAGTTGCCGAACGCTACGAAATTGTAATCGCCACTCGGAAGTCCGGTCGAAGCGTCGAGGAACTCTAATGAACGCGGGGTGCCGCGGGTTGAGGGCGAAGCAAGAGTGCCAAAGACCGAGGTTGCAATACCTAGAATAATCAATATTGATATAGTTATAGTAGTTATTTTTACTGAAGTACTTTTAGACATTGTTCAAAGCCTCCGCTTATTTAATTTATATAATTTTTAACTAATAAAACAGAATTTTTTCGAAGATATTTAAGTATTACTATTATTAATATCAATTGTTAAGTCATATAGCTCATTCTTCATCTTCCTCAGCATCTTGGCCCTCTTCAATGCTTTGTTCTTCGGCGGGTGTTTCGGTTATTACCGGCTGCGCCATTAGTGGTGGCGGCGGAGCTGATACGGTACCGGAGGGCGGGTTCGATTGATATGATGGTACATATCCTTGCTCAGGTATATTGGCCGAAGATCTTTTAATGTACCTTACAAGTGAAAAAACCACCAAAAGTAGTATAACGATCAAAATCACCAACCCGAACACAATTGCAGTGTAATCATCCTGGCTCTCGGACCCTTTCCTGTCATCTGATAGATCTTGGACCGGAAAGTTCAATGGATCCTGTGGGTCGGTTGAATCGCCGCCGCCAGGTATGTCATCAGAGCCCAAGAACTCCTCAAGGTTTGAATAGCTATCCCCATCCGAGTCTTCAGCGGCATCCGAGGGTTCGAAGGGATCCAGGCCGTGTTTTAACTCCCAAGCGTCTGGGATCGAGTCATTATCAGTATCATCACCGTATTCCGAATATTCAAGTATTTTTAAATTATACAAATTGGTTTTATAAACACTATTGATCTCATTTTCCCGGTCATCCGCGCTGTAGTAATATTTATAATTGCCAGCCGGCAGCTTCAGGTCATTTTCATAGGCTGCGTCCCCATCATGTATATTTCCAGAGGCCAGGTCCATCTGATAGCCAGTCTCGCCAATAACAACCTCGACTATTGGGTTCTCACCGCCGTCGACATCCAGATATTTGATTTCAAATCTTAGAACCGTATCTGCCAACGCTAAACTTGGAGCTTCAATTACAGTTAATGTGGGGCCGTCATTTACCGGCAGAACATTGATCTTGAAACTTTTAGATTCGGTCTGATCTTCATAGGTAACATTAACCTGCACGAACTCGTATATGCGGCCGCTTGGATAATTAAACGCGTTCGGGTAATTAAATATCTGCTCGGTGCCGGATATCAAACAATAGCTCGAATTGGTTTCAAACCCAAAATCGTCAAGAGCCAGATCACCATAAGGCACAATATAATCCGCCATATCTACGATCAGATCTATATCTTCTATGGCATTCTGTTCTAGGATTGGTAATAATACAAAATGTGCTCCCTCGGGTATGACCGATACTATTATATATTGCACACCGTAAAGCTCGCCATCAAACACCTCGATCTCTACATGCTCGGATATTATTCCGGAATCCAATGGGTAATAAAACGTGAGATTTTTTGCATCTACGGTTGCATGGCTCGAGTTTACAGTTACCGTTAGCTCGTCCAGCTCGTTGTCAACATCACTTAAGAATGGTGTAACGTCCAAATAATAATATTCGTCCTCATTGACCTGGATATTCGGCACACCCGCGATCTCGGGGGGGTCGTTGATCGCAAAAACATTGATTTTCAAATTTCGGCTCACGTTATGAATAGGATCTGATACGTTAATTGCTACAATTTCATGATTCCTACCACTGGGATAATTGAACTCGTTCGGATAATTGAAGGTAACATTAAGCTCTTCAAGGGTTGCATAGCTCGAGTTTACGGTGATAATAAGCTCTGTAAGGTTCGTATCCTCATCATGGATCTTATCGGCGAGGTTTAAGATCAAATTTATATCTTCATAGGCATTCAGCTCGTCGAGCGGGTCGATCACAGGTTGGGCTGTTAGCATTGGGTTATAAAAATATTGCGTTTCGTTTTGATCTGTCCCGTCAAAACAACTGAATTTATATTTATGTAAACCGTAAGTAGAAAATGTTGTATTGTAAATATATTCCTCTCCGTTACTGAAATCGCCGTCACGTAGAGTTACAGGTGCCGAGATGTTCAAACTCATTATGCGCCCGGTCAGATCATCATCAATAAACACCTGAATATATGCCGGATTAAGGTCGGGGGTATCATTGTCCAGGTCGGAATAAACCACCTTGAACTCGAAGTCTGTCTTCAAATTCCCAGATATTGGCGTTACGGTCGGGAGTATAAGCGTGGGCGGGTTGTTCAACGAAGTCGTGAAGCTCCAGCTGTGGTCATCCACCGGCGAGCCATCTTGAACACTATTTTTATTGCCATCTAATGTATTGGTCCATTGGTCCTGAACCGCAGTCGTAATTGTAACAGTATAAACCTCACCGCGTTTCAGCGCGGTATCGGGATTGAAGAGCGCGGTCTGGGTCAATGCCTCATAGGTGATCTTGCCAGGCACGGGATTTGCGCCACTGTCCGCTACAATGAAGCTCGATGTTGTTATGGTAGTGGGGTTTAATGGCTCGTTAAATGTCACGTTTATGTCAATTGTAATAGGCACATCTGTAGCACCGCTCGCGGGATAATGCGAAGTTACCTGTGGTGGGATATTATCTTTAGTACCAAAACAATAGATCCTGCCACCGCCGCCGTGCGTGCCGATATAGACCCTTCCGGGTACGACCGAAGGCGAGGCATCGACCTCGCCTGTGATCTGATAGCGCCAATAATAATCGGGGGCGCCTGGTTGGGTGGTGTTGAAACAATAAATATAACCCGTTTTCGAACCTATATACAAACGCTCGGCTGTCATAGCAGGTGAGGACCAGGTACCGCCAATATCATATTTCCAGATCTCCGAGCCGGTTGTGGCATTCAAACAATAAAGGTTACCGTCGATCGACCCAATGTAGATGTTTTTATCGTAATATCCCGCCGAGCTGAAGAACCCGGTTGCCGCCCCGGGATAGAATTCCCAGATCTTGGTAAGGTTGCTTGACCACAGGCAATAGAACCGGCTGACGGTTTTCGTATCTATGTAACTACAGCCCACATATACTTTATCACCTACAACTATAGGTGAAGAATAGGATGCATAACCCATCGTAAATGTGTGATTGGCAGTTGCAATACTAGTCGGTTGGGTCACATTGATCTGATAAAGGTTGTAATCACAAGCCGCCAGAAACACTCTGCCATTCACCACTGCCGGTGCTGCATATAAACCCCAGTTATCTACTCCTGTGGTCTTGGTCAGAAAGGTCCAGGAAACCACGCCAGTGATCTGGTCGATACAATAGAGTTTATGGTCGCTGCCGGTAATGAATACCTTGCCATAAGCTAGGGTCGGTGAACCGTCGCCGTGTTTGATATTGGGCTTGTTGACCTTCCAGCGTATCGTGCCGTTGGTTGACCACACACAATAGATCTTATCCGCCCCGAAATAAATGCAGCCATTTGCATAAGCTGGTGAAGAGGCTATCCCAAAAGTACCTGTAACGGGTTGGTCGGGGTACATTGTCCAGTTAAGAGTGCCATTGTTCTCGAAATAGCATTTCATCGAATCACCGACACCTAAAAATACCCGCCCGTTTGCAACACAGGGCGAACTATATGTGATGTCGCCGGTCGTGTTCCACCACAAAATATTCGCATCTGTAGGGCCCGTTGCGGTAGTATATGAATTATGTGCGGGATCAAACAGGTGCATCGTCCAATCATTCAATGTACGCTCGGTAGCTCTCGAGGTCGGTTGAGATGACCGTGTCAGCTCGATATTTGGATCTTCAAAATTCATCTCGAGCTTGGAATCGACATTGTCAAAGCCAACTGTAAAATAATTGGCGGCCATTAAAATTATAATAGATAAAAAAATAAGCATGAATTTTTGGAATTGATCGATCTTCATGACCTGTATCTCCTTCAGATGGTCGTTAAAAAAACCAACCACAGAGCCACAGAGGACACAGAGAAAATAACTGGATACTATTTCGCCTCTGTGCACTCTGCGACTCTGTAGTTCGAGTCCCTTTAACAATGAATATGGATTAGGTAATGTTATTTTTTAACACAGTACGATTAAGACACCGTAACCTAATTAGAATAGGTTTTGTGATTGGGATTTTGAGTTTGGGATTTGTTTGGTAGTATTGGGATTTTGAGTTTGGGATTTTTAATATATATCCAAGTTTTATAATGGCACTAGAATAAAATCAATACTTGCTCTTGGCTATATAAGTCTTGCTACCACTAAAGTAGTAGTTAAATTAAAAAGTCTGGTCTTCGTCCCAGTCTATTTGAGTGGCTGGTGGCGGGGTTGTTGAAAATTGCGCCGGCGGGGCAGGCTCATCAACAGGTCTGGCCATCGGCGGCTCTTCCCGCGGCGCTGGGGGTTGCGGCTCGTCGCGATAGGGCGGGTACGGCTCATCCGGCACCCTCTCGCCAAACCGCCCTTTTTTACGTATCAATATCAACACCACAATTAAGATCACAACTATAATTACAATGATAACTGCCAGCGCCACCCACATAAAGATCGCACTTTCATCGGTTTCGCTTGTACCGCCGGAGCGATCCTTTTCCTCGATCGGAATATCTAATGGATTATGTGGGTCCGAGGAATCATCACCACCGGGTTTACCGTCTATGCCGAGGTACTCCTCAAGATTCGTGTAATTGTCGCCATCCGGGTCTTTGGCGGCATCAGTTGGGTCATCCGGGTTGAGGCCGTATTTGAGCTCCCAAATGTCGGGGATGCCGTCCGCATCCGAATCCTCGGTAGAACCTGAATCCTCAATTACGGTCAAGGTGTAGTTATCGGTAATATAGACGCTATTAGTTTCATTTGCCCTATCATCACCGAGATAATAATAGCTGTATTCACCAACTTTGAAATCCAATTCCAGTTCATAGATGCCTCCAAGAGCGTGAATATTACCCGAGATATACTCCAGTTGATATTCATTTCCTTCGATCATAACTTTAACTAACGGGTTCTCACTGCCATCCATATCAAAATATTCAACCCTGAATACAATTGAGACATTTTCAACAGTTTTCGAGGGCGCTTTTATGACTGTAAGATACGGCTCATCATTTACAGCATTGACATTGATCTTAAAATTTTGAGAATCGGTGTAGGCTTCATAAGTAACGTTCAACTGCACAATTTCAAAGTCACGGCCGCTTGGATAATTGAATGAATTCGGATAGTTGAAAATTAAAGTTGTGGCTGAGATGGTGCCGTAACTCGAGCTAATTTCGAGCTCAAGATCATTTATATCGGTTACTCCCACGGGTATTATATACTCCGTCATCGCCACCACCAGATCTATATCTTCAATTGCGTACTGGTCAGGGATTGGTGATAAAATAAATGGCGTGCCCTCTGGTATTACGGTTACTGTAATTATCTGTTCAGCATAGAGCCCACCGTCGAAAACCATGATCTTAACAAATTCCAGGGTTTTGCCGCTATTGATCGGATATAAGAACGTGATCTTTTTGGCTTCAATGGTCGTATAACTGGAATTCGTCGAGATCTCTAATTCGGTAAGCGTGTTATCTTCGTCGCTGATAAATGCGGATACATTTATTGTAAATGATTTATCTTCATATACTTGCAGGTCCGGGATGCCGGCGATCACCGGGGGGTCATTTACTGCGATCACATTGATCTTGACATCCTGCGAAATATTATGATCACGGGTTGGGTCATAGACACTGATCTTCACCATTTCGTAAGTTCTACCGCTTGGATAATTGAACGAATTCGGGTAATTGAAGGTTATATTGAGATCATCCAACTTTGCATAACTGGAATTCTCGGATATTACCAGCTCGCTCATTGAAGTATCCTCATCATAAATATAATCCACCAGGTCCAGTACCAACTCTATATCTTCTGTGGCGGCTTGGTCAGGGATCGTAGTTAATTCCTGCGGATGCCATACCAGCGGATTATTGAAAATAATTGAAGAAATGTTATCGATACCGTCCGAGCATTTGAATTGATATGTATGCATACCATAGCTCGTTAATTGTGTACTGTAGATGTAGCGCTCGCCATTCGTGAAATTATCGTCCCGTAGGTTAAATGGTGCATTTGGATCCAATGTCATATCTCTACCAGTTAATTCACTATCAATATTAACTCTAATGAATGCGGGCGCAATTTTTGGCGTGTCATTATCCAGATCTGTGAAGGTAATACCATATTCGAATGTCGTAGCCAGATCACCTTCGGTCGGTGTGAGATTCGCATCTGAGAGCATCGGCGGGATGTTCTGCGAGGTGGTGAACTGCCAGCTGTGATCGTCGAGCGGCGAGCCTTCGCTGAGACCGTTATCATTACCATCCAGCCCGAGCGCGGCAAGGTCCGTTACCGCACTTAATACCGTGGCGGTATATGTTTCGCCGCGAGCTAGTAGATTGTCGGCAGTAAATGTTGCCGAAGACGTACCAGCTATATAATTTACCGTGCCCGCAACCGGTGTATCAAAACTATCTTTTAATAAAATATTAGCCGTTGTGATCGTAGACATATCCATTGGCTCGCTGAAATTGATCGCGAGCTCGACTGTTGTGGGGATATCTGTGGATTGGTCTAAAGGATAGGTCTGGATTATTGTCGGTGGTATAAGATCAATATCCGCAAAACAGTATATCTTAGGCACAGATGTGTCGACCCCGCCGATGACGAGCTTGCCATCCGCAATTGCCGGCGAAGAGCAAATACCGTAACCACCGCCAAATATGTAATAATCCCAAAGTTTCTGGGCACTATTGGCGGTTGCATTCAGGCAATATACATATCCATCACTTGAGCCGACATATACCTTGTTATCCGCAACACTTGGTGACGACCAGATATCGCCACCAGTTTGATACTCCCAGATCTTGGAGCCGGTGTTCGCATCAAGACAGTACAATTTATCATCGTCGCTGCCAATATAAACTCTACCATATGCAACCGCCGGCGAGCTTATGACGTCCCCGCCTGTTGGGTAAGTCCAGGCCAATGTGCCGTTATTTGCCCAGAGTGAATAAACATTATTGTCCTTCGATCCAAAATAGACCTTGCCGTTCACAACCGCCGGTGACGACAATACATCCTGAATGTTGCCTACTGAGGGATAGGTCCAATCGATCGATCCGTTATTATCATATAGACAATATAATTTATTTGCGCCAGCCGAACCATGGTCTCCAGCGCCAAAATAAACTCGGTTGCCCGAAACGGCAGGTGACGACCAAACATTATCCGGTGCATCAAATTTCCAGATTATCTCCGACATGCTGAGGATGCCATCCGGAGTCGGGTCGACTTGGGGTAGACAAAACACTTTATCATTATCGGTCCCGATATATACATAATCGTTATCGGTAGCAGGCGAAGAATATATACCTTCCATACCTCCACCGCCCGTCGAGAAATTCCAGTTCTTCACACCGGTGGTCGCGTTGATACACCACAATTGTGGCATGAAATCGTTCCCAATGAAAACACTATCATTTGCAACGGCAGGTGAGCTGGATTGACCGTGGGACCAACTGCCGGGGATGGTGGAATAGTTCCAGATTTGTGCGCCTGTTGCAAGATCAATACAGAACAATTTGGCTTTGCCAGACCCGATATAGACCTTCCCGTCGACTATTGAGGCTGTTGAATATACGCCATTGCCTGTATTGGAATTGGTGGTGTTGAACGTCCAGAAGACCGCGTTCGTTTCCGGTGCGACGACACTTTCATAGAACCCGCTGCGATTCGCACTGCCTCTGAACATCATTTCAGATGGCTGGGAAAAAAATTCTTGGGGCGAAGGTTGCGCTGCAATATTTTGGGCGTTTGATCCACTCTGCCCGAAGCCATCAGTATCAAATAATCCGAAAGTGATCATTAAAATAAAACATATTAATATTAAATTGTAACTTTTTTTTATGATCCTATTGAAAATCATGCAATTGAAATCTTGTTCAAGAATATATATATTTTGTTAAAAAAAGTTCACATTTGTTTCATTTTAACTCGATTCAATAATAATTTTCTCTTGATCGATTGTTTTTTCGCTGAATTCTAAAAATATTTCAAATTCAGTTTCTTCACCTTCAAAGTAATCCAAACTTACCGTGAAAGTCGTTTTCCAGGTTTCATCAGATTCGATAACCTCATCGTTCGTCGTCGATTCCTCGTCCTCGGAGCCGAGAATGCTGGACGATTTTACGATGATCTCGACCATGTGCTCCTCGCGAGGTTCACCTTCATTATATACAGTAACGGTAATGTCAGCTTTATTCATTAAAAGTCCACGAATTTTCACTTCTGCATTGTAGATATAAAAGTCTTTACTGCTTGGCTTGAAAATATTATCGGCGATCTCATTATTCACTATCAATTCGACTTTATAGGATGTATCTTCGAGATCATGTATCAATAACGATTCCTGAATCGTATTGTTGGACGGTACCCTTGTGGTCTTAGCTTCTAATCTATCCCCTGCAAACCAGGATTCCAGGTTTATCAGTACCTTATCCTTATTGTCATTATTTTCGGGTCCATCAATATTAACCACTATCTCGATCCGGGGGTCGCCGCTGACATCCAGGTATGTTTCGCCTAGAATGAAATCGTTAATTACAAAATTTTCCAGTTCCGGCTCTGTAGTTTCTAATTGGGTTGTATCCAGTTGTATAAACGTGGTTGCGGCACCGATAACAAACATACAAATAAATACGGCCCCCAGTACACTATTAAGTTGAACACGTGTGAAACTCGAATCCAGCTTGAGATTTAGCTCGGAAATATTTTGGCTTAAATGCCAAGGCACTCTGAATGATATTACTAATCCGATGATTATTAATACCGCTATGAATAAATAAATGGTAAGTTCTGTGATCTCTTGAAAATAAAGCATTCCCATTAATGATCCGATAATGATCAAGGTACCAAATAAAATTAGTAATGATGACATTTCCAATTTACTTTTGATTGCGGTACTGTTTTTGCTCAGATCTGCTTTGTCGCGCTGATATACACGCTCCAGTGCAGCTTTGAGCTGTTCACGCGAAACTATGGTTGTCATATTTTACTTCACCTTATTGTTAACTCGCAGAAAGACCGGCCCCTTGACGGTCTAACTGTAATAATTTCTTCACTTCCTCGACATCGACCTCGGTGTTGACACACCCGTCTTTAAGCAGCGGTACAAGCTGAAAGGGTATGTCATAATCACCACCGTTGGTTCTCGCAGCGCCCTCCTTGAGCTCGTTGAAGCACGCAACGGCTAATACCGCTTTTGGTTTATATTTGTTTGCTATATTGAATACCATTTGACCACCGGGCACGACGAAGCATTTATACCCTAATTTCTGGGCTTCGGTGGTGATGATGTTGACTCGGCAATCCTTAGTACAATGCCGGCAGAGTAGGCCTTCATCCCCATATTTGCCTTTACATTTATTGGCAATTCTCAGGCAGTGCGGCAGAAATAATAACCGCTCTTCTTTTGGGATACTGCTATATTCCGGCTCGTTTCGTAAATTGTAGAGATCGACAGCTATATTTTTTAGGTTGTCTTCACATAACCCGAGTTCTTTTGTCACCTGAACGGCTTCCCAATCTACGGAATTCTTAGCGGTCTTACCATTAACATTGGCTTGGACCTGTTCGTTTAATTGCTCAAACACGGTTATGCCACCGAAAACCACAGTAACACCGATTATCGTTAATATCGAGAATATGTTCAAAACATCGTTGGCAATAAAATATGCCGAAGTCATTGGCATAAATACCATTCCAATTGATGATGTAATTAAAGGAATATTCGAATTTGGAGTGAATTCATTTGAGTTATTGGGCGTGGATGCCGACAAACTTCGTTTTAATTGCAAGGCAGCATTTAAAGTTCCAAACGTGACAATGATCAATCCCGTTCCAGTTAATAGCACGATCTGGATCCTATCCAGCATAAAAGACAGGTGTAAGGCTAACAATAATGTAATTATAATGTGAATCGCCACAATTGTCATGAAACCCGAGCGACTGAAAATATTTATTGCACTGGCCAGTTTTTGGGCTTTACGGGCATTAATGTTGAAATATGAATCGATCAAATAGCACGAAATAAAGAAAAAGACGAATAATACGATACCTTCAAGAACTTGGAAGGAGTAAAGGATCGAGATCGAGGTCAATCCCAATAAAATTCCAACTAATACAATAAGTAACCTTAACGGTATATTCGACCATCGGCCTACTATTACATAGCTCTTTATCAATAGTGATAAATTTATTGTCATCCCCCCCACAATTGAGGTATACGAGAGTATCTATCGTACAGTTTTTAAAGGTGGGAACTAGCGTATGTCTTTGGTGTTTTATATATTTTTCTTATATATAATTTACATATTTTTATATGTATAATAATAGTAGCTTCATGTCGGGAGTACCGGGAGTGTGATTAATAAGATACCTTAGGCGGGAGTATCGGGAGCATCGATAGTCCTGAGTTTTTTTAGGTTATAGGTTATAGGAGTTAGGTGATAGGGTATGGTCGGGAAACGGGAAACAAGCCCCCTACCCCCCATAAGATTAACGCGAAGGACACGAAGAACACGAAAATTAGTCAATGGAAAAAAATTCTTTCGCGTTTTCGTGCTTTCGCGTTAAAAATTGGGGTGGGGGACAGTTGGTTCCGTTGCTCCCGGTTCCCGAGCTCCCGATATTTGTAATCATATGTCGCCTTTCGCCTCTCGCCTTTCCGAAGGCAATCCATATAATCAACCTTTCCCAACCCCTTGATTTTAATCACAGAAATTAAATAACAATAATATTAATATAGTAAATATATTTCCTAGATGGAATAACTATGAAAGTATGTCCCAAATGTGACACCGAGAACGAAGATCAATATATATACTGTATAGGCTGTCATAAACCCTTACCCAAACAAACCCACCTGGAAAATTTAATGTCATTGGGTGTCAATGCATTGAACCAAAAAAATTATCGCAAGGCGATAACACATTTTGACGAAATTTTAAAACTAAATGTGGGTAATAGGGAAGCTTGGTTCTTTAAAGCCATTTGTTTGTTGAATATGGGTATAGGTCAAGAGGCCCGGACTTGTTTAAGGACTGCCGGCATAAAATTTTCCGAGCGAACTTGTTATAACTGTCTTAGTTCTAAAAAATGTCGAAGTTGTGACCAAACCGGTACCTGTTTTATGTGTAGAGGTAAGCGCAAATGTACCGTTTGCGGCGGTACCGGCAAATGTCAAAAATGCGGTGGCACCGGTAAGGAAGGCTATGTGCCGAAGGGTTATGGCGGCCCCTCGGATGCAAATCTGTCTGAAAAGGATTGCCCCGTCTGTAAAGGTCTTGGTAAATGTAATAGATGCCGCGGGACTGGTGACTGCTCGTACTGTGGTGGTACCAATGTTTGCCCGGATTGCAGAGGTACTGTGGTCTGCCATTATTGCGGCGGCACTGGCCGTGAATTAACTATAGATAAAAGCTCAATACCAAAACATCTGAAAAAATATCTCGATCTTTAAATCGATCTGTAATTTTTACTATTTCTTTACCTTAGGGACGGTCTTTTTGACCTTTTTTTTAGGTTCTGGTTTGGCTGGCGCTTCCGGGACTTGGCCGATCGGGGTTGTCGGCGAAAGTTCCTCCGGTATCAAAACCTCTACAGCACCTTTTCCTTTTAAAGCCCCTGAATCTTTTACCACGGGCTCTTGCTGTGACGGTATCTCCGGTGCAAATTCGATGTCGGGGGTGATGACTTCCGGCTCTGCTTTTTGCGTCGGTCTTTTTGGATGTTCGGGTGGTAACGTTCCTAAACCACCTGCGGGTGGAAGTGCTGCTGTTTCTGACGGTATGCCTTCCAATTGCTCAAAACCGGTCGGTGCTTCCTGCATTGCAACTGTCGGGGTCGGTGCAACCTCGATTTCGGGGGTAGTTCGCGATGATGCGACCGTCCCCGGTCTGATGATCACATCCGGCTCTTCCAATCCTGCATAGGGTTTGGGGGCGACTGCCTCTTCGATCTTTCTCTCTGCTGCTTTTTTCTTGCGCAGCCACACAAATAAAACCGCGATCGCTATTATTATGACGATCACGATCAAGATAATTCCGAGTGTTGCGATATCAAAACCTCTGTCGGTCGGTTCTGAGCCTTCGCCATCGCCCTCAGGGGCGTTTTCAACCACCAGCATAATCGTATCTTTTTCGCTCTCGTCTTCATCGCCATCCTTAACTGTCAGGGTTATGAAATAGCGTGTGGCGGTTGTAAAGGTGTGTGTTACGACTTTACCCTCTTCCAAAGGCGAACCATCATCAAAATCCCAGATATAGGTCAGGTTGTTCGTATCAGAAGCGGTGTCATACGATTTTTCGGCGTAGAAAGTTACCTCTTGGCCAACAAACGCAGATTGAATGTTACTATATCCATCTGCAACCGGCTTAACATTCAATACCACAATAGTTTTGTTTATTGTCGAACTGCCGCCATCTTGATCTTCAACAGTTAAATTTAGATCGTACAAACCCTTTGCCGTATACGTGTGGCTCGCCTGTTTCTCGGCACTTAATTGAGAGCCATCGTCAAAGTCCCAGATGAAATACAATAGTTTGGATTCAATATCCGTAGATTTACTCGCGTCAAATGAGATTTCTTCATCTTCATAAACCGTATCTGGTACATCTTCCATCACAATTGTTGGTACATTATTTTTCACCTCTATGGATTCATCGGCAAAATTCCACGGCGACCAGGCACTGTCACGGTCACTCACACGCGCCCGCACCTTGTACAACCCTAAAACCGCACTGGGGGTGGGATGGAAACGCGCTTGGATGACCTTGGCCTGGGGTTCCCAATGAATATCTGCGATATAAAGCTCATCCCAATCTCCCTCTTGTGGGGCTGCCACGTAGGCATATTGGAGCTCGCACTGCAAGTCCCCACCCGAATCCTCGGTGTCCTCGGCATCAATATAGATATAAATTGTGTTCGTACGATAAACTTCTGTGGCCGAAAATGTTATTGCATCCATTTCCGGGTCTATATTGATTATATTGAAAACTTCTTCAATGGCCATTGAAACCATTTTGTTGTCTTGGTCAGTAATTTCTATCGTTAAATCATATAAACCTAATTTGACAGAGGTATTAAGCTGAATGTAGGCCTCCCATTGGGTATTTGTTCCCTGTGGGTTTGAAATATTACCGGGATCTATTGTATTCCAATTTGCCGTGCCCTGAAGTGAATGACGATATTGTACTTTAACCTCCAATTTGTTTAGGTCTTCTACATCATTACCTTCGATAAAAATCGTGAGCTTTTCTAATCGAGTAATATTTTCTTCGGAGACCCATACCTTCTCAATTGTCGGGACGTTATTCTTAACATTCACCGCTTTTTTATATTGGTACCAGTTGCTAACTCCATTATCCATATCAATAAACCTGATACGGAATGAATAATAACCAATTGCCCAATCTGCTTCAGGCCCAAAACTGAATTCCCAGCGCTCTTCAACACTATTATACACGCGGGTGGTTAAATTTGTCCAATTGAGGTCGTCATCACCCCAACTCGAAGGTTTATAATGCAGTTCGGCATCAATTAAATTCGAAACAGTTTCACTGTCAGAAGCATTTGTATAGATCATAATGCTATTTGTTCTATAAACTGAAGTATCTTCAAATTCCAAATTTATCAATTTTGGTAATGCATTTACATGGATGCTAATATTGGCAATATTATTAGTTTCATTAATTTCGCGTATTGCATCGCCCGGGTCTATTTTTACGTAAATATCGTGGTCCCCTGCCGAGAATTGCGAGGTGTTCCAATTAATTTTCGCGGTCTTTGTTCCATCTTTGTCAATACTAGAGAACACTTGGGAACCAATTACATCTCCAGACCCTGGCTGCCCCAGATAAAAAGTTATATTTACATTACTTGCCAGTCTTCCCCCTACATTATGGATCTTCGCCGAAATTTCAACATTCTCGCCATGATTTGGGAACGGAGTATCGAAAGAAATATCATCGGTTTCTAGACTTAGATCCGGCAGTAATCCAAAATAAGGTCTGACCTTCGGGTCGCCCACAACAATTTCAGTGAACCCGAGATAATCCGAGGCGGCATAGAAACTTTCTGCAAGAGTATAACCTTCGGTATATCTATTAAATAAAAGGTCCGGATGTAAATATCGCGACCCTTCATAATATACATATCCCGAAGCACCGGTCACACCTTCATGGATGAGATCGGCAATAAAGGATGAATATCGTGCATAGGGTGGATATGTAAAAGTCCATGCACTATAATACGTGAAAGTTTCAGCAAGTGCGCCGGGTACCCATGTATTGTGGGGTTTAACTTCATATAACCCGACATCATCAAAATAAACGGTCCCACTCGATTTAGCCAACACAATAGCAATTGAGACCTTGGTCACACCTGCAATAGGATCAAAAGAAACGTCATTTAACCTATGCCAGCGGTCGGTAGTGCCCGTGCGGGCAGAACCATTGAGTGTTTGTACCAGTTGATTCGCGCCGTCATAAGCTTTGATCTGGAGATGTCCACCTAGATCACCTGAAACTCCTATGAACTTAATAAAACCCAACATATAATATCTAATATCAGGCCTTATTGTTATGTTTTGATAGAGGGATGAATAATTTTCATTTGATTCATTCCTCGCGATCTTGACGGACCATGAAGACCAGCTGCCACGAGTTTCGGTGTCATCCATCGAAACAGTGCCATTCGGGTCCTCAAACTCATTCCACCCGTCTGGTATACCATCCGCAGGCGAGGTATCGGTTTCAAGGCCCGTGTTGGACGTTACGGCCGGAGAAAAGTATTGGCCGTCGCGAGAGCCCCACGAGGCATAACCCGCAACATTAGATTCATCGATAAGGAATGGACCGCCGGTATGCAATTTCGAATTATAACCTTTGTTTGTTAAGATGGCGTGGGCATTCTCGAGCCTATCATTTCGTGCGCGGGTGCCGCCATTACCTTCTTTGGTCGGGTCGAAATCAAACACAAAATTGCCCTGCTGGCCGTAACTGTTCGTTGCATTATCAATTAAACTTTTAACATCATTGAAATCATAGCCAGTTAATCTAGTTACCAAATATATATCGTAATATTCCTTGGTGAAATCGCGCCAGCTGCCGTAATAAGTATTTGGGAAGGTTCGCCAATTACCTATATACTGTGAATAAACACCCAAGATCATCGTCAATTCAGCATCGACACTAGCATAACTATCTCCGCCACCTGTGATCTTTAATGGTACTCCCTTTGTTGTAACGATATAATTAATTATTATTGTCAGACCATTATTTTGAATAAAAGTCTCGATCTGGCTTCTTAGGTCGTCAAATGTAGCGCGGTTGATCTCCTCGTTTATTAATGTTGATATATTACACATGTGTGCTTGAGGAATATTACGCTGGCTCTGGAAATATTGTGCGATCTGGATCGAGATCGGGGAGTTATCATTATATACCACTAATACGTCATTATAGTCAGGCGCGTAGGTCATCGGTTGAAAATTACTAGGTTCAAGATCCGGGTAATTGGTGATTATACTCTCTGGTAAGGGTGGTAGAGTAACAATTGTACTGGCGGGTTGAGTATTAGCCACATCCGAATTTGGATCTATCCCAGCGGGTACACTGGTGGTAATCAATATCAATGCGATAAATATCATTATAATCCGTTTTAAATTTATGACTGGGATGTTTGAAAACATAAATACCACCTCAAAGGTTCTCTAATTCTAATATTAACTAATCACCCATCATTTTACTAGTAAAAAAATATTTTGTCTATTTTTGTCTATATGTGTTCCATAAATATATTATATATATATATTTTCGCTGCCGTGACTTTATATTATTCTATGGGCGATTGACTTCGCCCTCGGTGAGGAATTGGTTTATTAACCTATGCCGCAGATACGAAATCGTAATCATTTCTTCGCCATCGGTTTTGACTTCACAATATCTTTATTCACTACCGCGACGCTCAGACACCCTTCTTCAGGACAGAGCTCGACGCATCGATAGCAGTGTATGCATTCCGGGCTGGAGATATTATCTTTTTCCATCTCCTCGTAGACCTCGCTGATATCCATCGGGCACGCTCTCAGACATGCTCTGCATTTAGTACATTTATCGCCATCTTTGCGCAGTGTTATTAGCGCTCGGCGGCTGAACAGTGCCAGCAACCCACCGAGCGGGCACACTCTGCACCACGAGCGCCTCACGACAAATCCAGTGCCAATAACAACACCCAGCACGATAATGCCAAAGATCGGTGTCGAGGTCGACCAGGACTCCATCCCGAACAACTGCTGGTAAAATACATACAAAGGCCGCACGGGACAGACCTGGCAATATGGTAACGCCAAATCCGCCCTGAAATAATATAATGCAAACGCGGGAATGCTTATGCTGAATAGTAGTAGAATTATTATGAACAATAACGCGTATTTGAACCTGTCCAGGATCACAACGGCACTATACGGCAGCTCTTTATACGAGCGCTTTGCTGTTTTGCGCGCTTTCGACATGAGATCTTGAAAGAACCCAAACGGGCACAGCCACCCGCACCAAACACGGCCGAGTATTAAGATCATTACCGAAATAATAAGGAACGGAATGATCAGATTCAGGTAATATACTTTGTAACCGCCTTGGATCGCGTTCTGCATTTCATACAAATAACAATACCCGGGCGAATTATTTAAAAACCGTGTTGTGAAATTCGGGATGAAAATGTTGCGGAGTGATGCCGAGCTGCCAAACGCGGGAATACCGAATAAGATCCCGTGTGCAAAGAACACGAACCACATTAATTGAACAACCCAACGACTAGTTGTTATTTTATTTTTTATGGTGACCACCCTGGCAATTTGATAACTTTTTCTGACTTATAAGGATTAGAAATTGGAGTTTAGAGACTTGAGGGGATATCGATCCCTGCGGTAATTTGCTTTGCAAATTACCTCGCTTTAAAAA
>CBDVCJ010000002.1:0-34915 GCA_965372445.1 uncultured Thermoplasmata archaeon | reverse complement strand
TATCTATATCCATATTGTTTTTAATTGCATTTGCTATTATATCAAAATCTGCGTCACCTATCCCAAATCCACTTCTTGTAAATGCAAATAATACATAAATTAATTCTTTTCCAAACTTTTCAAATAATTTATTTAGTTTGTTCATTTAATGATACCTTCCTGATTTTATTTTTATTTTGGTTATATTACATCTACGATGCTTCTACAAATATCGCGAAACACTTTTTCTTGAAGTTGTAAAGCTACACGTTCTCGTATTATTGACCCAAATCCAAATCTTCTTTTATGTTTTTTCTCTAATCTCTTAATTTCTTCCTCAAATACTTTTCTTGGTTCAATAATGGAAACATCTAACATTCCTGATGGCTCAATAAGAGGGTTAATTTCATAATATTTTATAGGTGTATCTTTTTCAGTTAAATCCGCCTCCAATGGATGATTTTTAACATTAGAAACGACTTTATAAATACCTCTAATCTTTTTTATCCTTTTTACATAATAGACTATATAATCCCCTCTTGAAATTTGTTCTATTTCAGATGGCAGTTTACTATGATAAATTCTTTCTGGAGCAAATTGAATTGTCCCCTCATTATGGATTATAAACCAATATTTTCTCTTTACCATATTAATCCCTCTATATAAAAATTGAGTATTATCTTTTCCTCCAATTATTCCATATCTCCCTCCTACCCCAACCCCAAATACAGCTCCCAATATAAGACATTTTGTCTCTATTCCGGACTCGGGATACGGGATTTGATGTTCGATACATTTATTTTGACCGCAGGTCAAAATCATGCGAAATATCAAGAGGAGGGATGGGGAGGATTCCTCCTCCCAATGTATAAAATTAATTCGATTCCTCATTAATGATAATTAATAATTCCCTTTAATTTTAACCTGAAAAAAGCCGAAGGTTTCAAACCTAATTCCATTGTTTTGGCGTCCTAAAACAAATTATTCCCAAAGCCAAAGTCAGTCGTAATGAAAACACAGGTAATTCACTTCGTTCATTACCTTCGGGCTCTGCTTGGCAAAACCAACCAGAACCGAGGGGTTAAAGGGGAATAATCATTATCGACCTCATCAATAAATAAAAAACCAGCCCACCTAAATAAAATTATAAATGGGTATCTTCATGATTCTCTCTACTTCATTCCCAGTTCTCTCATTCTATTTACCAAAGAATCTTCGTACTTCATCGCCCTGCAATATTTCAGAAAAATCCTTCGTCAACTTTAGGTTTCGAGCCCTCCCCTTTATTTTTAAATTTATCCTGGATCGACGCTAAATAATCTTCATAAAGATCGATCTTGGTCGGCAGCGCAAACGGTGTGAACGGCGATGTGATCAAAGCCTCGCCCGGCATCAGCATCTGGATCTCGTTGCTTAACTGAGAGACATCTTGCTTGGCAGAATCCCTCAGGATATCGCGGTCGCGCTTATCTGCCAGCCCAAGAATAAACAAAGTGTTGAACTGCGAGATGATCTCGTCATCGATAAGTTTCGGCTGCTGCGAGATCGCACACAGGCCGGTCTTGAACTTACGGCCCTCCCGAGCGATCTTGGCGAAAATATTGCTCCTGCCGCCCGGCGCAACTCTACCCAATACCCGCTGGGCTTCTTCCATAGTGACCAGCATCTCAGGTAACTTTTGGAATTCTTCGGGTTGGGCAAAAAGTAATTTATTGCGCTCGAACACCGCCCGTGCCAGCACCACCGAAACCAATAGCTCTTCGGATTCGCCCATGTTCGAGGTATCCACGAGCACGACCTTACCGTTCTTGAGGCTTTCATATATTGCGCTGATGATGGAGACGGTTTTATCTTTGGTCAGGATATTGCTTCTGAAAAGGTTCATCAAGCGTCTGCGGATCACGCCGAGCGTGCCTTCGAAGGTACCTTCCAGCTCCATCATAAGATCTTCAATATCGCGCTCGAGCAGCTCCAGCAGCCAATTCCCGGAGAACACCCTGGTGGCACTATTGAACGCGTCGCGCTGCGCATCCGAGAAATCATAAAGTTGCATAAGGTCGTCGATCTCGATCTCGCGTGCACTGATCTTGATCTTGTTGTAGCCCCCGGCGCTCAACTCCCGCGCGCTGTAAACCACGAGCATCTCGGACGCTAACGGGTGATGTTTCAAGCCCCGCAGCTTTTCCTTACCACCGTCGAAATATTCGCCGTGGGGGTCCAGTATCAGCAGCCCGTACTTGCCGGATTCCATAGCTGCCACCGCCAGCCGTTTCATAAGGTTGCTTTTACCCATGCCGGTAGTCGCAAAAATACCGATATGTGACGGAAAATGCTCGCCGGAGATGCCAACCGGAAAATCGAGCTTCGTCTCGCCGCTGCGGAGGTCGCCGACGAAAATATCGCCCATGAACTGTTCGAGAATAGCATAATCTTCTTTGCCGGCCTTGCGGATCCTCGAGAAATGCGGCGGGATGGTCTTGGGCTTGCGGAATTCGGTGCCTGCACTGGTGGCATACCCCAAAGGCGCACACACCCCGATCTTGAACAGCCTGCGGTCTTTATCGTGCAGTTCGAAGCTCCGGTCGTCCCGACAGTCCATCACCATCATGTTCCCGGCGGTACGCTCGGGCCAATCGCGGCTGCTGGCTTCAGCACCGTATTCAATATCGAATACCCTCAGCAAGAATTTCAGGTCATTCTCGTCGTTTTCCGCCAAAAGTATCTCACCCAAGAAAATCTCTTCGTTATAGGATGAGCGGTAGCGGATCTCTGTTACATTCTTACCGATTATGCGGCCCTGAGGCGTTGAGTCTGAATTATCAGCCATTAAATCACCTAAGTTTGAGTTTGAATTGCTACTAAGTTGCAAACGCAACCTTCTCAATAATTTGAACAATCTTCATACGTTCATGTCTAATATCCGATGAAAGTCGATAAAGAGGTCCTCCCATTCACCCAACCCGATACCTTTCTCCAGTGCAATGCCTTGCATACGATAAACCATATCTTCCCTTAACGCACGTGTAATTACAACCTGGTTATGGACGTCGGCTAACGGGTAGGGGTAGCCCAGGTAGGCCGGGTCGCTGCAATATTTACTGATCTTAATGAAAAGCTGGTGGGGGTCGGATCTATCCAAACGATTAATATCGGTCCTGAACACGAAACGCGTCAGCGGATGGAATTTAACAATGTATCTTTTACCAAATTGCTGGCGGGTGCTGCCTTTATCGTTATCCATTTGATCTGATTCCACGTCCGTAATATCCTCATCAGATATCTGGCAAGACCAATATTTTTTCGGGAACTGCTGCTCGCCCATTTTTTTTACCCTCGGGATCAACGGCATATGGTTCAACCTAAGTGTGCTCCGTTTACTTATTCCGATGAAATGTATACCTTTATCAACAGCTTTCTCCAACACATTTTGGAACAGCACATCCAGCCTGTTAATTGAAGCTTTCAAAGAGCCGTCGATCAATATAATATCATCCTGGTCCAATTTCGCGACAAGCTCCTGTACCATCTCCCATTCCGCGAACGTTCGCAGCCGTTCCAGCACCACATGCAGCTGGCGCGGATACTCGACCGGGGCTTCACCAATAAGTTTGGCGAAGGTTTTTGAATAAAGGTCGCGTAAATTTGAAAATGAAATGAATTGGGTGTTGATATTGCCGATCTTGTCTTCGAGCATCTTACCGTTCTGGAAGATCAGATAACCAGCTCGGTAAGTACCAAGAATGAACGAGCCCGCATCGAGGATCTTGTGCGAGCCGCCGTCCACAGCTGCGAGCTTGTAGCCATCCTCAAGCTCTTCAAGTTGAGACGGGTCGTAAGTTTGGAACGAATCTTCGCGAATGGAATTGCGCATAACGATCTTGGTCATGTCTTCGGAGTCACTTTCATCTACGATGACCTCTGAATTTTCGTTTAAGATCGAATTGATGAAATCTACTGTTTTCGCCAAACCAATATCTACTTCGGAATCGAGCATTATTCTTTCTCCCCTGAAATTATTGTGACGATTTTGCCTCCCGTTATTGTATTGTGTTTACTTAAAGATTTATAGGGGAGGGGTTGGTGAATTTATGTGGTAATAGGTGGTAGGAGTTAGGTGGTAGGTGATAGGTGGTAGGTACTTACTCGGGAGTCGGGATTCGAACCCCCCACCCCAATTTCTAACGCGAAAGCACGAAAACACGAAAGAATTTTTTTCCACTACTAAATTTCGTGTTTTTCGTGTTCTTCGTGTTAACATAAGGGCGGGGGGTGGACGATTCCCGATTCCCCATTCCCCATATGGAACAATCCCCAAATCAAAAATAAATTCAGCATTCCCATTGATTAAAATATGGTACCAGATCATTTTTTGGTACGATAGCGCCTTTTGATATAATTTGCAATTACATATAATATTATTATCACATAAAGAATCAAAACAATAATGATTGGTAACCAAGAGGGTTCCTCATGCTCCAATTCAGATGGGTAGTTAGAATCTTCATCATCTTCATTCGGTATGCCATCACCGTCAATGTCCGGATCTTCATAGTTTGGAATTCCGTCGCCATCCATATCAGGATCCTCGTGATTTAAAATACCATCACCATCGATATCATTAGCGGGGTATGTAACATTTAAAATAATTGTATCTGAAACTGGCGGTGCGATATTACCTGCGTAATCTTTGACTTTGAAATAAACGGTTTTAGGGCCGTTACCCAAAGGTAGCGTATACGATTTTGTTAAGCTGAAAGTTTCCCAAGCGCTCCAATTAATTCCATCGTTACTTAATGCCATCTGATTTATACCGGAAATATTGTCGGTTGCATTAAGTGTTAAATTTACTATTAATGATTGGGTTTCACGTGCACCATCATTTATCAATATCGATAATGAGTAAGGTGGCTTTGTGTCTACTGTTACAAAGTCACCATTTCTATAATTGCCAATAGTCCTAGCACCATTCTTAGCTTTGATCTTGCAGTAATAAGTATTATTATTTTGTAGGCTTGATATTTGATACCAATTATTAGTTGTAAAACTATCGTTTACAATATCAGAACCACCCAGGGTTGTACCTACACATACAAAATACCCAACAATACCACTGCCAGTATCCGGCGCCGTCACCCACGACCAATTTATTGTGCCAGTATTATTATATTTTCCATAAGCTTCAGGTGGATTTACGCCTGGCCAGCCAGTATCAACACCAGCGATAGCGTCCGCTACCAGCGGCATCGATTCGAGGTTGCCACTAATATCATTTGCAGCAGTATAGAACTCGTAAATACCATCACCCTTAGGCGCGGCAAACGTAAATTCACCACTGTAAGAAGCTCCCCAAAGCGTATCATTCCGTTTATATTCGATCCAATCACTCCAAGTTACATTATCAGCACTATAGCGATAAAATAGTGTGATGTCTACAATATTATAATTATCTATTGCGTTCCATCCAACTCTAAATTTCGATATATTTTGCCAGTACGGTAAGATTGGCATTGCACTCGAATCAGGGGCGGAAGAGTCATATTCATATGAAATTGATATTTTTGAAATGCTCGGTGTCACCGAACCGTTTGTTGTTGATAAAATCGCCAACCATTGCAAATTATTTCCGGGGGAATAAAAAATGTAGTCTGTACCAGGTATCACCTGCTCAAAACTAGAACCACCTGCGCATAAATAGTACTTAATTGATGTACCCGGTGGGATATTATCCTCACAAGTCAAATTTGCATGGTAAATGTATTTATCCGTGGTATCAATTTCTAATGAAAAAGCCGGACATTTTGATTGATAGCGATTTTCGTTACTATGCCAAATCTCGATTATCTTTAATCCACTATCATCAGTAATATATGCATAATCGTCAACAACATATATATCATGAATATAGTTTTGTGTTGTATCACAACTTCCAATAAGAGTTGGATTTATTGGATCTGTAATGTTAATCACAAATAAACCTTTAATATGACTCAAGCCAATGGTATAATCACCTGTAACATAGGCATAATTACCATCAATAAATATCCTTGCCGTGGAAATATCATTATAACTTCCTTGAAGAGTTGGATTTGTTGGATCTGTTACATTTAGTATTAGAAATCCTGGCCAACTCCCAATAATATAGGCGAAATTTTCAACAACCTGCATATCCCATGCGTTTTCAGAAATATCATAACTTCCCGCAAGAGTCGGGTTTATTGAATCTGATATATTTACAATTTCAAAATTTCCAGATAGTTCATCACCTTCGGCAACATATGCATAATTACCCGATACATAAACATCATTAGCTGATGTAGATGTATTGAAAGTTGCGATAATTGTCGGATTCTTTGGGTCTGAAATATCGATTATTCCTAATCCATCTTCCCCGGAATCCCCCGTAACTGGATCAATTTCATAAGAAATATATAAATAATCATCGACTATATAAATTCCTTTAGCATAACCTGGTGTTTTAGCTGATCCTGTTAGTGTTGGGTTTTTAGGGGTCGTGATATTTATTACCCGTAATCCATATCCATAATCTGTGACATAGGCAAAATCATCCTTTATCTTTACATTAAAAGCAATATTGATTGAATCACAATTTCCAGTAAGAATTGGATTTATTGGATCTGTAATATTTATAATAAAAAAACCATCAATCCCAGCACAAACATAAGCATAATTTCCCTTGACAAATATACCACGCGCATCGGCTTGGATATCGCAAGACCCAACTAACGAAAGTTCTGTAACCTTTGGTTTCATAGCCAACTCAATACTGCCAATCCCCCACCCAACAACATCAGACTCATTCGCATCCATATATGTAGTCATATAGAAATCTTCGGTGAAATTAGCAGTTCCCAACACTTCCTGCCCCTCAACATCCAGTAAACTCAACGGTATAATTATTATCCCACTCAATATTATCCACGACGCAATAAAGATCGTTATTGAGGCTCTCGATCGTTCCCTCAGCATCTTCTATTTCCCCAGGTTGTTCTATAATTTCGACATTAATAAAATTATATTACTATTACATAAACCTTCTGATATTTTGTCAATTAATCGTCTTCAACCGGGAGTATCGGGATTCGGGAACCGAAACCCCCTCCACTTTTAACCGCTGAGTACGCTGAGGCCGCTGAATTCTCTATTGGATTCCAGATTCTGGATTCTAAATTTGAGTCCCCACGCGGTCCTTTTCGTCTTTTGCGTTTTACCTTTACATAGGTCACCTCGAATCTCGAAACTGGAATCTCGAATCCTTATATTATAATAAAATTCAGCGCCTTCAGCGTCCTCAGCGTCCTCTGCGGTTTGATATGGGGGGTGGGGCCCCATTCCCCATTCCCAATTCCCCATACGGAGCCATCCCCAAATCAAAAAATATTTATCCTGAAATTGCTATTCACCTTTTCTAAGGTCTAGCCAATGAAAACCTTGGAACAAATCCGGACTTCAAGCGAACTCAAAGCCATTTTAGTACTTGAAGATGGAACTATCGTCTGGGGGGACGGTTTCGGCGCGACTGCTAAAACTGTAGCGGGCGAATTTGTTTTTAATACCGGGATGACGGGCTATCAAGAGTCCCTTACTGATCCTTCTTACAAAGGCCAGATCCTGATGATGACCTATCCTCTGATTGGTAATTATGGCATTAATAAAGATAGTTTCGAATCTGATGGTATCCAGGTTGAAGGTTATGCAGTTCGCGAATTTTGTGAAACCCCGAGCCATCGCGCCAGTACCAAAACCCTCTCGCAATTCCTGGCGGAATATGATATACCCGGTATCGCCAATATCGATACCCGTGCACTGACGATAAAAACCCGTGAATTTGGGACGCTCAAAGCCATACTCAAAACATATTATGATGACGGTAATGGTCATGATGTAAACAAGCTCGTGGCCGAAGCCCAGAATATGGTGCATCCCTGCGAGCATAATCTAGTGGCGCAGGTTAGTTGTAAAAAACAGAAAAAGTTGAAAGGCACCGGCAAATTGAACATAGCACTGATAGACTGTGGTGTGAAGAATAATATCATAAGATCGCTTTTAAAACGCGCTAATGTTATCCAATTGCCTTATAATGTAACCGCCGACAAGATCCACGCGCTCAAACCCGACGGCGTGTTCATCTCGAACGGGCCGGGCGATCCCAGCCACCCGGAAATATTATCGACCACTGTGAAAACGCTTCAAGAGTTAATAAGTGAATATCCAATAATGGGCATCTGTCTTGGCCACCAACTCTTATCGCTTGCATTCGGCGCCAAAACCTTCAAGCTCAAGTTCGGGCACCGCGGTGCGAACCAGCCGGTCCGTGACGAGCTGACCAAGAAGGTCTATATAACCGCCCAGAACCACGGCTATGCAGTTGCACAGGATAATGGCAGCCACACCAAAGACCCCGGGACTGAGATCGAATATACCCATATCAATGTAAACGACTCAACGGTCGAGGGTATGCAGCACAGCAGACTGCCGATATTTTCGGTGCAGTATCACCCCGAAGCTTCGCCGGGCCCCTGGGATTCGCAGTCGTTATTCGATAAATTCATAGAAATGATAAAACGGTCCAAGAAAGGAGGTGGCCGCAAAAATGCCTAAACGCTCCGACCTCCGCAAGATCATGATAATCGGGTCCGGGCCGATAGTTATTGGCCAGGCCGCGGAATTCGATTTCTCGGGCTCGCAGGCGTGCAGGTCGCTTAGAGAGGAGGGCTATGGGACCGTTCTTGTGAATTCCAACCCCGCCACCATCCAAACCGATGTCGATACTGCCGATGCGGTCTATATAGAACCGTTATTACCGGAAATAGTATCCAAAATAATCGCGAAAGAACGACCTGACGGGATACTCTCGGGGATGGGCGGCCAAACAGCGTTGAACATATGTTCCGAACTTGCCGAGACCGGAACTTTGAAGAAATATAAGGTTGAGCTATTAGGCACACAACTCAACGCGATCGCCACGTCCGAAGACCGCGACCTGTTCCGGAAGTTGATGATGAAGATCAACGAGCCAATACCACGCAGCATCGCCTGTAATTCGATCGACGAGGCCAAGCAAAGCATATCGCAGATCGGCGGCTACCCGGTCCTTATTCGCCCCGCATATACTCTTGGGGGGACGGGTGGTGGGATCGCTCATGACGAGCCCGAGCTCGAAGATATTGTCGGGCGCGGGTTGGTCTATTCCCGTATCAAACAAGTGCTGGTCGAAGAGAGTGTGCTCGGCTGGAAAGAGTACGAATACGAGGTCATGCGCGATGCGCACGATAACTGTATTACTGTTTGTAACATGGAGAATTTTGACGGGATGGGCGTCCATACCGGCGAATCGATCGTGATCGCGCCCGCCCAGACCCTGAGCGATGCCGACCACCAGCTTTTACGCGCTGCGGCCTTGAAGATCATACGGGCGTTGAAGATCGAAGGCGGGTGTAATATCCAATTCGCTTTCAACCACGCTACCGGCGAATATCGTGTGATCGAGGTCAACCCCCGCGTATCGCGCTCGTCGGCGCTTGCCTCCAAAGCCACGGGCTATCCGATTGCGAGGGTGGCGGCGAAGATCGCGCTCGGGATGACACTTGACGAGATTCCAAATAACGTTACCGGCAAAACCTACGCGTCGTTCGAGCCGACACTCGATTATGTAGTTATTAAGATCCCGCGGTGGCCTTTTGATAAATTCTTATCTGTAAACCGCGAGCTCAGCACCCAGATGAAATCTACCGGCGAGGTCATGGCGATCGGTCGAAATATCGAGGAGGCGTTGTTAAAGGCGATACGTTCGCTCGATATCGATGTGTTCGGGTTCGAAAGGATAGACGATCTCCAGGATTACGAGTTGATCAAAGAGCTTCAGATACCGACCGAGAAACGGCTGTTTGTGGTGGCAGAGGCTTTAAGGCGCGGTTATCCGGTCGCCAAGGTATCGGAGCTGAGCACATATGACACGTTCTTTGTATCGAAGATCGATAATATTTTGAAACTTGAAGAAAAAGTTACAAATTTAAAAAACCTCAGACGTGAAATGACACCCGAGCTGTTTAGAAAGCTCAAGCAATTTGGATTTTCAGATGTGCATATTGCCGAGCTCGCGAATAGCACCGAACTTAAGATCAGAAAACTTCGTATAAAATTCAAGATCACTCCGGTTTACAAAATGGTTGATACTTGTGGCGGTGAATTTGAAGCTGCAACCCCATATTATTATTCTACCTATGAAACTCCGCTTGAAAATATCCACCCCAAACCAGCGCCGTCTCCTAAAAAACGTAACAAAAAGAAGGTATTGATCATCGGCTCAGGACCGATCAGGATCGGCCAGGGCATAGAATTCGATTATTCCTGTGTGCATGCGGTGATGGCGTTAAAGAATGAAAATATTGAAGCTTTGATAATTAACAACAATCCTGAAACGGTCTCTACGGATTTCGATATTTCAGATGCGCTATATTTCGAACCATTATCATTTGAAGATGTGTTCAATCTCGTCGAGCATGAGCAGCCGGATGGTATAATTGTACAGTTTGGCGGTCAGACCTCCATCAATCTGGTCGGCCAATTGGAAAAGGTACTGCACTCAAGCGGTTTGAAAACCAAGATCATGGGTACCTCACCAGAAAATATAAATATTGCAGAGGATCGCGGGCTATTCAGCGCACTGATGTCGAAGCTAAAGATACCGCAGCCCGAAGCGGGTACGGGCTATAATTTCGAGCAGGTACGCGAGATCGCTTTGAAGATCGGGTACCCGGTATTGGTGCGGCCGAGCTATGTGCTTGGTGGTAGGGCAATGGAAATAGTCTATAACGAGAAAGATCTGGAATATTATATGAGTCATGCAGTTAAGGCTTCAAAGAACCACCCGGTACTCGTTGATAGATTTCTATCTGAAGCGATCGAACTTGATGTCGATGCAGTTGTGGACGGTAAAGATGTTTATATTGGCGGGATAATGGAACATATAGAAGAGGCAGGTATACATTCCGGCGATTCTTATTGCGTGTTGCCGCCCCAGACCCTATCCCCCCAAGTACTCCAGAAGGTCAAACAGGCCACCAAGACAATTGCGTTGGCGTTGAAGATCAAAGGGTTATTGAACATCCAATTCGCAGTAAAGGATAATGTTGTTTATGTACTGGAAGCGAACCCGCGTGCCAGTCGCACAATCCCGTTCGTTTCGAAATCCATAGGGGTGCCGTTAGCGAAATTGGCGACCAAGGTGATGTTGGGCGATACGTTGAAGAATCTCGGTTATTCCCAAGAGCGGACGATCGAGCATGTCTCGATAAAAGCGCCGATATTCCCGTTTCAAAAATTGCCGGGATTGGATACAATATTAACCCCGGAAATGAAATCTACCGGCGAGGGGATGGGAATAGATACGAATTTTGGGATGGCATATTACAAGGCGCGATTATCTGATAATGTAAAATTTTTGGTTAATGGTGAAGATGGTGTGGCTTATTTAACGGTCGGTGATAAAGACAAGCCCAAGATAAGATGGTTTGCCGAGCAATTAACGGATCTAGGTATAAACATAGTCGCGACCAAAGGCACTGCAAGTTATCTACGCGGGCAGGAGATACCTGTGAAGACCATTTGGCGTATTAGCGAGCATCGCTCCCCGGATGCGATCGAGCTCATGCGTAAAGGCGAGATCAGGTTGATACTGAACACCCCGACCCAGGAGACCGGTGCGCGGCGTGACGGCTATATGATGCGGAGATTGGCGGTGGATCTTGAGATACCGTTCATAACTACGATCTCATCCGCGAAGGCGGTAATAGAAGCGATAAAAAGCGCGAGGACCGGTAAGCTGGATGTTTTGTCGCTTGGGGAATACCACAATTTAAAGAAATAAATCCCAAACTGGGAATAATTGATCTATTTTAGGGGTCAGGAGTTAGGATTTAGGTGGTAGGAGATAGGTAATAGGCATATCATTTGTCGTAGTGTCCAAGGTCGAAAGCCTTTCTCGGGATTCGATTACATTTTTATGATACGATCTATACATCTATCCTAAAGGACAGAGCCAATCGCCTTTTAATGCAAAATCTGACCTGCCATTTTCTCGACTTCAACTCCCCGTCCTAAAGAACGGGGTTTCTTACGTTATACATTGATAAATCGAATCCCGTATCCCGATTCCCGTATCCCGATTTGGACCTTTGACCTTTGACAATTATGTCAGCAATGTCCCTATATTCATATCCTATATCCTAAATCCTATAACCTATCTTCAAAATACAAAGTCATCTTTAAGTACCCCTTTAGTTCTTACCCTTTTCTAATATGCTTGACGATGACCATGGTGAAGAACGTTACGATGTGGCAATACACATATATTCGCCCGACGGCAGGATGTACCAGGTGGAATATGCACGTGAGGCAGTAAAAAAGGGGATGATCTGTGTTGGGTTGATATATGATGAAGGTATTTTATTGATTGTCGAGCGTAAGATCTCAAGTAAACTGATAGAGACTGATTTTGTTGATAAGATATTCAAAATTGACAAAAATATTGGCTGTGCTTCCTCGGGGCTGGTCGCCGATGCAAGAGTTTTAGTGAGTTATGCAAGAAATGTAGCCCAGAGATATCGTCTTCGGTATGGTGAGAGGATCAGTGTCAAAGATATGGCGAGGGAGATCAGTGATTTGAAACAGATTTATACGCAATACGGCGGAGTACGGCCTTTTGGGACGTCGTTGATAATCGGCGGGCTGGATTCCCGCGGCAAGCATCTCTACGAGACGGACCCGAGCGGTGCATTGAAGAAATATAAAGGTGGCGCAATCGGGGCGGGCAGGGACCTGGCCTTACCTTTTCTCGAGGGGCTGTATGTAGAGGGCATGAGTCTCAAGGAAGCTATATCTTTTGGGTTGGGTGGTATTTACAAAGCCACCGAAGGTGAGATCGATTTTATGTCGCTGGAAATAGCAACAATAACCCAAAAAGATGGCTATAAAGAACTTTCATTTGAGGATTTTAAGAAATTTGTGGATGAGATATTGGAAGAGCTCAAAGGCGAGAATAAAGGCAAGAATAAGGGCAAGAATAAGGGCAAGAATAAGGGCAAGACCAAAAGCAAGACCAAAGGTTGAAGGATCGAGGGTGGAGGCCAATAAAGTTATGAGATGTGATGATGCTTTGGCAAAATATGCTAAAGGTCGCTTAAGTTGTGAGAGTTCGTGGGACTGTTATTGCATTGCTAACGTGTGTAGGATTGTTTTAGGCATGCCATAATGCGTGGGATTGCCATATAATAGCCTGATGGCGTAGGATTGTCTTAAGTTTACCATTGTGCGTAGGATTTAACGTCCAATGATTGATGCGTGGGAGCGCCATTTGATTACTGAAGGTGTTGGATTGCTCAAATAAATAATAACCACACGAATCAACCGAGAAAAAGTGTGCACGCATTAAATTAACCATTGGACAATCCAACGAATCAACCAAAAGGCATTCAAGTCCCACGCCCAATGGCTAGAACTTTGACAAACCTACGCAATTTGGCAAATAGATAGCAATCCTACGCATTGTAGCGATGGGTATCTATCCTACATAATGACAAAATTGCCGCAAGCTCACAATTCATTAGCCCTCATCCTTCAGCCACCATCCTCCATCCTTTTAATGAATTAAATCGTCACAAAAAATGAAAAGATTTAAAGTTAATAACTATAATTACCCCACTACCAAAATAACCTCAGAAAGGGAGGCAAGTATGGCAAAAGACGATAAACATCCTGAGCTTAACCGACGCGAATTCATGGAAGGTGGCTGGAAATTACTCAATGTCGGTGCATTTTTGACGTTAGGCGCGTTTTTAGGTAGTTTACCGGTAATGGCGACGTCTTCAGGTCACCCCGATGCAATTACTTGTTATGAATGTCGGGCCTGTGCAGCTAAATGCCCGTGGGGTTACGACCCTGCAGGTTATGCAGTTGCGGCACGCACCGGCAATCCCAATAAAAGGATGTTAGCACAGATCGATGTGAAAAAATATAATCGTATCATTTGCGACCCTGATGGAGACGGTATAATAGACCGTGAACAAGACCATCAGATAACCTTGGAAAACTTGCGCAAGCGCGATAAATATATCAAGGTTAGGGTTAAGGACAGAAGGGATCCGATAACCGTTGAAGAAGCGCTCGATAAAAATTATCGTACAGAGCACCTCGAGACAATTTACGAGATGCGCGCTAAAGATGCGGCGTTTTATGATCCATTGTGTAATAATTGTGAACCGATGTGCCCTGTTGACCTCAGGGTTACAAAATATATTAGAGATCTTAAGGGAGATGGAGTGTATAGATAATGGCACCCAAAACGGACGAGAAACGGCGTAAATTCCTCAAACATCTAGGGATACTAGGTGTTGGTGCAATAATTGGCATGGGGTTAGGTGCGTTCTCTTATATGCCAGACACCGATATAACTAAAGAATATTCTTCAGTAGAAATTTCATCAGGCCGTAAAATAATTTGGGCAACCACCGATGAATACGAAAAATCCACTAACCCTACCGGCGGCTCGTTCAATGATGGCGGTCTCCCCAAGATCAATACCTCTGCCTGTGCCTATCATGTGTCGGAAAATATGATCGATGACACGAAGGGCATAGTCTATTCCGAATCACTTAAAAGTAAATTTTGCACAATGCCATGTAAAGATATTTGCCCGGTAGATGCAATTTCCAAATATGAGGCTTCTGGCGAAAAAAGTATACCTGTTGTAGATGAAGATAAATGTATACATTGCGGCAGATGCTTCAGAATTTGCGGCTATAATGCAATTCAATGGATAAATGAACCCTGACTCAGTCAAGAGTCAATAGAGTCCAGGGAGTCCAAGGAGTAAAGTTTCGGGACTCCGGACCCAGGAGTTAGGAGTCGGGAGTCAGGACCCAGGACAACCGTCCCTACTACCTATCACCTACCACCTAAAAGGGGACTCAGGACTCTGAAGACTCCGAGGCTCCGATACTCCAAGACTCATGACTTAACAAGAAATAGGTGAAATAATTGGCACTAACCCGACGCTCGTTCATAAAGGTCCTAGGCGTGACCGCTGGTGCAGGTCTGATCTCGATCGGCATGCAGAATGCCACAATGCAGAATATCAAAGCAGAAACTATACCCGGCTCAGGCTCACCAACTCAAGATGGCGAAGAGCTTTATCAGAAGCGCATTGATCATATTGATGTCGGACCGTTCTTGGCAGCGTGTTCCAGATGCGGGGTATGTAAAGAGGTTTGTCCGTTTGAAGCCATAAAATTCGAAGGGATGGCGATGCCGGCGCTTACTGACTCTACTCGTGATAAATGTCCGGGAATAGAAAATTGCGGGTATTGCGCGATCAATTGTCCGCCGGACGCGATCAACGAAGCCTTTAAGGATTGGGACCAGCCGCCGTTGGTCGGCGAACAAGCCTGGTACGAAGGGGTTTATGATAAAGCGGAGAGGGGTCGTAAACTCACATATCCCAAATAATAACAATTACCTCTGATAATATTTTTTCTCTTAACTGTCTCAAGAGGTTCGAAGTTTTAATTTAAAATTGCTATCTTGGTTACGGTAATTTGCTTCGCAATTTACCTCACCCTCAAAAACCCTCATGGGCTTTTTGACGGTTACGGTTAAGAAACCCGTCTGGTAGTTCGTGTTTTTTTAAATAATTTGAATTAAACCAACCATAGAGACTCAGAGAGCACAGAGATTTGCATAGAAAAAAAATATTAGTTTTTCACACCATCTCTGTGTTATAGCTCTGTGCACTCTGTGACTCAGTAGTTGGTTTTTTATTGAAAATAATCTAACACGAACTTTGATACCATTCGCAGTTCGATCAATCATAACTTCGAGTTTCTGGTGGTAAAAAAAATTATTCTGCAAAAATAGCGCTTAATATCATCACTTTTTCGATAAAAACTCATGGATCGCCTTGGCCGCTCTTTTCCCAGCACCCATCGCGGAAATAACAGTTGCGGCACCCGTAACGATATCGCCGCCTGCATATACACCATCCTTGGTGGTCTTGCCGGTCTCCTCGTCGGCAACGACAGTGCCCCATTTTGTGGTCTCGATATCTGCGGTCGTGGCTGGAATTAACGGGTTCGGGCGATTGCCGATCGCGATTATCACAGTATCGACATCCAGTATAAATTCGCTGCCTTCTTTGGGTATCGGTCTTCTACGACCCGACTCGTCAGGCTCGCCCAGTTCCATCTCGATGCATTCCATTTGGGTGACCCAACCTTGTTCATTCCCGAAAAAACGGGTCGGGTTGGTCAGCAGCTTAAAAATCACACCTTCTTCTTCGGCGTTCTCTACCTCTTCGAGCCTGGCCGGCATCTCCTCGCGCGAGCGCCGATATACAATGTACACTTTTTCGGCTCCGAACCTCAAAGAGCATCTTGCAGAGTCCATAGCGACATTTCCGCCGCCGATAACGCAAACCGTATTACCAACCTGCAGTGGTGTATCATATTCCGGGAACAGATAGGCTTTCATCAAGTTGATCCTAGTTAGAAACTCGTTGGCCGAATAAATGCCTTTGAAGTTCTCACCTTCTAACTTCATGAACATCGGCAGCCCTGCACCAGTACCAATGAACATTGCATCGTAGCCTTCACTAAACAATTCGTCCACAGATGCGATCTTACCGATAACTGCGTCGAGCTTGAGGTCCACGCCTAACGATCTAACGAATTCGACCTCGCCCTGCACGATCGCCTTGGGCAGCCTGAACTCGGGTATACCGTACATAAGCACCCCACCCGCCACATGCAAAGCTTCGAACATTGTGACCTCATGACCTAATCTCGCCAAATCTGCGGCTGCGGTCAGTCCTGCCGGGCCCGCCCCTACGATCGCGACCTTTTTGCCGGTGGGCTCCACCTCGGGTTTCTGAGTTTCCAAATTTTGGCTGCATTCCCAATCCGCCACATAGCGCTCCAAACGCCCTATTGCTACCGGTGCGCCTTTTTTCGCTAAAATACATTTTTCCTCACATTGCGACTCTTGCGGGCAGACCCTTCCACATATGCCTGGCAGCGCATTTTTGTCTTTTAACGAGCGCACAGCCTCGGGCAGATCGCCCTCGCGTAAGGCGAGAATAAACTCGGGGATATCAACCTCAACCGGGCAGCCAGTTATACATTTGGGCTTTTTACATTGGATACAACGCTCCGATTCGTCTTGGGCATGCTTATCCGTATAACCCAAAGCAACCTCATCAAAATTCTTTGCACGGTCCTCAGGTGTCTGTTTGGGCATGGAAACCCGGTTCAAGTTCAGTTTCTTGGCCATATTTATCTCCTTATTTCTAATCAATTGATCTTTCATACATAAGTGAAGCTATTCTTTCCTCTGGCAGATACGTGCGTTTACGCGAGATCAGCAAGTCCCAGTCAACTTCGTGACCATCGAATTCAGGGCCGTCCACACATGCGAATTCGGTGCCGCCGCTTACATTAACCCTACAACACCCGCACATGCCGGTGCCGTCCACCATGATAGGTGCCAATGATACGATGGTCTTGATCTCAAAAGGTTTTGTCAATTCGCAAACCGCTTTCATTGTGGCTTCAGCAATACTCATAACGATAGCCCGATCGAGCTTGGCGCGCTCCAAGATCTCTTGCAGGAACTCAAGTCCCTGGTGACCTTCGGAACCGTCGTCGGTGGCGACATAGAATTCAGTGCTGAGCGCTTGCATCTCGTCTTTAAAAATTAAAAGCTCCTTAGTTCTCGCGCCTACCACCCCTATAATATCATTTCCAGCGTCTTTTAACGCTTTTGCAACAAACCAAAGTGCAGGTGTCAAGATCCCGCCGCCAAAGCATAACACTTTTCCGAATTTCTCTATTTCAGAGGCTTTTCCAAGTGGCCCGACTAGGTTTTCGATCGCATCTCCCACTTCAAATTTACCTAACTGTATCGAGCTTTTGCCTACCTCGTTAAAAACCACCCTGATAGTTCCGTTGGCGGTGTCGGTGTTTGCGATTGTGAGCGGGAACCGTTCGCCGCGCTGGTCCAGCCGCAGAATTACAAACTGGCCTGGCTTCGCCTTTCTCGCAACGCTCGGCGCCTCGATATCGATAAGCTTGATTTTCGGTGCTAATTCCTGCTTCGTTACAATATTATACGTCATTGTTCACCACCCGGACTTGTTTTCGATCGTGCGGAGAGTTTAGTAATGAATGCTTCAAGTTTTGAATTGAAATTGTCAAGATCTCTTGGTGAGGTCTCGCAGAGCTCGAACCTGTCGGAAAGTCCCAATTTTTTCAAAGTCACAGCTAGCGCAAAAAAGTTAGCTTCGGCAGATTGCCGCCCCTCTTTTAATTTGCAATCTTCATTTGAGCACACAAACGCCATCACCCCGTCAAACCCAAGCTGGAGTGCATCGATAACCTGCACCGGATCCAACCCATTTGCACAAGGCACCTCAACTAAGGATACATTTTCTTTGACCTGGCCTTCACTGATCTGATCAAGAGCAGAATATTCAGACCATTGACAGCAAAAAACTAACAGCTTCGGCTTATCAATTTGGGTTTTCAAGTCAATATCAGCCTTAATATCTTTAAGTGCCTGGACCGAAGTTTCGAATTCGAACCCGCGCAGCTCTATCGCTAAATGCGGACAGACCAACGCACAAGCGCCACAACCTCTACAAGTTTCGGGGTCGATCGTGGGGGTGGCAAGCGGTTGGGCGACTATTGCTTCGTAAGGACAGATGAAAACACATTTGTCACAGCCAACACATTTATCTGTAAAATATTCGGCCTTTAACGGGTTTTGGATCAAGATTATCCTGTCGTCTTCCCCACCTAACTCTTGTAAGATCTCTTTGAAACGGTATTGGGTCTTTATGCTGGTATCGCTGCCGTTTTTCATCCTGCAGGATGCGTCGTCACATTGAATCACAATGAATTTCTCAATGCCTAATAGTGACGTCTGTAGATAAAACTCAACTGTCACACGCCCCACGCATGGTATACGCAGTGGAATGAAACTCGTGACTTCGTGCTCTTTTAGCAACTCTAAAATCTCGCAGGAAGGTGGCGTGCTGCCCCGGCACATTAACACCAAAGTATCTGTTCCAAGTTTTTCCTTTTGGGTTTTTATATGATCTATTAATGTATCTGTATCATAGTAAATTGTGTCGATCGCATAAGCCGGGCAGGCACTTGCACACATGCCACAGAGCTGACATTTATCAATATCGATCGTGACCTTATCAGTTTTTAAAAGTATAGCGTCAAAAGGACAGATGCGATAGCATGTTAAACATTTAACACATCGAAACTTGTTCAATGTTATCCCTTGTGGCTCTTGATCGCTAAGCATTAATAATCAGTCTCCATGGTCCCCTGCATTTAGCCCAAAAATTTTAATTTGAATCTCGAATTAATTCTGGAATGGGTGAATAATAATTACTCCATTTTAATGTTGTGGTATGTTGCCATTTTTTATTGACTAATAAGGATTAGAGTTTTCTTTCGGAAGGGCGAAAGGCGAGAGGCGACATATGGTAACTAATTTCGGGTAACGATGGTCCTGAGTCCTAAGTCGTGAGTCCTGCGTCCAAGGTTCTGAATTCGGTTCCCGAAAAGGACTTCGGACGGTTTAGTAGTAAATAGTTAAGGACTAAATGGCATTATATGACTAAGGACATAGGACGCAATAGTTATTGTCAATAACACAACTATAGAAATTCCTATTGCCTTTCCGATAGCAAGCTCTAATAAATAAAAAAAAATTAAATTAGTGTCATTATGCCTCTAACTGCGCCAACATATTGATGATATTCCAGATAAGCGTTCTTCCATGTAATGGTATGTTGGGATCGTTTGCCAAGTCATCAAGGATCATAGTTGCCGAGGCGGTGCGTAGATCCAAGGCTTGGTCATTATTTAGTAAAAGGTCTTTTGATTCTACTGCGCCGCGCCTGATATTTCTGGGCACCGAGGTATCTTCGGCTAGTTCATCTAAAATCGCTATGATCTGATTGATCTGTTCCTCGGTCTTTTTGCTTGGCTTAGCCATGATAATACCCCTGCATAATGAAATAAAAATATGCAATTATTTCAATATCTAATTTTTTTGTATCGAATTTTCACCCTAATAGCACTATTTTCGATATAAGTCTTTTGGAATGTGGAAATATTGGTGATATTTAGGTGATAGGAGGTAGGTGATAGGGACATTACTGGGGAATGTCAATGTTCGGGAGTATCGGGAGTAACGGGAGTGTCGGGAGTAACGAACAGGATTTCAAATTGCAAAATAAAAATTGCAAATTTCAAATTTCCAAACTCCAATTTGCATTTCAACATTAGACATAGGTTCACGCTCCTGTACTCCCGGTGCTACCGGCTCCCGAAGAGAAGCCTATGTCCTACCACCTATTTCCTATCACCTCAAAATAGCTCACAACTATGAAATCATTAAAAAGCTAAAAAACGCGTTGCAGTTGAAGATCGCTCGCTTTTTTTGAATTTGATAGCAAAATTAAATAATCATTAATTCTTTTACTGAATGCCAGGATGATATTCAAGGGGGCTGAATAATGAGGAAAATTGTAATAATTATCATTAGTTTATTTTTACTACTTTCAGCTGTAAATTTTGGAACTTCAAAGCCAACACTAAATAATAACTCAACCTCAGAAATGGATTATTCAATTGATAGCTCAGTTATTGATAAAGCTCAAGAGCAACAGATTTTACAAAGTATCAATAGACTTGATGGATTCTTCACGGAAAATCGTGGGCAGGTTGGGAATGATTCTGTTAGATATTACATTCAAGGGAAAGGTGTTTGGTTTCTTGATGACGGAGTTGTGTTTGAAATTAAGGAACCAATTAATGAGAATGAAGTACAGCTGGATCCATATGATAGGTTTCACCCTGAGTTTGAACCTGAAATTCTCCGGCCAAGAAAAAGTGTTGTACTAAAATTGAATTTTGAGGGATGTAATGATATTAAGCCAAAAGGCATAGGTTTGTTACCTCATAGAAGTAATTACTTTTATGGAAACGATTCGAGTAAATGGTGTACTAATGTTCCAAACTATCAAGAGATAATTTACGAGAATATTTATGATGATATTGATTTGAGATATTATTCATCGGACAAAGGATTGAAATATGATTTTATTGTGCATCCAGGTGGAGATCCAGATAATATTCGAATGAACTATAATGGTGCTGAAAAAATATTAATAAATTTTCAAGGTGCTCTCGTTGTTTGTACTTCATTATTTAATATGTTAGATTCTGATTTATTTATTTGTCAAGAGGGAGAGGGAGGTAAAAACATAGTTGAGGGTAGATTTAAAATATTAAACCCCATGACATATGGATTTGAGATTGTTGGCAATTATAATAAAGACAGACCCATTATCATTGATCCACTAATTTATTCTACATACCTAGGTGGAAACGCTAATGAAGAGGGTAAAGATATAACAATCGATTCAAGCGGAAACGCATATATAACTGGCTCGACTTACTCAACCGATTTCCCGATTACCTCTGGTGCAAATGATACGATACATAATGGCCTAGGTGATGTCTTTGTTTTGAAGTTGAATTCCACAGGCTCTTCTCTTATTTACTCAACCTTTGTGGGTAGCGTGGATCATGACTATGGTAAAAGAATTGAGATAGATACTAGTAATAATGCGTATGTTATGGGAGAGACATTTTCAACCGATTTCCCAGTTACGATTGGAGCTAATAAGACTATATATAATGGGGGCCTTTATGATTTATTTTTATTCAAGTTGAACCAAATGGGTTCATTACTACTGTATTCTTCATTTATTGGTGGGAGCAATACTGAATCTGGAGGAGGGATTGACGTAGATCTCATGGGTAATGCATATATAACTGGATGGACAAATTCTTTGAATTTTCCAACAACTGTCGGTGCAAATGATACAACATTCAACGGTTGGGATGATGTTTTTGTGCTCAAAATGAATCCGACTGGTTCAATGATTATATATTCTACATTCATTGGAGGAAGTAATGCTGACAATGGAATGGGTATCGCTGTCGATTCAAGTGGCAACACATATGTATCTGGATCGACTAGTTCACCCAATTTTCCGACTACACCTGGTGCAAATGATACAATATACAATGGATGGGGTGATTGTTTTGTGTTCAAATTAAATTCCGCAGGGTCATTGATCTTATATTCCACATTCATTGGTGGAAGTGATGAAGATGATTGTAGTGGCATTGCTATTGACTCTAATAATAATGCATACATTACTGGAGATACCTCTTCAACAGACTTCCCAAACACGACTGGGGCCTACAATCCAATATTTAATGGCAATAGTGATGCTTTTGTATTAAAGTTAAACCAAACAGGATCGTCTCTTTTGTATTCCACATTTATAGGTGGAAGTGGCTCGGATGAAGGAAGAGATATAGCAACTGATATTCATGGGAATTCATATATAACAGGTTGGACAGGCTCAACTGATTTCCCTATTACCCCTGGTGCCTATGATAGCATCTTAATTGGAGCAGAGACATTCGTATCTAACCTAGATTCTACAGGTTCATTACTTATGTATTCTACATTCGTTGGTGGAAACGATATTGATATGGGTTGGGGAATTGCAGTTAGCCTTGAATGTGATGCTTTTGTCACGGGCAGGACACAATCATTCGATTTCCCGACTACTCCTGGTGCCAATGATACTACGTTCAATGGTGGACTTTATGATGTTTTTATTTATAGAATGAAGTTAAACATACCACCTCATGTTGTGGATCTTAAAATTTCGGATTCAACAACTCTAAGAATAAATCCAATTTATTTACATACAAATGCCACAGATATTGAAGATTCAGAGCACAACTTAACTCCATTTTTTGAATATAGAGATCCAAATGAACAAGTTTGGAACAGTACTTATTTTTCAGCCCTACAATACCAAAATTCCCGATGGGAAGTAAGCTTTACACCACCGAAAAACGCAACTTTAGGATTATATGATTTTAGAGTAAAATTTAATGATACAGGTGGATTATTTAGTAACTGGTTATATTTAAATGACTCGCTATTGGTATTAAATAATATTCCAGCGATTGAAGATACATCATTATCTAATAACTCAGCCTTATTAGGGGATTCAATATCGATATGGATAAATTCTACTGATATTGAAGAAATTGAAGAGAATCTCACGATAGAATTAGAATATCGAGATTCATCCGAAACATCTTGGGATAAAACCGATCTTAGTGCTCCAATGTATAATAATGGAAGGTGGGATTGTTCTTTCAATATTCCATTTGATGCATTATTCGGTTACTATGATTTTCGTGTAAGAGTTAATGATAGTGATGGGAATTATAGTTCATGGCTTTATTTGAATGATTCCTTGCTCGTATACAATTCAGGTCCGAAAGTAATTGATGCAGGTTTATCAGAGACTTCAATTTATCGAACCGAATCTGTATCATTATACATCAATGGAACTGATTATGAAACTCCGGAAGATATGTTATCTTGTTATTCTCAATACAAACCTCAAAGCGAGAGTAAATGGACTAACTTGACAAGTAATTATCTTAATAATAGATATGAAGTTAGTTTAACAACGTATATCGATTCAATACTCGGAAACTATGATTTCCGTGTGAAATTCGAAGATAATGAATCTGTATCAAGTGGTTGGAAATACATTAACGATTCTCTTGAGGTTCTAAATAATCTGCCTATAATTTCCGAAAATTTAGATAATATTAGTGTAGGTATACAGCCACTTCTATTTGATTTAACGTCGTTTGAAAGCGATATTGAGGATACAGATGAAAATTTAACCTGGAGCATTGAACCACAAGTTTATACTTATATCAAATCAATCGAAATAATCGATACAGTAAATGATACTCTCAAGATCACACCAAAAGAAAATATAGCAGGAACCGAAGATATTGAACTGGTCTTAACTGATAAAGATAGTGGAATTGTAGTGAAATCAGATATTTCAATTATTGTCGATAGTACAATATCTGAATTTACACCAAAGGTTACTTTATTAACTCCACCAGATAAAACCACTGTCGATACATTGACACCGACCTTGAAATGGAAACTTGATTATTCCGGAACTGAGTTCATTACTTATTCAGTGACTCTTGATGAAAGTCCAGATCCTCATACCACAATCAAAGCAGGATTAACCAGCACCGAATATACTTTAGAAAATGAGTTGGTAGATGGTAAAACATATTATTGGGAAGTCGAGCCAACTAATGGTGTTTGTTTATCAGGCTTGTTTAGATTTACTATTGATTTAGGATTCGAACCGATCTACAAGGTTAATCTTACAACTGAAAGAGATTCGGTCACAATTAAACAGGGCGAGTCTAAAGTTATTAATTTAACCGTTAAAAATGAAGGCAATTCAATAGACAACTTCAAAATTGAACTAAGTTCTGATATGTCACAATCAGATATTACCATTGAAGTAACTAATGGGAATTTGGAGCCAGATAGTGATTCAATTGTAATACTTAGTATTGATATTCCAGATGATTTTACCATTGGGGATTATACAATTACCGTGACTGCGACCTCTTTAAGTGATATAACTGCAAAAGATGAAGTTAACATCGATGTTAAGGTTGTTTCTGAAGATTTTGAACCGGATTATGATGTCTCAATATCAATTTCACCTTCATCTTTAAATTTGAAACCGAGTGATTCTGAGAATGTTACGATTACTATAACAAATGATGGCAACATCGAAGATGATTTCAACATTAAATTCGAATCGGATGATTTCACCTCAGCTGATATTCAATTCTCCAAGAGTTCATTTTCTTTAACTGAAAGCGATTCCGGGCAGATTACCGTGACAATTACAATTCCCGAAGATATGGAACCTGGAGAATATACGATTAGATTTATTGTTGAAAGTGAAGATGCATCGGAAGAATCCACTTTGACAATTACCGTGAAAGATGGCGATGAACCAAAGGATGGCGACAAAGATAACACAATGCTCTATGCGCTTATCGGAATTATCGTAATCATAACCGTAGTATTGATACTGCTGTTCATCTTCCTCAAAAAGAAAAAAGGGAAGGAAGAAGAGCAGATTGTCGAAGAAGCTCAACCTCCGCCTCCGGAAGAAGTACCGCCTGAACAAGTACCAACTCCAGAGGCTCCAATCCCAGAACAACCAACGGCACCAGAAGTCCCGCCTGAACAACCCCCTGCTCCAGAAATGCCACCCCCAGAGCAACCCGCAACCCCCGAGGTTACACCACAAATCGTACCCCAGGTCAAGCCTGCGCCACAACCGGCACCGATGCCGCAGGTGGAAGAAGAACCAGTACCTCAAGTTGAACAGCATCCGCAAGTTGCACCTCAAGAGTCCACTGTGGTAGAGCAGTCTACAGTGCCACAGCAACTGCCGGTGCCCAAGAATCCTCCGGAGTGAAATCCGAAATTCGAAACAAATCATAAATCCCAATTTTCCAAATCCGCCTTTTTGGGATCTAGAATCTTTTTAAAATACCAATTTCACTTTATTCCGTTGTAAAAAATCATGACCTAGAATAATATCGACACCATGTTCTTCGGCGTCCTCAAATGGTTTATTGGTGACACCAACGGTCAGTAGATCCTGAATTCTTTCATCTTTTATTGTTACTTTGCAGAGTTTACCAATAATTTTAGTTTGAGATGCGGATAGCGATTCAAATTTACCAAATAATTTAAGTTTCAATTTATTAGCTAACCGCTCACTGATTATTGTCTCATCACAACCCGAATCAACAAATGCAACTGCAATAGCCGACCTACCATTTGCTTTGACTTCCACGCCTCTATACATTCTCCCCAACTTTGCCACCACTTAAAATATATAATATTTTATTACGCTTTTTATAGCTTGAAAAATCGCCGGTTACAGTTAGTTCTTTTTTCCGATAGCTCATCTTATATTCATTGGGGAATTCGGTCTTGATCAATTTTTTTATCTGATCTACTTCATTTGGATTGATCTTAAAGCTGATCTTGGTAATCTTACCTACTCTAGTAACCATAATTATCCTATTACTCCTCTTAATATTTATAAATATCTTTATTGGTATATATTTTTTTCAATTATGAAGTGTTATATTGACGCAATAAATTTCGAATTTGGTACTTGGAGTTTATTTGGTTCTTGGAATTTCCTATTTGAAAGGCAATAAGTTGAACTGCAGCCGCAAGTTGCACCTCAAGAGTCCACTGTGGTAGAGCAGTCTACAGTGCCACAGCAACTGCCGGTGCCCAAAATCAAAGCACCTCAAGAGTGAAATAAGAATTAGAATTTTAATCAGATAATTCCAAATATCCATTCTTGAACATTAGTTTTAAATTAAAATTATTTAAAAAATTCAAACCAAAAAGGCCATCAACTCGACTTGTGGGGGGAAGGTCATGTACCACTACCTTAACATTTCGCATGGAATGACCCAGCACATTGAATTCTTCAATAGTAATAACAGGAACTTCTTCTACTGTACTTGCGGTTGTTATTGATACTTGCTTTTGAGATCCCTTCGGATCATAACCCAATCGTTCAGCAACATCCCAGGGGATCATAACAAAAGTTGCACCAGTATCCAATGCCATATTAACGATATATTTAGCAACTTTACCAGTTAGACTAACGGGTATAACTATTAAGGGTTCATCTTTATCTAGTCGAACTCTTATGAAAATTCCACATTAAAATGCAGCAGCATATCCTTCCTCTAAATACTTTCCAGAATACATGATATAAATTGCGTTTCTCTTACTTTGAGGAACTTTTTTCCATAATTCCTCCCTATTATCAGCTTCTGCAATTACACTGCCTTCTAAAGGAACTTTATCTTTACTGAATCTGCTAACTTTGATTGCCAGCCATTTATTTTTATAAAGCTCCCTTAAGGCATCGATCTTCATTTTTTTCCACCTGATAATTTTATTCTTTTATAACTTTATAAAATTAACGTTGAAATGGATAGCTGAAGGGGCAACCCCCGGTGCCCAAAATTAAAGCTCCTCAAGAGTGAAATCCGAAATGCGAATTTCCTTAATATAAAACCGTAAATAGGCACAAAGATCCAAAGGCACACGAGTAAAATATGCTATCAATCAAATTATTCTTATTTTACACGAGGTCTCTCGTCCTTTGGACATCGAGACCGAAGGCACAAAGTACCTACCCCCCATTTTAATTTTCATACAATTTACTTTGTGCCTCTGTCACTTTGTGCCTTTGTGCCTTTTATAGCGTCTGGGATTTAGAATTTTATTTCACAACCATTCCGCAAACCAGAATTACCAAATTATAGAAACTTTTGTGTAGTTATAATACAATTAAGGAATAGGTGCGCCAATGCACGAGGCAATGTTTTGGGAACCCTTAAAAGGCAAAAAAGTCCAATGCAATTTATGTCCGCATAATTGCAAGATCTCATCAGGTAAAAGGGGTATTTGCCGTGTGCGAATGAACAATAGCGGTAAGTTATACAGTTTAATTTATGGGTTAACGTCGTCCGGTGCGGTCGACCCGATCGAGAAAAAACCGTTATATCATTTCCACCCCGGCTCAGATGTTTATTCCTTCGGCACTTTGGGCTGTAATTTTAAGTGTATGCAGTGTCAGAACTATTACACCTCGCAATCGGAGCCTGACGAGAGCGGTGTGAAGCCGGTCGCGCCTTCTGCGGCCGTCAAACCCGCGCGTGATCGCGGCTGTGACGGTATTGCCTGGACCTACAACGAGCCCACGATCTGGTTCGAATACACTTACGAGGGCTCGGTCTATGCAAAAAAACACGGCCTTTATACAGTCTATGTGACCAACGGCTTCATCAACCCGGAGCCTTTGAAAAAGATCGCGCCTTATCTGGATGCAATGAATATCGATGTGAAATCATTCGACCCGAACTTCTACAAAAAGATCTGCGGCGGCAAGCTCGGGCCCGTCAAGGCCACCTGTGAACTTGCGCGTGAACTTGGAATACATATAGAGATCACCAATCTTGTCATCCCAACCCTTAATGACGATCACGACGACATTCGTAAATTATGTAAATGGATAAAGACAAAATTGGGGCCTGACACACCGTTACATCTATCGAGGTTTCATCCCAACTATAAAATGACCGATCTACCACCGACACCCGAAAAGACGCTATTGGCCGCGCATAAGATTGCTACCAAGGCAGGTTTGAAATTCGTATATCTTGGCAATATCTATCACCCAAAATTTGGCGATACATACTGTCCCAACTGCAATAAATTAGTAATTGAACGAGGAGGGTTCTTCAACAAGAGCAAGATAAAGCTCAAAAAGGGTAAATGTACGAAATGCGGCGAAATTATTGTTGAAAAATTTTAAGAAATTCTCTCGATCCATTAAAAGAAAAATATATAAAGTTTCAAATTAATCCGAGTCGGGGGGTAGGTGGAATTATTGATCATTTCAGGCTCGAAAATTCAAATAAAACCCGGTTCGAGCACTACCACCAGAATTTTCCAAATTGGCACTTAAAAAATCGTTGGGTTGGCAAGTACAAATTTGCCAATATAAGGGCAGGAAAAGGTCTATGAATAGCACCATGATAATAGACAGTATTCAAATCAGGGGCACGCGCGTAACTATTTCAGGGCTAGTGGATACTACCCTATTATATTACCAACGCATTTTAATTATTGGAGGGATCTTATGAGCGGGATCTTCGGGGTAGTCTCAAAAGGAGACTGTGCAAAAACTTTGTTTTATGGAACAGATTACCATTCACATCTAGGGACCGAATTTGGCGGGATGGCAGTACTTGGCGACGATTTTCAGCGCCAGATCCATGTAATAAGCCAAACCCAATTTAAATCGAAATTTTTTGAATATGTTGACCAAATGAAGGGTAATAAAGGAATAGGTGTAATAAGTGCTAATGAAGAGCAGCCAATATATTTAAACTCCAAATTCGGACCGTTCTGTCTCGTGACAAATGGCTTGATCGAAAATGTCGCAGAGCTATCCAAAAAACTTCTGGACCAAGGCATAACCTTCAGCGAAATGAGCGCAGATACGGTCAATCCCACCGAATTAGTTGCAAAGTTGATAACCCAAGGCGACGATATTATTGACGGCATCGAAAAGATGTTTGATGAGATCGAAGGTGCATGTTCGCTGTTATTATTAAACAAAGACGGTGTGTACGCAGTGCGTGACCGTTTTGGGTATTGGCCTTTAGCAATAGGTCAAAGCGACGATGCCTGGGCGGTGACCTCAGAAACTACTGCATTTCCAAATATTGGGTTTAAAACCATTAAACATATTGGGCCTGGTGAGATCGTATTAATAAATAAGGATGGGGTAGACACCCAACGGCCTGGGGGCGATCTAACCCAGATTTGTGCGTTCTTATGGGTTTATACCGGTTTTCCAGCTTCGAATTATGAAGATATAAATGTGGAGGTCGTGCGAGAAAAATGCGGAAGAGCTCTTGCAAATCGAGATAAAGATATAGAGATCGATATGGTCAGCGGCATCCCCGATTCGGGTGTTGCTCATGCTCTTGGGTATGCAATGGAATCCGGCAAACCCTATAGACGTCCATTTGTAAAATATACTGCCGGCTATGGCCGAAGTTATATTCCGCCCCAGCAAGCGATCCGCAACCTGATCGCGACGATGAAGCTTGTGCCGATAAAAGAGATCATTGAAGGTAACCGTATGGTGATCTGTGAGGATTCTATTGTGAGAGGCACACAACTTAAGAACTATACAATAAAAAAGCTCTGGGAACGCGGTGCGAAAGAGATCCATGTCAGGCCCGCATGCCCGCCGCTGATGTTCCCATGTAAATTCAATCTCTCCACCCGAGAGATCAAGGAGCTTGCAGCGCGGCGTGCGATCCGTGACCTTGAAGGTGAAGATATCGAAGATGTATCTGAATATACGGATTATAACTCCGAAAAATATCAAAAAATGCTCGAGTGGATCGCCAAGGATCTGGATGTGACGACCCTAAGGTATCAAAATATGGATGATATGGTGGAAGCTATAGGGTTACCAAAAGAGAAGTTATGTTTGTATTGCTGGACCGGCGAATATTTGAAACCCGAGTAAAAGGCAGACTAGATTACATCTGACAATTTTTCCACAACTTACAAAATAATGGAGTAATAAATTAATGTGCGGTATAATAGGAATATATGGAAATGATACAATTTCAAGATCCATATTTCTTGGCCTGCGAAGTTTACAGCACCGCGGCCATTCTGCGGTCGGGATGATCACTTATGATGGCAATATTTACACCAAAAAAGAAGCTGGGTTAGTAAATAGATTATTACATGGCTACACGGACGAGCACGAATTTGGTGTTGAGCATCCTGGATATGTAGGGATCGGCCACACAAGATATTCAACTGCCGGTGCTGATGATTGGACGAGCCTGAGGAAAAATGCCCAACCTGAATATATAGTGAACCCCTTTCTTGCCGCCTGTCATAACGGCAATATTTATAACGCTCAGGAATTGTTAGCCAAATTAAAAAGACCGCCAAGAACTGATTGTGATGTACAATTCTTATTACTTTTATTGGCCAATAAATTACCTTCAGTGAGTAAAATTAATTATGACACTTTAATTGAAGCCGGCGCTAATGTAATGACGCAGCTCAAAGGCGCCTATTCTGCATTATACATGACCGTGGGAGTTGACAAACCGTATTTATTCGCAATGACAGACCCATATAAAATTCGACCTCTGGTTTACGGAAGAAGTAATACTACATGGTACCTTGCCTCGGAATCCTCAACGCTAAAAAGATTGGGTATTACCGAATTTCAAGATGTAGATGGCGGTACGATCTTAAGTCTCGACCCCCGTGAGGATGCACCGATCCAGCAACAGATCGTCAAAAAAAGGAAACATCTTTGTATGTTTGAATATATCTATTTCGCGGACCCCGACTCGTTCATTGAGGCTATCCCGGTTCATACGGTTCGAGTCGAGCTCGGCAAGCGATTGTATCAAGAGAGCCCGGCGGAAGCCGATATTGTTGTACCGGTACCGGAATCGGGTCGAAGATATGCGATCGGCTATTCTCATGCAAGCGGCATTCCGCTTGAAGAAGGTTTAAGAAAATATAAGAAAGTACGGTCGTTCATACTCCAGACCCAAGAGCAGCGGGACGAGTTAGCCGAGCAAAATATGTCGGCAATTGATGCGGCAGTTGATGGTAAGGATATAGTTGTAACTGATGATAGTTTGGTCAGAGGCACGAATATTAGGAAGATCATCACTAAACTCAGAGCTGCGGGTGCCAAAAAAGTACATGTCAGAATTGGGTGCCCACCCCTAATCTCACCATGCTATCTTGGGATCGATATGCGCAGTAAAAAAGAATTCATCGCGATCGATGACGACGGCGGTTTAAGACCATGGGACGAGATTGCACAAGATATCGGTGCGGATTCACTTGCGTATAGCAGTATGAATGCATTGAGAACTTCAATAATTGGTGATAGAGACGATATTGATATTTGCAGTGGGTGTCTCGATTTTCCGAATGGCTATCCTCAAGATATGCAGGAAGATCTGATCGAGCTCTATAAAAAAGATTCGATCGGCAAACGTGCATATGAATGCTAGCTCAGACATTCCAATTCCGAAGTAGCTCTTGTCGCAGCTCCTTTTTACAAACCCTTTGCCCGCCCAAAGCATCATTATTATCTGGATTGATGGTCAACACTTTTTCATAGGATTCCAGGGCGTCTTTATATTTATCAAGTTTTTCAAGAATTACCGCGAGGTTGAGCCAGGCTTCTTCACTGCTAGGATTGATTTTGGTGGCTCTCTCAAAACAATTCTCTGCCTCTTCCAATCTATCCAGAGTGAATAGTGTGACGCCTTTATTTAGCCAGGCTTCCTCGACATCTTCATTTACCATTATTGCCTGGTCATAAGTTGCAATTGCCTCGTCTTTTTTGCCTAATGCATTTAATGCAACACCTTTATTGATCAATGTTTCACTGTTATTTTGATCCAATTCAATTGCCTTATTGTAACAGTCTATCGCTTCACCAAGTCTGCCTATACCCCATAGCGCAACGCCCTTCTCACTCCAGGCATCAATATAATTTGGATTGATCGCCAGTATTTCATCCAGTCTCGCGATCGCATCTATGAATTTGCCTTCGTTCATATAGCCCCTGGCATTATCATAAAGTTCATCCTCAGATCTTTGCTCCAGGTCAGGCGCAGGTTCAGCGGTTGGTAAATGTTCTTCTTCAACGGGTTCTTCCGGGTATATTGGCGCGGGCTCCGGGGGTTGTGCCATCTCTAGTTCCTCAGCTTCGGGAATTGTTAGTGGCGTGGCAGATATGGAGTCTGCCATTGAAGTTGCCGCGGACTCTTCTGGCTCTGATATTGGCGCTTCAAGTTCCGGCTCGGTTTCAGGCGTGGTTTCTGTTGGGATCAATTCTGCGGCCATTGTTTCAAGTGGTACTGCCGGTGCAGCTTCTGGTGCCGAGGTCTCGGGTTCGGGTTCTTCTGGCGTTGGCACTTCCTCTGCTATTTCTGGCTCCGGTTCGGGTTCTTCAGCCATTGGCACTTCTTCCGCTATTTCTGGCTCCGGTTCGGGCTCTTCAGCCATTGGTACTTCCTCTGCTGTTTCCGGCTCTGGTTCAGGTTCTTCTGACGTTGGCACTTCCTCGGCAATTTCTGGTTCCGGTTCGGGCTCTTCTGGCGTTGGCACTTCCTCGGCAATTTCTGGCTCTGGTTCGGGTGGTACTTCAGGTTCGGTCTCAGGCGGTATTTCGGGCGAGGGTTCAGGTGTTATCTCGGGCTCCGCAGGTTCTTCACCAGGCATGATCTCAGGCGGTACTTCCGGTTCGATCGGTTCCACCTCAGGCATCTCGGGACGTGCTTCAGATATAACATCCGGTTCAGGCGGCTCGTCAGTTAGAATTTCGGGTGCTGGCAGCTCCACTTCTGGTATCTCTGACGGTTCTTCGATCGGTAACTCTTGAGCTGCAATTTCTGGTGGTGGAGATTCAGGTATTTCCCTCTTCTTCCTCTTGAACTTGCCTTTCAATCCACAGGAAGTGCATTGAAATTGTATAGGCCCGTCAGTAATGTTCACCTCAACAATCTCGCCACATTTTGGACATTTTCTAGTACTTACTTTCGGTGTTTTGAATTTTAACTTGACCTTTTTTAACCTTCTTACCTTCTTCCTAGGTTGTTCCGGTGCGGGTAGTTCACCTAGATCTTCCATCGGTTCTGCCATCGGCATGTGGGGGCTAGTAGCACCAGGTTCACCCTCTAATTGCAGTGCAGGTTGATATTCCGGAAGTACTTCTACGGGTTGAGGTTCTACTTCTCGACCTCGAATCACCGCAAAGTTTTCACCTAATAAACTTTCCCAAGCATTCAGCACCTCATCTTTAGACACGCCGGTTTTGGTGGAAAAATTATCCCAATCATTAATCTCAAAAGGATTGTGGTCTAATTTCTCAGTGAGAAATTGTGTGAAAATCTCGATCTTATCATCATCGCCCTCGAACATTAATTGGACAATACAGTCTTTTATATCTCCAACGTTATCTTGATATGGTCCGCATTTCATTGCAATGTTCAGATCTGCAGTATTTATCACAATATTCCAATCAAAAACATTACCTTCGACATTGATACTTACCAATGCCGCATCATTATCCAACGCGCGAGCAATCATCCAGACCGCCCGCCCGATATCTGTAAAGGCTTTAGACGCTCCTGATTTTACTGTCAGCTCATAATTACCTTCCAATAACGAAGAAGCCTCAATATAAGGGTCGGGCTTTATTGGTTGTGCGAAAAGAAGTCGTTTAGTCATAATAACCCCCTGCCATTTATTATTGTTTTTATATAATACAATAAACACTTAGATCTTAAAAAGGATGAAGTGTAAATATAAAGTTTATGTCCAAGAACCTAAAGTCTGGACTTTAGGCCTTTAGACCATTGACAAAGTATATTTGCCTCCAGCCTCAGTCCCAAAAAATTGCGCTTTTATTAAATGAATGTTCACGCAATTTTTCATTTGGATTTGTATTTAGGTGCAATTCTAATAATATTATTTCCTCTGAGGATAATCATGCCTAGCTTGCGCGAATTTTCCTCGGTTGTTTCATTGGTGTCTTCCAGAACCATGTTCATATATTCATCGTATCCCAGAAGTTTACCTTCGAGTTTGCGGCCATCTTTTAAAAGTATTGAGATCTGGGAATTTAGTGAGTTCTGTAAAATATCTAACGGTAATGTCATTTGAAAGCCTCAGTTACCGTAAACTGAATGGGTGGATTTAAATGTTTTGATAAATGGCCAATATTGGCGGTATTATCAAGGGGGGTCAAGGATTGAGGATTAAGGATTAAGGATTGAGGACATGGGTCATTTTCTTCGAAAATAACCCTCGCTTTTCAGAAACCGAAGGATTCTGAAATGCGAGGCAATTTATATTAATAAATTGCCGCAGGTGCGTGCCCGAACTTCGTTCGTTCCCACACTTAGGGTGTGTCATAGTAGATTAGAGATTCCTGTTTCGAGATTCGAGATTGCCCTAAGAAAGGCGAAAGACAAAAGGCGAAAGACGAAATGTGGACGGTTGTCTCGCCTGTCGCCTATCGTCTCTCGCCTTTCCGTGGATTATCTCGAATCTCCAATCGCGAATCCATAATAAACAGACAATAAGTATCCTGACCCCTACTTTGGAAAAGCCGAAGGGTTTTACAATCGAAAACCATAACAATGATTTTGGCGGTAATTTACGATGTAAATTACCTTGCATTGAAAATCCCCTTCGGGCATTTTCAAAGCCGAGGCAA
>CBDVCJ010000001.1:0-47651 GCA_965372445.1 uncultured Thermoplasmata archaeon | reverse complement strand
TATAATAATCGGAACTGAAGAAAGTAATAATAAAGATGGAAAAGAAGTAAAAGACAGCTCGATTTTATTTTTATTATTAATTATTGTAATAATCATAATATTCGCAATAATTTTCCTAATAATGTTGAAAAAGAGACATAAACCACCAATAAATAAACAATATCCAAAGCAAGAATCTCAAAGTCGACAGCAATATAATTATTACCCTCAAAACCAAACTCAAAGGATTTATTATCAAGATCAAACCTATCCACCACAAAATAATATCAAATCTGGAGCACCAAATAATTATTATGACCCAAAGCGTCGATACTAGATGGATTAAAAAACTTTTCACAATTTATAAAGTCAATAATATAAGTCTCACTCCGGCCATATATTCACTTCTAGCCAGTTGAAGAAAGTCGAGGATTTTAATTTATAATTACTTCGGGAATCGGTGTTCAGGGCTCGGGAGTCGGCTTTTAACACAAAGGACATGTAACTAATTCATTTTAAAGTTCTAACCGCTGAGGACGCTGAAAACGCTGAATTATTAGCTAAATTGAGGGGGTGTTGGGTATAGCGTATAGGGTGTCGGGACATTTCAATACACCCTACACCCGACCCGCTACACCCCCACAATTGGTTTTTCAGCGAGTTCAGCGTACTCAGCGGTTGAATGGGGGGCGGGGGGAAACTGCAAACTACAAACCACAAACTACAAACTTCTAAGTTATCGAATCCCGCGTCCCGAATCCCGAATAATTAGAAAAACAATTAAATACCAGTATTGATTTATACTATGTACAATATTATATGGTTGGTGAGGAGTGATGAAGATGAGGTCAATATATGTGATTTGTATAGCATTAGCATTTTTCATGCTAGCAGGTGCAAGTGTACAAGGAATAATAGTAGTACCAGAAGAGAACGATGTACCGATCTGGGAGATTGGCGACCAGTGGTGTATGGGCTACGAGGATGAACTTACTCAAGATGGATTTTTCGATGATATGGAAACCGAATATTTTGACGTATCCAAAATGGTGGTTTCAGGCAACATGGGCTATTATCGTGCATTGACGGTTCAAGATGATAATACGAAGGTCACGGTCGGTCAAACTGAATATATTTGTTATGATGTATATTATGAAGAATATATTGCGATGGCTGCCCAGATGGATATTGTAATGAGCATGGATTTCGCGAGTATGATGGAACAGTACGGAACTCGTCAATCTGAAGATGATATATCTGAAATGTTAGAGGATATGCGGATGGATTATAAGATCGAGGGTTATATGTGGTTCGATCTGGCACTGACAGGTCATATCTATTTCACTGTTGACGAACTTGCAATTGCAAAAGGCAGCTTCGATTTCGTGCTGAATTCGGATGTGGATTTTCTGTACGATATAACCTACAGTGGCTATTTCTTTGAAGATCTTTTCGAAGGTGATGTAAGAGGTGGCGAGGAGGTGCCGAATGAGGAGCAGCCAACCGACCCTGGCACTTCAGACGAGGTGAGGATGTACTTTACCCTGAAACAAACTATAACCGATTGGAAAGCGTCTTATGATATTATTTATAACCCGCCTTTGGATATTTTTGATTTTCCGATCAAGGATTACGAATCTTGGGACGCCAGTTCTCAAATGACGATCATTTTGAATGAATTTTCAGGCACAATTTCATATGATATGATGATCGATATGCCGGAAAGCGCGCCTGAGACCGAGAAAGGCGATATCACTTTGGGTGAGGGGTTGAACTTTCCCGTGACGATCGGGCCTGAATGGGTCGAATATTCATTCCGTAATATCGAGCAAGATACCAAAATATTACCCGATAATACAGAAATAACTGCATATAAGATCGGACCGCAATATGATTGGTATTGGGAAGACGAATATTCCGATAACGCCCTGAACAATTATTGGAGCCCTGGTTCCTATGTAGAGATGGATATTGAAGACCCCTCGATTATTGGTACCGAAGATCTTGGGGCCGGGGACCAACCCAATGCGATAGATACGATGGCAAGATCTGAAAATTGGTATTCTTTCAAGAATGGGAATTTCATATCGGTCGAGCTTCCGGGCTCGGACTCTGAAGACCCCTTTTCTAATGGTGAGGAGGAAGATGAACTGGAGCCCCAGACATATAGTGAGGTGAAGACCTTTAATGAAGTGACCCGCGACACGATCAAAGCGGATTATGAAGATTACAAAGCCTCGTCCAAGAAAAGCAGTGATGGTGAAGATGCTTCGGGATTAGATATGGCATTCCTAATTTTAACGATCGCGATTATTGTTATTGTGATATGTATTTTGGGGATCTGGGCGCGCAAGCGCAGCCGCAAACGACAATGGCAGCAACCCCCACCGGGCGCACCTGGTGGTACGCAATACCAGGCGCCAGGCGATCGAATGCCGCAACCACAGCAACCGCCAACCCAGCCGACGCCACCACCGCCACAGGATTACCCGCCGCAACCGCAACAGCCACAACAACCCTACTATCCACCGCCACAGCAGCAGCAACCACAGCAACCCTATTATCCGTCGCCACAGCAACCGCCACAGCAACCTTACTATCCACCGCCCCAGCAGCAAAACCCACCCAGAAATTACTAAGAATTCCAACAGAAGTTGGACATTTGGTTAAGGTTAGGAGGCGAGTTTGGTCTTGGGGTTATGAAGTTGGATCAAATAAGGACAAATCCTAACCTTAACACTAACTTCCAAACCGGCTTCCTAACCATAACCGAACTTCGTAACCTATTTTAAGAACTATTCAATCAAAAGTTAGATATATCTGATTATGATTTCCTTAGAACTGCATATGGGGGAGATTATTGGCTAATGATGAGTCAGGCGGCAGGAAGCTACCATCGATCGTCATCGTCGGTATCGGCGGCGGCGGCTCGCGGATACTATCTGAAGGCTTGGAAAAGATTGTTGACCACCAGGAACTTGATAGATATAGCTGTTTAACCAAAGCCATTCGGGCAAATACAGATACACCATATACATTCATAGTAGACACCAGCGCAGATCCGACCACCAAAGGCTTTTTCGAAAACATCCCGCAAGCCCAAAAGATCTCGTTATCCAGCACCGTCCGGGGCATGTCTCGAGGTGCGGGGGGTAGACCTGGCAGGGCCGCGAAAGCGGTGCTCAATGAGGAGGTGGTGCAGAATCTGGCTGATAACCTTTACAAACCCATCTCGGAGATCGAGCCGGCAATTGTCGTTATTATCCACACTGCGGATGGCGGTACCGGTGGTGGGCTTACACCTGAAGTTCTACAACATCTTGGATATGTTCTACCTGCCTCAACGGTTTTTTGGCTGTTCACGGTTTTGCCCAGACGCTCGGCGCTTGCACTACAGGGGCCGCGGACCGTTGCGCCGACCATGGGAAAACTATTAAAGATCGCGCGCAGGATCTCAGAACGTGATTTCACTAGAATACCTCATGATTGCAGACTTGTGTTAAATAAAACTATTAAACGCGAAGATACCGACCATTCATATGAATTCCAGCATTCCAGAATTGCGATCTTTCCGTTGAGCAACCACCACTTTGCACAATGCTGGAAAGACTTTGCACGCAAAGAGATCCGTGAAGAAGTGCTTAACCCATTCCCCATTGAGTTGTTATCCCAGGCACTATATCCGTTTTTGAAATATGTGGTAGCGAGCCCGAAAGAGCAGAGCTGGATGCAGGACAATTGGCCGCTCGGGCCGATAGATATACCTGATATTATGGCCGGCCTGTCGCCGGAAAGACCGTTCGTTGTGCCGCATCTATGGATCGACCCGAATATCGAGGATGTGGGCCAGGTGGATACGGTTTTAAAAGAGATGCGCGACGGGGTAATACAGCTGGAGAAGCTTGAGGAAGATAAAAATAGTGATGAGGAGAACTTGGAACTGTTCACGTTCAGAGGATCTTCCTCGGCGCTTTACGAGTTCAGAGCCACCAGTATCTACTGCATACCGGTTTACCCTGAAGGAAGTAAATATTTCGACGAGTTCAGCGATTTTGTATCTGACGAGTGGTTCCCAAAATTATCGGGGATGTTGAACTTTATCGGCGGGCGTGAGGGCATAACAACGGGCGTCATCAGTCACGCTGCGAACCTTAAGCCCCAACCCATACCTGCACCCAAGGTGCGAGAGACACTGGGGTTTGAGAATGGGCTGTTGGTTTCATTATTGTTCGGCGCAGTACCTATGGATATGCCGGTCTGGCTCGAGGCCACCCGCGATATAATCGAAAACCACCAACATGAAGAATCATGGGAGATCTCGTATTATGATGCAAATGAGTTCCTGAGAGAGTTGGCGTACTATATTGGATGGCCGGCATGGCCGGAGAAGAAATATATGGAGATCTGATCTTTATTAATTAAAAGCCCCATTATTGTTAAATTATTTTCAGTGGTAAGATGGGGCGGTGGTGTGTGGTATGAGGTATGTGGGCAATGCAAAACTCCAAGAAGCAAACCTCCAAGAGCCAAACAAGCTCCAACTTTGGAAATCCTGAAAGGATTTTCAATGCGAGGCAACTTGACGAAGTAAGTTGCCGCAAGTACCAATTCCAAAATTCCAATTAATTAATCTTTAGGCCTTCACATTTGGATTTTTTTGGAACTTGGTATTTGAACCTTGGGATTTGTTTGGAATTTGTCTCTTGGTTCTTGGAATTTAATAAGCCACATCCCAAACCTACCCTTTCCACTATTTAACGAATTAAAATATTTTAAATATATTGATATATTACACTTCCACTGGTTTATATTATTCCGAGGTTCCAAAATGAAGATCACATCACATTGTGTACCATGCTTGCTAAGGCGTGCGGTATTTGAGGCGTCGCTCGTGGATGATGCCAAAGCCCAAGCCGTAATTAGAGAGGCCTGTAATGTTTTGGCCGAGGATTATTCAGAAGATAAATGCTCGATCGAGGTATCGACTAAACTCCATAAAAGAGTGCTTGGAGTCCTAGGCACCAACGACCCTTACACCGACATCAAAGCCAGGTGCAACACCGTTGCACTGAAATTATTACCTAAAGCCGAGCAATTCCTAGCACAAGCCGAGGATAAACTTCATGCGGCAGTGGTATGTGCAATTGCGGGCAATGTGCTCGATTTCGGGATCGAAGGCAGTGCTGAGAACCCTGAAGCATTAGATCATAAATTCGATGAATTATGTATGGAAGGATTACATATTGATGATGTTGATAAAATCAGAAAATATCTCCAAAAGGATGCGAAAATCCTGTTTTTCACGGATAACTGCGGCGAGATTATTTTCGATAAATTGTTGCTCAGAGAGATTAAGAAGCTAGGTGTGTATATAACACTAATTGTCAAAGGCGCGCCAATCCTTAACGATGCTACCATGGAAGATGTTGAAAAGCTTGGATTAGAAGCTGAAGTGGACGAAGTACTAACGACCAATGCTTATGCTGTCGGGGTCGATTTCGAGAAGATCACGCCTGAGTTGCAGGCTAAGATCGAGTCCGTCGATCTGATAATATCCAAAGGCATGGGCAATTTCGAAGCGTTTTCAGAGACCGATTACCGGCCGATCGCGTATTTATTGCGGACCAAATGTCCGCCGGTGGCGAATGCGTTGGGGCTCGAGCTTAATATGAATGTAGCCAGACTAATACCATAAGAATAGTTAACGGTTTCTCGTTTAGGGTTTCGGTTACGATGCTCGTTTCGAAGTTCGTTAATCGGTTGCGTTTGGGTTGCGAAATTCGTAACCGGCCGAAACCGACCGACGAGCATCGACACGGGCACATTCGTGCCCTCAGGCCTCGCTTGACTTTAATAGAATATATTAAAAATCGTCAAGCTAACCCTACGAGCTTCGAAACCGAGACCGCAGTTCGAAACCTATCTGAAACGGGGCGTTAATATGACAGAAGATAACCAAGATGTAACTCGCGATGGACAATTGCAAAAGGAGGGTTGGACCCGCAGGTTCATCTACGACGAGCCAAGACTGTCTGAGGCTAAAGAGATGTATGAATCACTTGGGCTGGAAGTGAGGCTCGAACCTGTTATACCGGAAGAACTGGATGAGGGATGTGATACTTGTTTTAAAGAGTACCCAGACCGCTATAAAGTCATCTACACACGACCTAAAGGCTAAATGTGACGGTTTGTGGGGCAACGCGTTGATTTATTTGTTTTATTAATATTTCCAATAGTACCAAATTATGCAAGTACCAAGAACCAAATACCAAAATCCAAATTTTAATGTCGTTTGGAATTTCGGTACTTGAATTTTGGGATTTGTTTGGAACTTGCATCTGCGGCAACTTACTTCGTCAAGTTGCCTCGCCCTAAAAAACCCTTCGGCTTTTTTACGGCTGCGGTAACTTGCTACGCCAAGTTACCTCGCATTAAAAATCCTTTCAGGATTTTTAAAGCTTGGGTCTTGGAATTTTGCCATTGGGATTTCATTGGTAGTATTGGTAGTATTTGAATATTGGAAATATTCTTCAATAGTATTCGCCATTCGCACCCCGACATTGGATTTTAAAAAGAAATTATAAAAACAATGATTACCATTTGCCACTCGTGATTCATTGTGTTCGAGATAACTAACCGTGACGGGCTTGGTAGAGTTGCTAATTGGAGCCTTAGAAATACAACGATCACGACTCCGAATATATTTTTTATAGCCTCAGAACGGTTCAAGCCATTCTCAGAGGCCGATATTTTTATTGCAGACCATAGCCTCCAAACAAATAAGCCATACATTATTGACTCGGGCAGTAAGTTCAGCACCGATTTGGAGGAGGACACGATCGGCAACCCGGAATTGACCATACCGGCAGATTTGGGCTATCCCCTAAGCTGTAATGAATTGTTTGATGACCAAGAGGAATATTCAGAAGAAACTGATGTTTATATGATCCATAACTACTCGACCGAAGATTTAGCCGACCAGATCAACCCGAATGCGGAACTATATGTTTTGGGTAATGCGATCGAATTGCTTCGCAACCCGCGTGGTTTTGTGGAGGCCGTCATCAAGGTAAAAAAGGCCATTGGTTATCACAAACCACTTTATGCACCAGCAATTGGGGTGCCAAACCAATTGGCATTATTAATTTATTGTGGAATTGACCTCATCGATACGACCCGATTAATTTTGAATGCACGAGATGGTGTTTTACTAAATAATAATGGTAAATATTCGAAAGATGCTATTTATGAGGGTGGAAGATTTTGCTATTGCCCGGCATGTAACGCTGCGGAAACCGGTGATCCGGAAAAATTCGGGTTTGAACATATACTTCATCACAATTATTATTCTGCCTTATCCGAATTAGGGACTATCAGAACTGCAATTAACAACGGCTCGCTGCGTGAGCTCGTTGAGCAGCGGGCAATATCCGAGCCGTGGCTCACCACGGTTTTGAAGATCGGTGATCTGGAGTATTATGACTTTCAAGAGCTCTATTTGCCTATAATGCGCCGTTCGAGACTCATTGCCGTATCGTCGGGAGCGATCGGGCGACCAGAGGTGAAAAGGTTTAGAGATCGATTGAAAGCACGATATAATAAACCCTCTGCGTCAAAGATATTGTTGTTGCTTCCTTGTTCTGCCCGTAAACCCTATTCCAGCTCGAGATCGCATAAATTGTTCAGGCAGGCATTAATAAGTTCTGCAAATCCAAGTGTGGTTCATGAGGTAATACTGACCTCTCCGTTGGGGGTGGTACCGCGTGAGTTAGAATTATTTTATCCGGCCCAACAATACGATATCCCGGTCTCAGGAGCCTGGGACCATTCGGAGAAGGCTATGATCGACCAGGATCTGAAGTGGTTTATTGAAAATAACCGATATGATAATATCATTGTGCATCTCAACGGTGAGTTATTAGAGATCGTGGAGCAGCTATTCCAAACTCTGGATATTGATATTATAAAAACTTGCAACGGTTCACACCCAACGTCCCAGAGCGCGCTTATGAATTTGGCAAAAAACCTAACTGAAGTTGCCCAACAATATGAGCATATTCCACAGCAGGAACGGTTGAAGGAATATATGGTGAATATATTGAAGTTTCAATTTGGCGAGATAGGTGAAAGGTTTTTTAAAGACCGTGAGATCACGATCAAAGGAAAATATCCTTATCTGAAAATATTTTGCGGCAAAGAACAGCTGGGGATGCTGATCGCCGAGCGCGGTATGATTTCACTTACACTGGAAGGCGCAAAGGTTTTGGCGGCCAGCCATTCTTTTTGGGTGGAAATTGACGATTTCAAGCCAAAAGGCAGCGTGATGGCGGTGGGTATTACCGATGCTGATCCGGATATCAGAATTGAGGACGAGGTTGTGATACTACATAAAGACGAGCTTCGGGGTGTGGGCAAAGCGGTAATGAGCACACCTGAGATATTAAGAAGTAAACGCGGGGTGGCGGTTAAGGTCCGACACCATACGTGACAGTTGTTATAATAGCTCCAAGTGGGATTGTTAAAATTTCGTCCATTGGTGTAGGATTGCTAACTATTTGCTAAATTGTGTAGGATTGTCAAGTTTAGCCATTGGGTGTGGGAACTGATTGCCATTTTGTTGATGCGTTGGAGTGTTTTTCGTTTGATTCACGAAGTTATTGTTTAATTAAACAGTCCAATGTCTTTTATCAATATAATGGCAATCCTACACCATCAGGTTATTAAATGGTAATCCCACATCAAATGGCAACCTTAAAGCAATCCCACATCCTCTGGCGTAAAAATAGCAATCCCACGGACACTCACAACTTTTTAGACTTACTAACCACAGACATTAGTACATTAAATCCAGGTTTATGCCATCACATAAGTCCCTAACTTTTATATATTACCAATAACTTTAAAGTGGTATAGTAAATATTATTAATAAAATCGCCTTTACTTAATGTTAATTTTAAACATGGGAGCTAAAAAAACTAGTTTATTTGGATGTGTATGAATATGTCAATTAAAGCCCTAGAATTAACCTCGGTCGAAGCGCGGAGGTTTACCAAACGTGATGAAAAAGTGCGAAATATAAGGATCGATAATAATAGCACAGTTACATTAATAACTGAGATCAATGACAAGGAGGCAAATATCGATTTCAGATATACTGCGAATTACGGCGGGGTAGGTATGATCAAGATCGAAGGTTCTTTGATCTATGAAGGCGATGCAGCGGCGTTGGCTCAGCAATGGAGTACCAAAGCAAATATGCCGGATGAGATCGCATCTGAAATTCATACCGCGGTCATGCGCACCTGTGTACCCGAAGCCACAATGATCTCGCGCGATCTTAAGCTCCCACCTCCGTTCCCGTTACCACAGATCAATATCCAAAGAAAAGATAAAGGCAAAAGTACAACCTCATCTGGCATGGAGGTTGCATGAAGGTGTTATTTAACAGATAAATTCATTAAATAATAAAATCTAACCCTAATAATAAATACCATTGGAGATATGTTTACAAGACATTTAGAAACCCTGGTCTTTTAGGCCAGTGAGTTAAGAGCAAATTAATATCATGTCAAATTTCAAACATTTGAGTTAATGAGGTAATTTAGGTACATGAAAAATAATGGGCTCCGGCCTTCAGGCCGGGGGTAATAAGGACAATTTATTGGAGGCAAGTAAATGAATAATACGAACATTAGATTGTTAGTGGGTATTCTGGTAGTATTGACATTTTTATTACCAACAGTTAATGCACTTACGAGTTTTGAAAACCCAAAAGATTTGCTGGAAACTAAGATTAAACTGAATGATAATGAACTCGAACAAATATCAATGCGAACGAGCAATGCAAAATTTTATCCTAACCCGGACGGAACAACAACCGCCGAGATCTATATCGGACCTGTCCATTATAAAGATGATACAGGTAATTGGCAGGAAATAGATACAACGATTCGGCCTTACGAGGACCCGACAAATGATTACGATTTCGCATGTGAGGAGAATGGCCTGAAGGCATATTTCAGTAATGATTACGCGGAGACAACCCAGACCGTGAAGACTGCGGCCGATAATGATTGGTTAACATGGGAACCTCTCGGGATGACGATTGTAGATACAAATGGCGCCCCGATATTCGGTGCGATTGTTAACGACGTTGGTGCCGAAATAGAGGAGAATAAAATTAGCTTTACGAATGCATTTCCAAATACCATTGATGAATATGTCGTCGGATTAAATAAATTGAAACACAACATATTGCTCACCAATTCCCCGGAGGAGTTGGCAGCATATGATGCGTCAAATGATAAACTTACACTTGATTATTATGGATATATCGAATACTCGGATGGCTTATCATTATATATTGATAACGAAGAATTAGTTCTAAATGGTGAAGCATTAACGACCTCCTCGGAGATCGAGTTCCGAGACGAAAATAATGAAGGTGTTTTCAGGATCCCCGCACCGGTTGCGTATGAACAATCCAATTCGTTTAATTCTGTTGAATGCCAATACGATTTGCAAGCACAATATTCGTTAATTAAAAACAGAATATTATTTTCTATAAAAACGCCATACTCGTGGCTTGTGGCGCCGGAACGGCAGTATCCGGTTGTTATTGACCCTACGACTGACACTATCCAACCCGGACCGCTTGATGGTAAGGATTCGTTCCTTATTACCGGTCAAAGTACAAGCGGTCAAGATCAGCGAAGGTTTAATATCGGTGCCGACCCTGAATTTTGGATTACCCTGGATTCCTCAAGCCAGCCCATCCGAGGCATAATACAGTTCGGCTTTTCAAGTTTGCCGCAAGACGCTGATATCACACAAGCCGATCTGGAGATTTATTGTCATAATGCACCTACAGGAGACGCACTTACAATGGATATTTACCGCGTTAACAAAGATTGGATTGAAGGTGATGGGACGTCAACGGGCGCGATCATAGATAGCGGTGTTAATTGGAACACAACGGATGGTACTACACGCTGGGATACACCCGGCGGCGACCATGATACCGCTTCGTCGGGCAGCACCTCGGTGACGGGGGTGGGTTGGTACACCTGGGATATTTCTCAGCTGGCGGCAGATTGGCACGGTGGCACAAAAGATAATTACGGTGCATTAATTATTGGATCCGGAGGCGCAGCTGCAATTAAATTCTTGCGCACTTCGGACCATACAACCGCTTCCGAACGCCCGAAAATTAAGGTGACCTATATATCAAATTACAAACCGCACATAAAAACAGGTGCAGTCGAAAATATTAATTTTAACGAGGACGACCCGACGCGCTACATCGATCTTAATAGCATTTTCGGCGACCAGGATGTAGGTGATACACTTACATTCAGTATCTGGACCGGAACCGTCTGGAACGAGGTACAGCCTTATGACAGTCTTTGGATCACGGCGGAGATCCTGGTGAACGATTCTGTGGAGATCACACCGAAATCCAATAAATTCGGTGCAGACACGATCCAGCTAAATGCAACAGATACCTCGTCTGAGTTTGTACATCATTCGATCATAGTCGTAATTTCTTCGGTAAATGACGCCCCAGTGATCAATGACACTACCGAATGGAAAGTTGGGTTTTCAATACCGCCGCCAGATATTACATCGGGTAAGGTCAAGGGCAAAGAGGATGTATATATTAACGTGACAGTCTCAGCCTACGACCCGGTTGAGCGTGATGCATTGACCTACTCGGACAACACGACCCTGTTCGACATTATCTCTGGGACTGGCTACATTTCATTCCGTCCAAAAAATGAGGATGTGGGTATACATTATGTTGAAATTAAGGTCGACGACGGCTATTCAGAGAACAATATAAAGACCGTGGATGTAATTTTCGAGATCACCAATACAAATGATGCGCCAGTGATTGCAAAGTTCGTACACGGGATCACAATAGACACTGTGACTTCAGGTCAAGATACCGTAGAACTTTCAGATCATGTAAAACAAGATAAATATTATAATTTTACAGTTGTGGCAAAGGATGATGATATGTCAACACCCTTGGGCGATATATTGGGTTTCAAAGTTACACCCGAGGAGAAATTCACAGTGAAAAAGGATAAAATTGACCCCACGAAAGCCAATATCTCATTCAAGCCCACAAATGAGGATGTCGGTGATTTTGAAGCTGAGGTCAGAGTAACGGATTCAATTAATTATTTTGACAAAATAAAAATCATCATAGAAGTGAAAAATGTTAATGATGCACCATTGATTTTCCAAGTTAAGAAAGGAATTTACGACGAGGAGATAGATGAAGATACTAACGAGATCGTGCTTGAGGATGAAAATGAAGCGACGGAACATCAAAAATATACTTTCACTATATTAGCAAGAGAAATGGACCCGGATGATGAGATCGAATTTTCAACGGATAACAATAAATTGTTTGGCTTAACTGAAAATGTCGATGAAACCGATCTGGATGAGAATATTTTTGCAATGGATGTAACATTTACACCAACTCCGGAACATGGCAGGCTTGGTTATGCGACAATAAATATTACGGTAAAAGATAATTTAAAATCTTTTGATTGGTTGATTGTGAATGTTTCGGTCAAGAACCAAAATGACCCGCCCATAGTCTCAAGCACCAACCTCAATGCATTTACCAAAGATTCGGACCCGGACACACGAAAGACCAAGGAGAATCTAACCTGGACCTTTGAAGCTTTGGATATTGTTGATCCGGACGGTGATACAGTTGATTATTATTGGGATTTTGATGCGGACGACGGAAGTACCGACGATGAAGACGCAGAAGGTGAGACGGTACTCTGGACCTTTGAGGAAGGCCGTGAATACACGGTCACATTAACGGTCGTGGATTTGTATGGTGCATCTAATTCCACAAGTGAGACCATAACAGTAATACCTCCAGACACCTCAAAACGCGGTGATGATAGCGATAAAAGTGCTGGGTTCCCGTTTGAATGGATAATTATTAGCATCGTGATCGTTTTGGTTATTATATTTGTAGTTGCATTTTTATTTCTCAAAAAGAGGCGTGAGGAGCAAGAGGCCGAGGAAGAGGCTGAAATGGAACAGATCGCTGCCCAAGCCGCGGCGAGTAGTGGATATGGTTACGCTTATGCCGGTGTTGAGACGGCTGGTGCGCCTGGGATGATGATGCCTGCGGGGGCTGCCGCGCAACCCGACCAGCAATACGGGGGATTGACACCAGAGCAGTATGCAATGTATCAACAATATCAACAAATGTATCCAACGCTCACGATCGAGCAATTTGCACAATATATGCAGCAATATGCACAAATGCAGCCCGACCAATTTCAACAATATCAGCAACAATACATGCAAATGTCGATGCAGCAAAGCCCTGAATATGCCCAGCAGACCCAGCCGGCTTACGAAATGGAAGCAACCGCAGAGCAGCCAGTGATGGCTCCAGTCGAGCAGGCGCAACCCGAATTAAGTTTGCCACCGCCGGCGGCAACCAGTGGCATAGGCGATGAGCTACAGGCGAAACTACCGCCCGCTTCGGAATCAGAACCCGTCGCGCCAAAAACACCTAAATTAAAGCAGCCCAAGATCAAGAGTTCGCCTAAAGTCAAGAGCTCTGAGGATTCTGGGGGCGATGCTGATAGTTCTGAAGCAGAGAGTGAAGGTGATGAACAAGGACAATGCTCGAACTGTGGCACCCCTATAAAAGATGGTTGGTTCATTTGTCCGGAATGTAAGAACCCAATCGTTTAAAAAATATAATTCATAAAAAAATAAGCCGAAGAAGCGGAAAAGAATTGGGTGGTAAAGTTATCGATACCATGTGGAGATATTGCCTCGACTATGCAGGTAATGAGCCCTGATATTATACCTATTAATAGGCCAATTAATATTGTGGTTTTGAAGACATTTATCAGAATCATTGAAATTGCTAGAGTGGAAACAATAAAGATCGCAAATGAGCCTTCGAGTGAACGATAGCAGACTACTTTAACAACGGTCGGTACTTTATATTTGTGTTTACCAAACCTAACGCCAATAGGCTCGCCGACGGCGTCGCCCCAACCGACGACAAGATACCCAATGACCGCAAATTGACCGATAAATAGATTATTCACCAGCCCACCACAGGCAGTTGCCACAAAAGGTACGATCAGATAAAATGACCTGTGCGGTGAATCCTGTTCTCGTGCAAGACCTTCATAAAAGATATTGCCAATCCCTAAATTGATCGTTACCATAATAAATATCCCGGCGACACTGCCAAATACAATTACACCTTTTAGCCCGCTGAAAATGCCGATGATACCCGCAACTGTGAAAATTATGAAATGAAAGAGCTTGCGTGTGTAATTTGTTTTTAAATAACCTTTGAGCTTCAAAAACCCGGAGCTGTAGGCAGTTAAAATTAGTACGATGACGCCAATAGGGCTGTAGATCAACCAATGCTCAGGGTCTGGGATCAAGTACAGAAAATGATCAAGCATTTATTTTGGCCACCATTCACATTAGTTGTTTAGTAATATTTCTATTTTGTGTTGGAGACAATGAAAGGCCTATGATTTTTAGCGTTTTAACAAATTAATAAAATACCACTAAACATTAATTTGAAAAATTAAGTCGATAATCAACAAGAGGAAACCAATAAAATATATATAGACTTATTCATATATCATTGACCATCAACCACCTAGAAAATAATTGATGATATAGTTTGGCAAATCTTTATCATTGATTCAACATTAAACCACTAACAATAGTTATTTTGAGGACTGTAAAATGACTATCGGCTTGAAAATCCACGAGATCGTAGATGAAGAAGAGCTCAGAAAGCGTGCCGCACAGCGCAAAGCCGAGAGCGATAAGGTTCTTGACCTTATTTATTCGAAACTCATTGATACGATCAAGCGCAAAAAGGACTTAAAAGGTGCCAGGCCATAATTTTTGATGCACTGCCTTATAATTAATCTCATGATGCATTGTCAAAACTTTTTCTATTAGATGCACTGTTTTATATTGCATTTATGATCTATCAAAATTCAATTAAAAGCCTATAGACCACCAATGAACAGTGCATCAAAAAAACATTTTTCAAACTGCTTCACTTATCCATTTAATAATGTTCTTGACAAATCGCGTATTTTCTCTGATATATTTATTATTAACCAACGTAGAATCCATAATTACAACTCTCGAGGATTCTTCATTGTAAGCACCAACAATTATATCGCTACCTTCAACCCCGGCAACCGGCATATCGGTGGTACCCAGGGTGCGTGTGGTTGGGTTGCCGCGGATCATTGCTTTGGAGGGGTTGGTAATGAAAATATGATGGGCTTGCGGTATTACGACCTTCTCCACACCTTTAAACACTTCCGGGTGCACAAAACAGCCATTTGCTTTGTGAAACACAACGATTCTTCGACTTTCAAAATTATTGTTATCGTCATACACCATCAAACTTGAAGCGCGGAGGTTTAAGGGCGCCATGAAATCGTTCAGCACCTCGAGTGAATCTATGTCGCTAAATGAATAAATTATTAGTAAGTTCTTATTGCCCTCCATTACCGCTTCACGTATATGAGCGCGTGAAGATTCACTGGTCAGGAATGTTAAAGGTTTGCGCAGTATTAAAAAATTAGAAGCTTCGATCTTATTCATAAGCGGCGACTTTTTATCTTTGCCGGCATCACTCACATTAAAAATATCTATTTCAATATCTGATTTTGAGAGGATATTGATAAAATCTTCGATATAAGTAAAGGGTTTATTAAGTTCGAAATCCAGCAAGAATGCCTTTTTCATGAATAACTATCCCTGTTTATCTAAGCTCAATATCATCTGAATACAATAATATCAATTTAAAGTTTTTATTTCAATTTTTTAAGAAAATCATTATCTTTATCGGTTACCGTTGCGGTTTCGATGCGCGTCTCGAAGCTGGTCAAGGCGGTTTCGAAAATTTATACTATAATTATAAGTTTGCAGTTTGTTGTTTTTAGTTTGTAGTACCCCCTTAATTGAATAGGAATTATTTACGATGTTGGATGTTGGGTTAAGGTTATGAGGCCAGGGTGGTTGAAGTCCGATAGGACGAAACCATAAAGGCTCTGAAATAAATCATTGAAACCTGAAAGAGCCTGTGTGGTCTAGAGGTTAAGAAGTTGGGCTTCTACCTAATATCAAATTTCAAACTTCAATACCAACTTCATAACCTAATTTCCATACCGGCTTCCTAACTTTAACCTGTATATCAATATCTAATAGTAACTTCCAACCTCTTGAGGCTTTTATTTTTAATAAGTGAAACTGCAAACCCCAGACTGTAAACTAAAAACTATTGTTGCCGAGCTTCCAAACCGCCTAACGATACGAGCTTCGACACCGCAACCGATATCCATACCTTATATACCAACAATTGAAAGATTATAGATACAAAGTTCCGAAAAGAATATATAATGATTTTAAGTATGATATTATGCGAAAGAACATTTTATAATTGGCTATTCATAAATAAGTGATATATAACAAGATTAAAAATGCATAAAATCCCCCAAATTATTAATATATATAAAATTTAATGGTTTTAGTGAATAGTGTAAAAATAATAGGAGCGTTGTTTCAATGCTGAGAAAAGTTATATTAGTATTAATTATCTTAATTTCGCTAACATTAGCTGCAATACCTTCAAGTGGAACCCTTTGGGTCGGCAGTACCGATTTTTCGACCACCACTCAAGATAATCTTGAAGCTCGCCCAACCGAGCTGGATAGTAACCCTGAGGTTATGGTGAAGAAAGTCGCAATGACATTTAATGAACCCACGACCCAGGAAGCAGATGAATATCTGAAAATTTATATTGACGGTGCTTCGGGCCTCGTAAATGGTGGGTTTGGCAAACCGATGCTGCCGTATAATAACCAGCAATTCAAATTCAAGCCCGGCACGGAAATATTATCGGTAGATTTCTATCCAGAAATACCCTCTTCAATGAAAGTCACGAAAAAGGTCGTACCCTCTCAGACCCCAAACCCGATCAGCCAGCTTGAATATTATCCGGAAGATGAAATAAGCGTCGATTACGGGCCGTTGAGACTCATCAGACCAAACCAGGATATCTACAGCTCTTCAGAACTCTACCCCAGCAAATGGTTCGATTATCGTACTGGCATGGGCCTGGACCCTGAAACCGATGAAATCACGCTGTTTCTGTCTGTCAATATATACCCAGTTCGATATCGGCCTGCAATTGATATTATTGAACATCTAAGATCAGCCGATTTCGAGATAAAATATCAATTACCCAGTGATCTTAGCAATGTTAATGGTAATAGAAATGCGGATAGATCTGACCCAAAGTCATTAGTAGAATATGACCTGTTGATAATTACACCTGCTGGGTTCGTTAATGCACTTCAACCGCTGGTGGATCATAAAAAGAACACCTCGATCGAGGCAAAGATCGTTACCCTTACAGATATTGATACTGGCGTATATTTCCCCAAGCAGGGTGTCGATCAGCAGGAACAGATAAAATATTTCATCTATAATGCTAAAGAGAATTGGAATATCACCTATGTTATATTAGTTGGTGACATTGATAAGATGCCATATAGAAAAGCAATTATTATTGGTGAGGGCGACGGCGATGTACCTTCAGACCTGTATTTTGCCGATTTTTACGATTCACAGATGAATTTCGATGATTGGGATCTGGACGGTGATGGGATCTATGGCGAATATAATGCAAATAGCAACCAGGATATCGATCATGCCGACCTTTACCCGGATGTATATTTAGGACGACTGCCGGCAAGCACGACCTTCGATGTGGAGATGTTCGTTGATAAGATCATCTATTATGAACTTAACGCCGCTGCCGATATATGGTTCGAGAACGCGACACTCGTGGGGTTAGATACATTTAATGAAGGTAGCGGTGTTTATGAAGGTGAATACGCAGCAGATTATATCGGTGATAATTATCTCACGGATTTTGTCCAGACCAAGTTATATCAAAGCCTCGGCACATGTACCAAAAGTGATATTGTTAGCACCCTGAACAAAGGTTCAGGCTTCGCAACCTTCCACGACCACGGTAATATCGACAGCTGGGCGGGCAAGTTCTCGGGCGCTGATGCGCTGGGGTTGACAAATGGCTATAAATTACCGTTCCTTAATTTTGACGCGTGTCTCACTGGCGCGTTCGATTCTAATGATTGTATCGCCGAAGATGTGGTTTTGAATTATAATGGCGGTGCAATTACAAGTATTGGCGCGTCCCGTATTGGATATGGTATGTGGGGCGCAGCACACATTTCCAGATATTCCGGCTATTTCAATGTCCGATTGTACAAGAATTACGATGATGGTATTTCTACTGCCGGTAAGATGTTGGACGCCGCTAAATTGGATTACCTGAGAAATATCGGCACACCGAATTTTGCAGATTATAAAACCATTGTGGAATACATTCTATTCGGTGATCCCTCATTATCTGTGGGCGGCTTACCTATCAAGTTCTTCAATCTCACCAGTGAAGATAATTCAAGTAATATAGACCCCGGTGAATCGACCAGTTATGAGGTCACACTCTCGAACAACGGCAAATTGACCCGCACAATTAAATTATATGTCGGCAACACACCGTCCGGTTGGACCGCCGAGCTGAACCAAAGCACGATCGAGATCGACCCAGATACCAATATCACGATCACACTAAATGTGACCGTACCCGCAGATGAACTTGCATATACAGTTGGCGCGATCGATGTGTTTGCCTATTTCTCGAAGAATAAAGATAAGACCATTTCAATCACAACCCACACCACAGTGAACCGTATTTACGGTGTCGAGCTCGATTTAAAGGCCGATACCAGCTACACCTTCAAATTAGACCCGGGCCAGAATGAATTAGTAGATATCGTAGTGTGGAACCATGGTAATGATATCGACATAATTGACTTCACAACACCTGCCGCACCCGAAGAATGGGTGATGAATTTTGTGTATGAGGATGAGGTTATCCAAGATCTCACTATCGATCCACATAAATTCAAGGTCGTTTATCTTAATATTACTGTACCTGACAAAACCCTGGAGGGCAGTTACCCAATAAATGCATTAGGCGCATTGCAAGATCCATTTAGTCATTTTAATGATACTCTTGCGATCACTGGCTCCGTTAACCGTGTTTATGGCGTCGAGGTCTTTTGTGAGAATAGAGAATACACTGTTGAGCCTGGCGATATGGTCGAATATAATATTCAGATCAACCATACAGGCAATGGTGTGGACATCATTAAAGTCACCTTGAATAACATTCCACAGAACTGGACAATGGATTTCAGCCACGAAGATAATTTCCTGATCGACCCCTATGATAGCGAAGTCATAACTCTTGAGCTCGGAATTCCCGACGATGAACTTGCAGGTACCTATCTTGTAGAGGCCATCGTAGAACTCATGGGCGACGGCAGTAAGACCACAATTGTTACAGTAACTACAATAGACCGTTATTTTGGCTTTAACGTGACCTATTTTGTTGATACATTCACAATAGAGGGCGGGGATACTGTACAACATAGGATATATATCGATAATGAAGGGAATGGTGTAGATTCCGTGGATCTGGGATTTATCAAGAAACCCCAGAATTGGAACATCAAGTTGACACGAACCGAAGATATAATATTAGGTCCCTTTGACGATACTTATGTCGACCTCATTGTGATCGCACCTAAGCATGTATTAGCCGGCAGTTACAATATCTCGATCGACGCCACGCTGGATGGCGATGGCTCAACTGAAGATATCAACATGACCGCAATAGTAGAACGCACCTATGATTTTGAGATCAACTGTGCTGTGACCCAATATACGGTCGACCCTGGCATCTCGGCCAAATTTGAGGTTGAGATCGTTAATGATGGTAACGACGTTGATCTTGTGAATCTATCAATTATCGACCTTCCAAAAGATTGGAAAACCTCTGTGGGTGAGATGGGCAAGATCTTCACGGTCGATGCGTTCAGCTCTATCAAGGAAATAGTTACAGTTACATCCTATGCCAGCGGCAATGCCGGTGAATATGAAATGGAGATCATTGGTACCTTGCTGGGGGATGAAAGTACTGATACAATACCCATAAGGGTGACAGTGATACAGCTTTTCGATGTTGAGCTTGAGGTGGAGGATGCCGAAAAATCTACGGCACCGAATAAAGAAGTGCATTATAACATCACGATCAAAAATTCAGGCAATGGCCAAGACGGGATCTATCGAGAAGTTATCGGTATCCCAGCGAGCTTGAAAAATAACATTCACTTCCCACTAAAGCACAAATATGATCTTGCCCCGGGCCAGGAACGGACTGAGACGTTGAGGATCTTCATCCCAGAGGATTTTGATCCTGGTTATTTTAATCTCTCGGTTTTAATTTATTCAGAAGGAGATGCTAGCCACAGGGATAAGATCAATGCTTCGACCTTGGTCGAGCAAAAGGTGCGGTTCGATGAAGAATCTTCTGAATTCGATTTCAGCGAAGTGATACCTTGGATCGTTTTGATCATTATTATTCTAATAATCCTGATAGCGATTGGCGTAGTACTCAGCCGCCGCAACCGCCGAAGAGCACATCGTGAACTTGTGCCCCCACCGCTTCACCGAGCGCCGCCGCCCCCCCCACCGCCCCACGGCAGGGCCCGAAGAGCCGAGAGAATGATGGGCGAATTGGATGACGATTATCGGCCTCGACGCAGAGGAGGCCCCAGGCACCGGCCTGGCGCGCGTCGTGGAAGAGGACGCAGACCGCGTGACAAGGTTAAGTGGCGTGAGAGCCACTTGGATGAAGAAGAGCCCGAAGACCACTATGAAGAAGATGAAGGGGAAGAAGAGGTCTATGATATGGACGCTGAAGACGAGAACGAAGATGAGGACGAATGGCTCGATGACGATGAGGAAGAAGAAGAGGTTTACGATATGGACGACGCGGCCGAAGAGGAAGATGATGCGGATTGGGATGTAGAAGAAGATGAAAAGGACGCTTGGGACAAGGATAAGGACGAAGAGCCGGAGTTAAAGGATTCAAAAGGCTCTAATAACCATAAGTTTCTGGATGTCGATTGGGAATAACAATATTCATCAGATTAGCATAATAAATCCCAAATTTCAAAATCCAAAACAAACTCAAAATCCCAATTTCTAATTTTTAAAATGATTAGAGAAACATGAAGTTCGTGTTTGATTATTTTCAAAAAAACCAACCGCACAAGTAAAAAATGATATTTTGGTGATTTTAACTTTTTTTACTTGAGGTGTTTCGTCCTACGGACTTCAACACCAGAGGCTCAGAGAACGCAGAGAATAGATTTCATAATATCAGTTTATACTCTGTGCTCTCTGCGACTCTGCGGTTTTTTTGTTTATTGAAAAAGTTAATTCGAAACCGTTCCGCGAGCTTCGACACATGCATTGAGCCCTGCACAATGCATTCGGGGTTTCGACTTCCAGTCTTCAACCCCACGGGCACATTCATGCCCGAGGGCTTTCGTCCTTATGGACTTCAAGCCTACGGACTTTGGACTTCGTCCAAAGACCTCGGGCTTATCTTGACTTTAGATTTAATATCTGTATGTCGTCAAGCTAACCCTACGGGCTTCGTAACCGTCGGACGTAACCTTGACATATTTTGAGTTTGGGATTTCTGTTGAATTGTCCATTAGTTTTTAGAAAATAATAAATAGTAAACCCTTTATCATTCAATTGAGTGAAATGAGAAGTACCGCATATGATCCGCCACAAGGGGAACAACCACCTCAACCGCCACAGTATCCACAATATCCTCAGTATCCTGGTTACCAGTATCCATATCCTTATCAACCACCTCGACCACCTCAAGATAACAAAAAGATCATAATAATCATTGTGGTTGTTATTATTATAATTATAATGATCCCTCTCATTTTAGCTGGTATTTTATATGTTTGGGTTTCAAGTTTGAGCTCGTCAGAAGAAATCTGGGTAGAAAATATCGTTGCGAACTTAGAACGAGGGCCGGGCAACATGACTTGCGGGTGCCTGTTCACGCTGCAAAAAGGTAGCGGGGAACCTGTAAAGATCGCTGATTAAGGTTCAAAATTAGCGAGCGAGGTCGTTCGTCTATTTCTTTAAGGTGGCCGGAAAATGGCAATACAACTGCCTCCAGTATCGACAGCAACTTAAGATCTGATGACGAGCTGTGGTGGGACACAACTGAGATCATAGGGTTCGATGCACCGCCTGGCCTTACCGGGATTGAAGATGACGACGTTATCGAAGTTAGTATTATCAACCTGGCATCGGGTGAGGTTGCTTATGTGGGGCAATTTACATATCAGGATTGAAGAAAATTTTACGTTACATTATTTTGGAAATAAGGTTGATAATTTTTCAGACGCTACATGTAGCCTACATGTTCTAATTAATAATATATACTATAATTATAGATATTAAATATTGAAACCCATGAAAAATCCTAAAGTTCAAAATTCAGAGGCCCAAGAAAATAGAGATGGGGCAAAAGAATTTAACAAAAAAGAGTTAGGAATTTGTGTTTTGGCAATATTATTAATTTTTATTATCTTATCCGCTTTTATAACTTTTTTATCATTTAGACATTGGACACGAACTCCTCCTACAATAGAGATAATGGTGGCAGAATTGAGGCAAGGTGATGATAATATTTCCAACGGATGCCTATTTGTACTAACAAAAGGCGCAGGTAATCGTGTAAACATGGAGGATTACATAATAAGAGTGTGTAAGGAAGGAGAAATGCCAGTTTCACTTAAATGGCCTGAGGATGGCAACATAACTTATGACGTAACGGGTCCACCCCCTGATGAGTGGTGGGAAGAAACCGAAAGTATAGGTTTCGATGCACCCCCAGAGCTTCAAGCACAGAACATAATAGATGGCGACATTATCGAAGTGTGGATTGTTTACTTAAAGACAGGAGAGGTTGTTTTTAGGGAAGAGTTTGTTTACCGAGATTGAAGGTTTTTTACCGCTAAGGGGACAAAGTGCGTTGATTTTTTTTCCCTGATTCGTGATTTGCGTTTATTAGTTTTTGGTTTTTAGTTTTGATCCCCGCCCCCCATTATTAAACCGCTGAGGTCGCTGAGAACGCTGAATATATATTGAAGTAGGAATTATTAGTAAAAATAACCCAATAAATTCTAGGCAGCGTCCCTAGACCTCACCTTAATTCAGCGTCCTCTGCGTACTCTGCGGTTTATATATGGGGGTGCGAGAAAATTAAAAATAACAATAAAATTCAGCGGTTAAAAATCCAGATTATTCCTGGGCCTTGAAACGACTCGCCGCCTTGTGCGCTTCCCTTATCGGCTCCGGAATGCGTGTCCTGCAACACTTCGTAACGATATCTAAAGCGGTCTTATTCGAGATATTATGCCCTGCCGACACATAGATCAAGTTCTTGGCCTTGAGCGACGATCTCAGACCATACCCTATATGTTGCCCTTCAAAAAGTATCTTACTCGCCTCGCCCTCTTTTTCTGGATAGTTCTCCAACTTACCACACAAAGGTCTCTTGGCAGCACCAACCGTAGTAATATCCAGCGCAGCACCCATATGCGACGCCAGCCCCATGCCATAAGGATGGAGTATACCGTTTCCGTCGAGCATGAAAACCAACGGTTCCAACTTCAATTTTTTGGTTTGGTTCACGAGCTTTTCTATTACAGGAAATTCACGGAAACCCAGATAGGTCGGGACATAAGGAAGTTTAATTCTGGTTTTTGCAGTCACCACCTTTTCTAACTCAAGATCCGGGTATCCCATAACCGCACAGGCACCGTAACCGTCCCACCCCGAATAGGCGACATCGATACCTGCGATATAACCGCCTTTTTTGACGAGGGCTTGTGCTTCTAAACTGTTTTTTGTTACTATCTTTTTTCTATATTTTAGCTGCTGGTCTCGTAGCTGTTTCAACGGATACTCGGTTTTGAAATCGCGGAAAAGTACATTCTCAAAATCCACGATCTTACCGTCTTTAACATCAACACCTTCCGTAGCTAACAGCTCGATCTTACGCCCCTGGCCACCGGTACCGCCATACCCACCCAGCCCACCGTCAGAATAGACCACCCGGTGACAGGGCATGATCACCGCTGTGGGGTTAAGGTGCTCGGCCTCGCCCACGCCCCTGCTGGCACGGATATCACCCAGGGCACTGGCGATCGCGCCGTAGGAACTTACCATTCCCGTTGGGATCTGGCGTGTTAAATAGTATACATATTCGTATAGATCGGGTATCGTCATCATTTCGAAAACTACTTATTAGACTATAGAAATTGTGGTGTAATGTTCGAGAACGCTGCCAAACGTGCATTGCCCAGATATTACGCGATCATTAATGGTGAGGCTTTACCAAGATATAGGTTAGCTAAATTGTTACCGGTCAAATTGGATTTAAATGCTGCTATTGATGAGCTGTGGAGCGAACATGACCGGGCTTTGGCGACATATTACAATAGATTCAAGGGAGATCTGAAGCTCAAGAACAAGACAGACCCCCAAGAGGTTGGATCGCCAAAGGTTTCGTTATTGGACCTTAAGCTCGAGCTCGCAAACCGTATCTTTCGTGAGTGCACATTTTGCGAGCGTCGCTGCAAAGCTGCCCGGCCTGACCAATTAGGGCATTGCGGGGTCGGCAACTCGCGGATCTCATCCGAGTTTTTACATCATGGCGAGGAATCTGAGCTTGTGCCTTCCTATACTTTTTTCTTTGCCGGCTGTACGTTCGATTGCGTATTCTGTCAGAACTGGGACATCAGCCAGAACCCGACCGGCGGCCTCGAGATCGCGCCGCGGATCGTGGCGAGGATGTTGAAGGATATTGGCGCACGTGCGCGTAACGCAAACTGGGTCGGTGGCGACCCTACGAGCAATCTTGCGTTCATACTCGAGGTGCTGACCTACGCTAACAAGAACATCGCCCAGGTCTGGAATTCCAATATGTATCTCACCCAAGAGGCGATGAAGTTGCTCGATGGGGTGATCGACGTATATTTAACGGATTTTAAATACGGCAACAATAAATGCGGCAAGCGATTATCGAATGTTAAAAATTATTGGGGGATCGTCAGCCGCAACCACAAACTTGCGAATTCGCAAACCGAGATGATCGTAAGACACTTGGTACTGCCGAACCATATCGAGTGCTGTTCTGAACCGATACTGAAATGGCTCGCGGCAAATTTAGATACCTCGAGGGTGCGTGTGAATGTTATGGACCAGTACCACCCGGAATGGCACGCGTTCGACCACGACGATATAGATAGGCGGTTGAAATTGACCGAATATACAAAAGCCGTTGGGGTCGCGGCGAAGTTGAAGTTGAATTTATGTGATTAATGAGGCATCTGCGGTTAAATTGTTTTAATTTGAAAGACGATAGACGAAAGCTTGTCGGCCCCGCCTTTCGCCTTTCGCCTTTCGCCTGTCGCCTTTTTAAAAAGGGTAACAAACCACAAATTTTATATTCTCCAAACAGTTATTATTATTCCGATTACATGCCTATGTCAGGGGACCCGACAAACCCAAATTTACCTTCGGTAGAAGAGAGGGAGATGTATCTTCGGAAGATTCAAGAGTGGCGAGAGTTGGGGTTCGATACTGAAAACTTGGAAGAGCTACTGGGTTCTGATTTTGATGAGTTTAAGCGTCGGCGTCTGCAAATACTAAAAAGCCAAATTGGTAGCAAAGACGAGATCTTGGCAGAGGCGCGCAAAGTGAGCGCACCCCCGCCGGAAGCACCGCCGCCACCATCCAAGCCCGCGCCTAAGGATTCGCTGATGCTATTAGGGGAGCCTATGGAGGTTGAAGAGCCCGAAGAAGTACCGAAAAAGGCTGAAGAAGCTGTGATACATGTCGGTAAACCACCTGCAAGACTGCCGACCCGTAAGACTCGCCAAATGCGCGCTGCCGACCGCGAGCTGGAAGCGGCTGCTGTGGAGCCAATCGAAGTTAAAGGCCTCGAGGAGGGCAAAGAGGTCAAGTTCAAGATCATGGATTTGAAGGAGGGCGATGTCGAGCGTGCGTCTGATGATGAAGAAGAGGAGGCTGAAGAAGAGCTTGAAGAAGAAGAGGAAGAAGAGGCGCCGCGCCCCAAACGCCGCCGTAAAGCGCCAATTAAACGTGAACGGGCCTCAAATAAAGGTAAGGCTATATTGATCGCGGTAGTTGTGATTTTGGCAACTATCGTTTCTTACTATTATTACAGCACAAGAGAGGATGGTAATGGATCGACGACGCCACCTGTATTAGATGCGATAATAACAGTCCAGCCAGCATTTACCGATTATAATGCAGGTGAGATCATTATATTTGATGCGATTGACTCGGAAGGCGATATCGACGAATACTTATGGGAAATTGATAACGATTTCAAATTGAAATCCAGCACTTTGAGCGACCGGAAGGTAACGGGCTATTTCAGTCCGAGTGAAGGTATAGAGAAGAATTATACTGTGACCTTGACCGTTAAAAAGGGTTCATATGAAGATAGCGATTCTGTTGGCATAACAGTTAAACCCATCAGCATAACCTTGACCTCCGAGAATCTGGATGATTACGGCGAGTACGATGTCAAGGGGTTCTTCGACCTGACCAACCCTGACGGGATCGTTAGCTTCAAAACTGTATATGAGGGTGAAGAGATCACATTGGTCATCAGAGATATCCATATGAACTTTAACACTCAAGATATCGATCCGATGAGCACACAGCTAAAAGATGCGCCCAATATTGAGGATGGGTTTTGGGTAAAGCATTCGACATATAGAAGAGAGACAAAACAGAACCTGGATCTATCGGGCGAGGTGAAAGGCACCGCCACCCATCCGATCTTCCCGGAGCCGTATGAGTTCACTGCCGAGCTTGACGGTACGATGAACTCGGAGGATGAAGCTTATACCGATTATAAAACCTTGAACACCATTAAAACATATGTGGTGAATGATATTGATCTAACATTATCAATTGCCAATATCCCGATCATTGGCGCGATCGATATGCCAATGACATCCCATAACGAATTACGCTCGTATCCCGACCTGCGCAAGGAGCCCCAAAGGTTCAGGATCGAGGACCTAGCCGACGAGCCGATCGAGCTCGGACATACTGATGCTGTGGAATACGGCAATATAATCTATATTTGGAAAGCCGAAAGCGTCGATTTCGTGTATAATAGTCCGGCGATCAAAGTCAATTTGACCTTAGATAGCTCGACAATGGCACGCAACAACCTGGATGAATTTTTCATGAACGTATGGGTTGCAGAGGATGTTTCGTTCCCGGTAATGATGTATATTTATATCGAAAGCACCCTTGAAGGCAACACCACCACGATCGTCCATAGTTCGGTGATGAAGGATTATAGCGCTGGGAGTACTGTAATACCCGACTCTTGCGATGCATCTGCACCTGGTGGCGGGCATTTTTATTCGAATGTGCTGTATAAAGAATACGAAAATCATTCTGCCTGGAAATATCTGCCGTCCCAAGGCCAGGGACCGAATAGCTTTAATGCCTATCCCCCCGAGCAAGCGATCCAATATGTAGAAACCGATGCAGGATTTGTTGCCTATAAAAATAGCCATCCAAACCTTTACGTTGTTAAGGGATATTGTGCGGGGACTGGTGAGAGAGAGATCCAGGATCTATTTTGGAATCTGACATTTGGTGTGAAAGATAGCAAAGAAGGGTTTAATATCATGGTCGATAAGAACGGGGTGTTTGATAGTACAGAGCTCATCATCGATTCCATACCCAACTCCAGCCGCGATTTCGACCCGATATTGACTTTTGCGAGCTCCGAGCAAATACTGGTGAATTTGACGGATACCGAGATCGATGAAAATTTGTTTAATAACCAGGGGAGGGTAGATTTCGGTAATGTGTCATATGGTGTAAGAGCCAATGTGGCGTACCCAACAATAGATATAACCTCGATACAAGTGCTTGAAAGATCGAGGTACGCGTTCTATATCCAAAACCCGACCCAAGGTTATACGTTAGCCTTAGATGCCGAAACCGGCCAGTTACTGTACACCTTAAAATCAACCAGCTCGGGCTATGAGTTCATGCCTTGATCGATAAATTATTTTAGATACCCTGCCATTAAAAGTTATAGTACTTCTCCCGATTTTGGGGAAATAGAATTTTATTACGAATGTCTTAATGGCAATTTTTAGTGGCAAGTTTGGGATGTGGTATGTGGGAAGATATTAGAAGCAAGAAGATGGAAGCTAGAGCCAATTAATCTCTATCTTCCATTTTCTAGCTTCTATCTTCAATTGTCTTGGTATTTCCACAGACCACCGCCCCATCTTGCCACTATAATAACTATCTTGCCTTAAATTGGGAGATGAACCAAAGTTATTTATTTAGACAAAAACTCTTCATCTAATTCTCGATGCACTAAAATTATGCAATGGTCCGCATGTAGTATCAGCGGACTAAGGCTAACACATATCGGGTTATATTTCTGTAATATTTCTTCCTCTTGCTCGGATAAACCTTTATCGTCACCTAAAACAAAAGTGAGATCTTGATCCTGCTTAGATAGTCCAAAATCACCAATGTCCTGACCTTCTTCGGAAAGGTATATTATTCTCGAAACTTCAGCACATGATCCCACGACCTCTTGAAAGCCACGATCTGAAATAAAAATTCCTGGTGTGGACCGAATTTCATTAAATTGTGTCCGATCGCTTTTTTTGGGGGAAGCAACTTCAGTGGAGTTAAATTTCATTAGCGCATTTCTAAGTAATGCACCTGTGCTGCGTTCGTCGGGGTTCAAATACCGCAGCTCGTCGCCGACAAGCCTTATTGTTTTCGGCGACGCCTCACCGCCGCAAAGCACCAAATTAAGCTCGACATTGCGCCTGAGATCGTGTGACAAAAAAAATGCGGAATTAACGCATCGAGTCAATATATCCATACGCCCGCCGGAACCACAGAGATCGTTGAGGGTGAAGTCCCCGGTCGTTTTAGCGCGGTGGCCAATAACAATAAATCTACGCATATAAAACGCTTTAATGCTTAATTGAGATATAAAGATAACTATTATTAAGATTGGAGTTTGCTATTGAAAAGGCAATAGGCGATAGGCGATAGGCGAAATGAGGTTAAATGGTTTGGTTTAATTGGTCGTGAGTCAAGAGTGGTGAGTCGCGAGTCTTAATAGTTGTGAGTTGTGTACTTGTGGCATTTTTATCATTATGTAGGATAGATACCCATCGCTACAATGCGTAGGATTACTACCTGCATGTTAAAAGGCGTAGGATTTGGATTGAATTGCCATTAGGCGTGGGACCTGAATGCCATTTTATTGATGCGTTAAGGCGCTTTTTCGTATGATTTCAACGGTTAATGTTTATTAAGCAACCAACACCCTTTATAGTTATAATGACAATCCCACGCCCTTTATCGTTATAATGGCAATCCCACGCATAATAGCATGCCTAAAAAAATCCTACGCTATTTAGCAATACAATAGCAGTCCCACTAACACTCACAACTTATCGGACTCCATGACTAAAATAATCGTCTCTCGCCTTTCTATTGGTATTCCCAACCCAAGTAAGCAATATTTTAAATATATAAAACTATTCACAATACGAATTGTATGCAAAACACCTTAGACACTACAGCCAAATCCTCTGAAGGATTAAAATTAGTGAGCGAATTTGTTATACTGATGGCAGTTATTTTCGTATATACCATTTATTTAGTTACGTCTCTTCCTGATAGTGTGATCGGTTTCGTGTTTTTGGCGGTCGCTGCAATTTTTTCAGCGGTTATATTCACACAGCAATATATGGCAATAATATTCGAGCAGAGCTTGATCGAGCGTATCGAAAAGATCGATGTCGATACTCTTGCAAGAATCGAAGAAGGGATCCGTAATAAATTATTATCCGGCAAAAATTCCAATAATAATTTGGCTCAAATAGAAAATGAATTGGACAAACATTCAAAAGCCCCAAAACGCACGAAAAGGGGTTCAAAGCCTAATAAGAAATAGAGTCCGTACCAAGATCGCAATATTTTTCAGGTAGGTTTAAGATGAAGATCGTGATCGGCATTACAGGTGCTTCCGGGATAGTTTATGCCACAACGCTTTTAAAGTATTTAGAGGTTGAAGAAACGCATCTGATTTTATCGAAAAATGCGGAGTGCTTATTAGAGCACGAGCTCGATCTATCTGTGAATGACGTTATAAAACTGGCCGATTACAATTATGACAATTCAGACCTCAGCGTTTCGATTTCGTCGGGTACGGTAAAATACGATGCAATTGTTATCATACCATGTTCGACCTCGACCTTATCTAAAATAGCTTCGGGCGTTACTGATAACTTGATCACACGAGTTGCGGATGTTTGCCTAAAAGAACACCGAAAATTGATCTTGGTACCTCGAGAAACGCCATTGAACACCATACATTTACAGAACATGGCAAAACTTTCGAGTTTAGGGGTGGTCATTCTGCCGGCAATGCCGGCCTTCTATACAAAACCGGAAAAAATTGAAGATATGGTGAATTTTATTGTCGGCAAAGTGCTTGATGCATTAGGGATCGCACATGAACTTTACACAAGCTGGTCGCCCCCCGTGAAAGAATGATTTTGTTTCGATTTCCAAGCTTCGGGATTGTTATTAAATAGGAAGACGGGAGTCAGAAGACAGATGTCGGAAGCTCACTCTGACATCCGATTTCCATATTCCATAGATAGCCGTCTGTAATACAATATATTCAATAATCCCTAACAATAGATCATTTATAAAAATTATTCTTCCACGCTCAAATTATAATAGCCTCCAAAGTCTTCTGCCATTTTCTTAAGCTTTTCATATTGCTCATGTACCGCCTGGGTCTCTTGCTCGGTCACTTCACGTATTATTTTCGACGGTACTTCGGACACTAACGAGCCCTGAGGTATTTCTTCGCCTGGTAAAACCAGCGTGTTAGGATACAAAATCGTACCGTCACCAATCGTCACGCCTTCAGATACTTTGGCGCCACGGCCGATCAATACGCTCTTACCAATTCTACAGCCTTGAAGTGTAGTTAATTGAGAAATTAATGTGCCCTCTTCGATCTCAACGGAATGGGTCTCGGTTGCCAAGATCACTGCTTTATTTAATATCAATACTTCTGATTGTAAATGTATCTCCTGATCAAAAGCACAAATAATTGAGCCCGGCCAGATACTGCAGTTCTTTTCTATTATTACTCTCCCGATAATTATCGAATGGAGGTTCACATACGCACCTTCGTCGACTTTGGGGGTGCGATTGTTATAGGAAATTAGATTGCTCATCGAAATGCAAATTGAGATTTGAAGTTATATATGTTTGGGATTTATTGTTAAAGGATGGAGGATGCATGCGTCGAACTTTGTTCTCCGCATGAACATCCCAAATCCCTTCGGCATTTGTGATGTGAGGGTAAATTATTGGATTCCAGATTCCCGATTCGAGTCCACAAAAAAAGGCAATAGGCGAAAGCAGTATTTACCTTTCGCCTTTCGTCTTTCCAAAGGCAATCTCGAATCTTCATCTCATCCTCAATCCTTTCGCCGCATTCCAACAGATAATTTTAAATGCGATTAGCATTATTAGCAAATCTCGGTAATTGGATGAAAAAATTCAATTTTAAAAACAGGGATATTGTATCAATTAAGGATTTTAATAAAGAGGAAATCGATTATATTATCAATATCGCCAAAAAGATGATACCCATCGCTAAAGGCGAAAAGACAAGCAACTTATTGGCGGGTAAGATTTTAACGACCATGTTTTTTGAACCAAGCACAAGAACCAGGTTATCTTTTGAAAGTGCAATGTGCAGACTTGGTGGTAAGGTTATATCGGTGTTCGGTCAAGAGGGCACATCGGTAATGAAAGGTGAGACCTTGGCGGATACTATCAAAATGGCCGAGTCCTATGCGGATGCAATAGTATTGCGCCATCCACAAGAAGGTGCAGCGCGACTCGCAACCGAATTTTCATCGAAACCGGTGATCAATGGCGGTGACGGTGCGGGCCAGCATCCAACCCAAACTTTATTGGACCTATTTACAATAAAAACCGCCAAAGGCAAGATCAAGAACATGAATATTGTGATGGTCGGCGACCTAAAATATGGACGCACGGTACATTCGCTGGTACATGCACTTGCTCTGTTTGGCGCTGACATCCATTTTATTGCGCCGCCATTGTTGCAGATGCCGCAGGAGATAATTAATGGTTTGAAGGAACTTGGGATTGAACCTTCGACGGGCAACTCGCTCGACGATGTGATCTCGAACGCCGATGTGCTTTACGTTACTCGTATCCAGAAAGAACGGATACCCGACGAAACCGAATATCGTAAAGTTGCGGGCTCGTACCGGGTGGATATGGAATTATTAAGCAATGCAAAAAACGATCTGAAGATCATGCACCCGTTACCTAGAATTACAGAAATTGCTTACGAGGTCGATAAAACGGACCATGCAATTTATTTCAAACAGGCGTTCAATGGTGTGCCTGTAAGGATGGCGCTACTTTCGCTAATATTGGGTAAAGCTCCTTAAGGGTAGAATATCCGCGTCGTAAATTATATATTAATTATTTTGGGGCGGGGTCGTGGGGATACCGAGGTGAGATCACTATGAAAGAATTCAAAGTTACACCCATAAAAAATGGTACCGTAATAGACCATATCGAAAAAGGAATGGCACTGAAAGTGTTGAAGATACTTGGGATAACCGGCAAACAGGAGTCGATCGTTAGTGTGGCAATGTACGTCGATTCCGGCAAAGCTAAAATGGATAAAAAAGATATTGTCAAGATCGAGGATCGGGAATTGGACCCTCATGAACTTGATAAGATCGCGTTAATTGCCCCAAATGCCACTTTCAATATTATCCGTAATTTCAATGTCGAGAAAAAGCATAAGGTAGAGCTCCCGGCTATAATTGAGGGTATAGTGAAATGCGAGAACCCGAACTGCGTTTCGAACAAGAATGAACCTATAGGGAGTAAATGTGTTGTTACCTCAAAAGATCCGATCAGATTAAATTGTTTTTATTGTGACCGAGAACAGACCGATATCGTTGGACATATCATCTGATCTTTTTTCAAGATTGGAGTTTGCCACGAGAAAGGCGAAGGGCGATAGGCGAAAGAGTCTTGGGAGTCCAGGGAGCCCATATAGTTGTGAGTTTGTGGTAACATTGTCATTATGTGGGATAGATAAAATTTCACCTATATGCGTTGGATTGTTAACTGTTTGCCAAATTGCGTAGGAGCGTCAAGTTATTTTCATTGGCGTGGGACCTGAATGCCATTTAATTGATTTGTTGGATTGCCTACTGACTAATTTAATGCGTTCGAGTGTTTTTTCGTTTGATTCACACGATTATTGTTTATTTGAGCAATCCAACGCCCTCAGCAATCAAATGGAGCTCCCACGCATCTATTAAAAGACATCATATCCGACGCATTATGGTATTCTTGAAACAATCCTACGCTCTTTTGCAATATAAAAACAGTCTCACGAACACTCACAACTTATCGGACGCAGGACTACGGACTCAGGACCGAGCTTTCACCAGATAGTTTTGCCAATATTAACCGAAGTAAAACCCGCAATTCGGGCATCTTGGGATGCCGAGTGGTGCTTCTTTCTCGCACGACGGGCATTTGCGGGGCGTGCCCGGAGGCCCGCTGGGTGGGACTGCTGGCGGTGGATAGCCATAAGCAGGTGGCGGATAGCCATAAGCAGGTGGCGGATAATAGGCGGGCGGCGGTGGGGGATAATAATAGGGCGGGGGCGGCGGGGGATACATAGGTTGGACTACCTTGAGCTCGCCGGTGCGGATCCTTTGTTCGGCTTGGCGATAGCATAATAGAAAAATAAAGATCGGTAGTAAATTCATTGCCGTTAAACCGCTAGAGACCAACGTAAAAGTCGAAAAACCAGATAGATAAAAAGTCTCTGGGTCACTAATATCAGAGATTAAGCTTGTAAAGAGCCATATATTAATCGCGGCAGCGATTATACTAAAAATTATAAAGATCAAACCTCCGGTCCATAATATTCTTTTCCACTTTTCGTCTAATAGGTTTTCAATTAAAAACACAAGCCCTAAAGCCATTAAAATGCTGGACGCGATACTAAATCCCGAGGTTATGTATATTGCGCTACCATAACCACTATAACTAAATGCCGTTCCAAACCCGCCAAAGACCGGAATAATGAAACCGATAAGCAGAAAGATGAAGCCTAACATTACACGGCTTGAATGTTGAGGTCCAAATTCCTCGCGGCCTGTCAACATATATATAATTCCGATAAGAAATAGTATAACAACAATAAGGGAAAACAGTCCAGAAAGACAAGCACCAGCTATAATTCCAAATAAAATTCCGAAATTTGATGGATCAAAGTCATCTGGATCATTAAATGCCTCCATAAGAACAGGGATCAGCACAATTAACATTATCAATAATATTACCAAAGCGACAATATATAAAATCCAGGCAAGATTAATGTATTTTAGACCTTTGACGGTCCTCGGTTCATAATAATTTGGATACACACAAAATCCCCCTCGACCAAAGTGAACAAACACCTAGAGGTTAATTTTCTATTATTCCAAAGGATTCTTTTCAGATATAACTTTTTCCGCGATTAAATGGATATTTAGACAGCTTTATATAAAAACAATATTATTAGGCAATTTAATGCTTGAACCTCTCATGCCTATTTTGTTTCCAGCCATTATTTTCGTTATTGGCTTGATTATCTTAATCAAGGGTAGTAATGTCTTCGTCGACGGCGCTGCGAACACTGCACTTAAGTTAGGGGTCTCCGAGCACCTCATCGGGTTAACTCTGGTCGCGTTTGCTACCTCGTTGCCAGAGCTTGGCGCCTCGACGGTTGCTTCTTTTACAGGATACAGCGAGATCGCGTTAGGCAACGTTATCGGATCAAATATTGCAAATATTTGTCTGGTACTTGGTATTGCTGCGTTATTAATTAAATTAGAGCCTGGTGAAGAAACATTCCGAGACGCGGTTTTTATGAACATTGTCGCAATTTTACTATTCGTTCTGATTCTTGACCGTGAGATCGGAAGATTGGATGGTTTGATCTTCATCGTGGCTTTTGTTAGTTATGTTTTCTATCTATACAAAACGCTTCATATTGGTATTGGCGCCAAAAAGGGAAAGATCGGCAAAGAATTGATGCTCGTGGCTATGGGCGCTATAGGCGTCATTATCGGTTCATATTTACTTGTGGAAGGTGCGATTGATATTGCCGAGGAGTTTAGTATTGCGCCTATTGTGGTGGCACTGTTCGCGGTCGCGTTTGGTACGTCATTACCCGAGCTTGCAACTTCGGTGAGCGCGGCCTTAAAAAAAAGGCATTCAATATCTATCGGAAATGTACTGGGAAGTAATATAATAAATATTTTATTTGTTTTAGGTATTGCAGCAATGATTCACCCGATAAATCTCAATGATTTTTCTAAACCTGTAGCTGACAGCATCATAAATACAACTTTACCCCTCTTAATGTTCGTTTCTATAGTCACATTACTCTTTTCAAAACGAAAAATTGGGCGTGTACATGCAATATTTCTATTGTTTATGTATGGTATTTTTATCTATCTCCTACCTGGTGTAATGACATGATTCGTGTTATTTATTGAAATATTCCAAAACCGTGATTTTTTTCAACTCTTTTTCTGGTAACTACAAAAAAAACTTATAGTAATATCGGCTATATATGCAATTATGAAAGACCTGAAAATAAATTCTACACGCGTAATTCAAGCGATCGAAGAGTTAAACCAAGGTAAATTCATCATTGTGTATGACGCTGACGGGCGGGAGGAGGAATCGGATTTTATTATACCGGCCGAATTCGTCACACCTGAGAGCATAAGAATGATGCGGAAAGAGGGGGGTGGATTGATCTTTCTGATGGTAGCAAATGAGATCGGGCAAAAATTAGAATTGCCGTTTTTAACTGATTTGTACCAGCAGAATTGGGAGGAGTTTAGAATATTCAAAGCCTTGATACCCAATGATATCCCCTATGATACAAAGTCATCTTTTTCCCTGACAATAAACCATCGCAATACGTTCACGGGAATCACAGATATTGATCGGGCTCTTACAATGTTTGAATTTGCAGCACTTTCAAAAGACGTTATGACTATGGAAAATGGTAATGCGATCAAGAAATTTGGCTCGGACTTCAGATCACCAGGTCATGTATCAATTTGTTTAGCTTCTGAACAGCCGTTAAAGACTCGTTTCGGCCACACCGAACTGTCTGTGGCGTTGATGAAAATGGCGGGCTTGATACCTATCGCAGCGGGCTGCGAGATTATGGGCGATGACGGTAATTCGAAACGTAAACTAGAAGTTAAGAAATATGCAGATAATAATGATATACTTTATTTGGATGGCTGGGAGATCGTGGAGGCCTGGAAAGAATGGTCAGAGTAATGGCGTCGGGTGTGTTCGATATTATACATCTGGGTCATCTCCACTATCTAAAAGAGTCGAAGAAATTAGGTGACGAATTAATTGTAGTGGTGGCAACTGACGATACCGTACGCAAATTCAAACACGAGCCAATTAATGCCGAAACCATTCGAGTTGAATTGGTGAACGAGCTCAAACCTGTTGATAAAGCGGTGCTGGGTCATGAAGGCGATATTTACCAGATCGTCGAGGAGCTTAAGCCCGAAATTATAACTCTTGGGTATGACCAGCAATTTGATTCCCAGAAGATAAGAGACGAGCTTGAGAAAAGGGGTCTAGATGTTGAGGTTGTGGAGATTTCAAGACTCGCCCATGACCTGACAGGTACGCGCAAGATCATAAGAAAGATCATAAGCTTATGGAACTTCCAAAAGAAAATGGAGGAGATTGAAAGCTCAGCACCGAATAAATAGTGAGTTATTATCTGTTCTGGATATGGATGGTAAGGCCTATGAAAAAGATCGGGATTGTAGATACGACCTTTGCAAGATATGATATGGGAAGTAGCGCAATTGAAGAATTAAATAGTATTGGTCCTGGCTTCAAGATCATTAGATATACAGTGCCAGGCATCAAAGATTTGCCGGTGGCGACAAATAAATTATTTAATGAACAGACTTGCGATATTGTAATGGCGCTGGGCATGCCGGGCTCGAAACCAATAGATAAACAATGCGCGCATGAAGCCTCGATGGGATTGATACAGGTGCAGCTATTGAATAATAAACATATCATCGAGGTATTTGTTCATGAGGATGAGGCCAAAAATGATGAGGAGCTGGCGTGGCTGGCAGATAAAAGGGCACGCGAGCATGCAGTGAATGTCTATAACCTGGTATTTCATCCCGAGGTGCTGACCAAAAAGGCCGGAAGCGGTCTACGGCAAGGCTTTGAAGATGCCGGGCCGGTGCGGCATAGTTCACATCACGGGTAGTTAGCAATTCGGAAACCTTGGCCTTCAGGCCAAAAAGATATCCTAATTTATCGGTGCGTCACATTTGTGACGTTACATTCAATTTGAATTGAAAGTCCCCGCACTTTAATGCGGGGATATAAAGATCAAAAGAAGGTGTAATATATGAGCGAAGATAAAATGCAAATTGGGATCGTAGCTTCGGAGTTTCATCATGATATAGTCATGGAAATGATAAATTTGGCGCAAGAGCACGCAAAGTTTTTAGATGCCGAAATTAGCACAATAATAAAGGTGCCTGGCGTTTTTGATATGCCGTTGGCGGTCAAGAAATTATTGAATGATGAGAATATCGACGCCGTGGTAACACTTGGTGCTGTGATCGAAGGCGAGACCGAACATGATGAAGTGGTAATTCAACATACCGCCCGCAAGATCACCGATCTGGCTCTGGATTACAATAAACCTGTTGGGTTGGGTATCACAGGTCCGGGGATGTCGCGTCTTCAAGCCTCGGCCAGAATTGAGCGCGCCAAATCGGCGGTTGAAAGTGTTGTGAAGCTGCACAAAAGGCTAAAATAATTATCGAAGTGCGTTTTGCGGTTATTATGAGTTATAAAGCAAAATGCGGAAACCGTACCTCATAACCTATGAAATAATAAAAACATTTAAATCTATGTGATATATTCTATAATTGATTATGTTGCTTTTTATATATCTGTTGAGAGAGGATGATAAGTATGGATATTAAATCAATTACGAATGAGGTAGTTAAGCGCGAGGAAATTAAAAGTAATGAATTTGAAGGTTCTAGAGAAGCTGGAACTGTCGCACAGCCAATACGACCGATTGTAGAAGAAAAGATACAGATGAGAGGAACTGATGAGGACGAGGATCTAAAAAAGGTATTAGCGTCCCTTAAAACCAATATTAAGATCGTAGGTGTTGGCGGTGCGGGCTGTAACACCATCAACCGCATCGTAGAAGAAGGCATATTAGGTGCGGACATCTTTGCGCTTAATAGCGACGCACAGCATCTATTACATATCAATGCACCACATAAGATCCTTATTGGCCGCCGCGCCACTCGCGGGTTGGGTGCGGGCTCAGTACCTCAGATCGGTCGAGAATCGGCAGCAGAGTCGGAAGAAGAGCTAAGGGCAGCGATTCAGGGTGCAGACATTGTTTTTGTTACCTGCGGCATGGGAGGCGGTACCGGTACGGGTGGCGCACCTGAGGTTGCAAGACTTGCACGTGAGATGGGTGCGTTAACTATTGCAATTGTGACTAAACCGTTTGGCGCCGAAGGTATTGTACGTATGCAGAATGCAGAATACGGCGTGGACATCTTAGAAGGGTATGCAGATACTACTATCGTCATCCCCAACGACAAATTATTAGAAATCGTGCCGCGTCTGCCGTTAAATGCTGCGTTTAAGGTCGCTGATGAACTGCTGATGAGAGCAATTAAAGGTATAACCGAGATGATCACGCGCGTCGGCATCGTGAATTTGGATTTTGCAGATCTGAAATCTATTTTGAAGGGTGGCGGAGTTGCGATGATCGGACTTGGCGAGGCCTCGGATACCCCCCAGAAGGCACAGGAAGCGGTAAATGAAGCGATAAATTCGCCGTTATTAGAGATCGACATCTCAGAGGCCACTGGAGCGCTCGTTTGTGTGATCGGCGGCTCGGATATGACCGTTACAGATGCAGAAAAAGCCGCGGAAGAGATCCATAACCGCATCAACCCTCATGCAAACATCATTTGGGGTGCATATGTAGACCAATCACTGGAGCACACGATAAGGGTCATGCTGGTGGTCACAGGTGTTAAATCGGACCATATTAGAGGGCTAGGGATGACCAGAGAAGTGTCTCGTGATGAGTTTGGGATCGAGTTCATCAGATGATGAATTGATACATTTATGTACAAAAAACTTGCCTTTTTTAAACTTTAAACCTTAATTTAATTGTTATTATCAAATTTTAATAGATACATTAATATAAAGCCTGTTTAATATCGAGAAATTCTATAACAAATTCATGGAAGTGTGTAGGTATGGATAATATCGTTTGGTCTGATAATGTAGATAAAACCAGCATACCCCAAGTCGGCGGCAAAGGTGCAAATTTAGGCGAAATGTCCAAAGCGGATTTACCGGTGCCAGAATCCTTTATTGTAACTGCAGATGCATTTTGGAAGTTCATAAAGGAGACAAAGATCAAAGAAGATATCTTCAATATTTTATCCGGTTTAGATGTTGATGATGATGCGAATTTGAAACGGTGCTCTAACCGAGTTCGAGAGCTATTCACAAAAGTTGATATTCCATTAGATTTAGAGGTGGATGTCCTTAATGCATATAAAGAGCTCAGCGAGAAGGCCGGAAAAAAAGAAGAGTTCGTCGCGGTCAGGTCGTCAGCTACTGCCGAGGATCTACCGGAGGCGAGTTTTGCCGGCCAACAGGAAACATTTCTTAATGTTCACACGGAAAAGGATCTGTTAGCAAAAGTTAAAAAGTGCTGGTCGTCTCTGTATACGCCCCGCGCAATTTTCTATCGTGAGAAACAGGGGTTCCCGCATGATAAAGTTGCACTTGCGGTGGTTGTGCAAAGAATGGTGCATTCTGAGGTTTCGGGTGTGATGTTCACTTCAGACCCGATCACGGGTGAGCCCACGTTATTAATAGAAGCTGGTTATGGGCTCGGTGAAGCTATTGTAGGGGGCGAGATCACACCTGATACGTATTATGTAGCACAGGAAGATTTTACGGTCAAGAATAAGATCATCCAGAAACAGACGTGGATGTACACCAAAGACAAGCACGGAGACCCGACCAAGGCAGATGTTGGGGCTGACCGTCAAGAGCTCCAGAAGTTGGCGGATAATCATATAATTGAAATCGCCAAGTTAGGCAAACGCATCGAGGACCATTACGATCAGCCAATGGATGTAGAATGGTGTGTAGAAGCCAATACGGTTTATATAGTTCAAGCGCGACCTGTGACAACAATAAAGACCGAGGTTAAACCGAAATCAAAACAATCGAAACCAAAAAAGGAGAAGAGTTCAGCAGAAGCGGAGGTTAGTACTATGTCGGAAGCTAAGAAGGAAACTGGTAAGATCTTATTAAAGGGACTATCGGCCTCACCTGGTGTGGGTGCTGGTGAAGTCGCGATCATAAGCGGTCTTGAAGAATTGGAAAAGGTAAAAGAGGGCAATATCATGGTTACGGAAATGACGACCCCTGATATGGTGCCGGCAATGCAACGCGCAACTGCGATCGTTACGGATCTAGGCGGCACGACCTGTCATGCCGCGATCGTTTCACGCGAGCTCGGTATACCTTGTGTTGTAGGAACGAGTGAGGCTACTTCGGTTCTAGAAAATGGTATGGAAATTACGGTCAATGCCTCACTGGGCCTGGTTTATGAAGGACTCCAGGAGGTTGAGACGTCGGGGGGTACCGCGGCGGGCGAAATGGGCGCTGGTGCGGCTGGACTCGGTGTGCCGGTCACTGCAACGAAAGTGTTGGTCAATTTAGGTGTGCCTGAAGGTGCCGAAAAGCATAAACATCTTCCGGTTCAGGGCATTGGGCTGATGCGTGAGGAGTTTATAGTGGGTACTTTTGTAAAACATCACCCACTTGCACTTATTGACAGCGGCGAGCCCGAGAAGTTCATTGATGCATTGGTAGAAGGTATTGCGACGGTTGCAGGTGCGTTCAGTCCCAGACCCGTGGTAATGAGAACCAGCGATTTTAAGACCAATGAATATCGCGATCTCGAAGGCGGCGAGAAATACGAGCCTGAAGAGGCCAATCCAATGATCGGCTGGCGCGGCTGCTCGCGCTATGTATCGGAGAATTTCGAGGAAGCGTTCAGATTGGAGCTGCGCGCCATCAAAAAGGTACGGGATGAAATGGGCCTTAAAAATCTATGGGTGATGCTGCCGTTCGTCAGAACTGTCGACGAAGCCAAAAAGGTCATCGAAATGATGAAAGAGGAAGGCTTGGAACGCGGCCCGGACTTCAAGATCTGGATTATGGCGGAAATTCCCTCCAATATCTTCTTGGCAGACCAGTTCGCAGAGCTTGTGGATGGGTTCTCAATAGGCTCAAATGACCTTACCCAACTTGTGATGGGGGTTGACCGTGATTCTGAATTACTGGAAAGAATGGGCTATGCCGACCCGCGCAACGAGGCGGTAACACGCGCAATTGCACATCTGATCAAGGTCGCGCACGAGAAGGGTTGTACGGTCTCGATCTGCGGCCAGGCGCCATCAGTTTACCCGGAATTTACGGAATTTCTTGTCAGGAACGGGATAGATAGTATCAGTCTGAACCCGGACACCGTTGTCGACACCATTAGATTGATCGCACGCATCGAGAAAAAGATCATGATGGAACGCTTGGCAAAACTTGCTGAAGATTAAGATCTAAGGTTATCACAAACCTTTTTTAAATCTAAGCCTATACCCCCATAATAAAAAGGCTCTTATTAGAGCTCTATGAGGGGGGGGAAAGTCCAATGAAGATTCGGCGTTATATAGTTATATTTGGCATATTCTTAACCATTGTAATTACGGGTATTACAAGTCATTTAACTTCTTTTGAGTTAAGCCCAAAAGTTGAAGTCCCAAACGTAGCTGCTAACGCCCCATTTCAAAGCTATTGTGGGGTCGACACGCGCGGCAGCAATGATCATTTCCATTGGGGCGTTGAACGAGTTCTATCGGAGCCCGTTTACGGGATGGATCTAAACGAAAAGAATTCGCATGAGCCCGCCATTGCGATCGAAAATGGTAAAATATATGCGGTTTGGGCAGACTCAAATAACACTAACGGCGCAGGTACTGGTTCAGACATATTTTTTAGATGCTATGACGGTTTTGGTTGGTCCGAGATGTTCGTAGTTTCGGAACCTGTGGTAGGCATTGATAATAGCGTATCCGGCTCTTACGACCCCGAGCTCGCCGTGGTAAATGGTGAGGTTCATGTTGTTTGGCAGGAGAACACCAATTTTTACAATTCCGGGGGAGACCCTGATATATTCTATCGACATTTTGATGGTGTTGCTTGGGACGAATTGGAAGTTGTATCGGAACCTAACAAGGGTTTCGATCTGAATACCGGAAATTCCTATAACCCTGCGGTTGCGGTCAGGAACAGTACTGTTTATGCCGTGTGGACCGACCCGACCTTTCTAAATGGTGCAGGTTCGGATACCGACATATTTTATCGCGTTCGTGAAGGCGATTCATGGTCGAACATCCATATAGTTTCGGAGCCAATTCAAGGCGCGGATATAAATAAAGTGGGCTCTTATCAGCCTAGAATTGATGTTGATGATAATAGGGTCCATGTGGTCTGGTCGGATGCGAACGAGACTAATGGCGCAAGCACTGATACTGATATTTTTTACAGATATCATGATGGCAGCTCATGGTCGCAGACCGCAGTAGTTTCGGAACCCGTTGCTGGGAATGATCTTAACGACGGCCCTTCGCAATGGCCTGACATTGCAGTTGACAATAGTGGTGTTTATTTTGTGTGGGAAGACCACAGCAATATCTATTTTGCAGAGGCAATGGAGATCGAGATCTGCTATCGCCACCTTAGTGATAGCGGCTGGTCTGGTATCGAGGTTATTTCAGAGCCCGTGGCCAGTGTAAATAATAATATTGAACAATCATACCATTCAAAGATCGACGTGGAGGATGGTAAGGTATACATTGTGTGGGAAGATAAGAACAACACTTACGGTGCAAGCCCCGATGCAATGTTCCCGGACGAGGATATATTTTATCGATGGTTTGACGGTGTTAAATGGTCGAAGATCAAGATCCTATCAGAGCCAATTTTTGGAAATGATGTCAACAAAAACCCTTCCCGAGATCCAGCAATCGTTGTGGAGCACAATAAAGTCCATGTGGTTTGGGACGATAAGAACCTCTCAGCTAATTCCGGATCAGATCGCGATATATTTTACAGAACTACCTATGTTGCACCCGAATTTCTACCAAGCAATGTAACCCCAACCAGTGGTTTCACAAATACCGTATTTACATACGTTATAAACTACTCGGACGCAGATAACGAGCCGCCGTCATACGTAAAACTCAACCTCGATGGTACGAACTTCACAATGCAGGAACAAAATGCAAGTGATAATTACCATTACGACGGCAAGCTCTATTTTTACAGCACGACATTGAATATCAGTACAGACCATGATTACAGATTCTTTGCAACGGATGGCATTTATGAGATCGGCACCGCCCTATTTGAAGGCCCGCAGGTGATGAATACCCGCCCAAATATTACCACCCAAAATAGCAACGCAACCTTCGAAGACGAACTTTATAACGTTCAATATAATTTTACAGATATTGACCATTGGCAAGCTCATGCTTGGCAATTCCAAACGAACGCAACATCGTGGCTGAGCTTCAACCCCTCAATAGGAGCATTGAATGGAATACCAATAAATGATGATGTCGGGCGCTATTGGCTGAACATCTCGATAACCGACGAGCTTGGCGGGTTTAATTACACGAACTTTACACTAACTGTGATCAATATAAATGACGCCCCTGAGCTCGTCACAATTGATAACACCACCGCCTATGAGGACGAAATTTATAATGTACAATATGAGGTTATTGACGTTGATCCGGGCCTGACAAACCTGACCTGGTCGTTTGACACCAGTGCGGGTTGGCTGCGGTTCAACACCACAAATGCAATTTTGAACGGCACGCCGACAAATGAGGATGTGGGCAAGTTTTGGGTTAATATCAGTGTCGAGGATAGCGTGGCTCTTGATCATACGAACTTTACAATTAGTGTAATTAACACTAATGACCCGCCCACAATAATCACAGAAGATCTTACTGTTACAAACTCTCTTGAATTTTATGCTGTGCATTATGAAGCTGCCGATATCGATCCGTCACCTCAACATCTAACTTGGTACCTGGCAACCTCGGCGGAGGGTTGGCTAACAATGAATACTACCACAGGTTGGTTGAACGGCACGCCCGACGAGAGCCATTCGGGCGAGTTCTGGGTAAATGTGTCGGTGTATGATATTGGGAACGGCTCGGACTTTCATAACTTCACACTTAAAGTATATCCACCGTTCAACGAACCCCCAATTATCAACACTTCCGCTCTAACCGATCGCACCGCTATAGGTCAGCATTATTCGTTCCAGTTCAAAGGCACCGACGACCGCACTATCGCAGAGAACCTCACATGGACGCTCGTTACAAACGCAACCTGGCTGGCAATAAATTCGAGTTATGGCATATTGAATGGCACTCCAAGCGAGGGTGATGGCGGATGGGTATGGGTCAATATTTCCTTGGACGATGGCGAGGGAGGTATAAGCTTTTTTAATTTCACGATCAACATAACAAAATACCCTGCACCTTCGAACACAAAACCGGAACTGATACTTCCGGGCATAGCTCCTGTCTCGGGCGATACGGAAACTGAATTTACATTCTCGGTTCAATATATTGATGCAGACGGCGATAGGCCGCAAAAGATCGTGGTAGTTATCGACAATATCTCATATGATATGGAATTTGTTATTGGCGACCCTGCCAGCGGAAAATATGAATACACCACGCAATTATCCATCGGCAATCATACCTATTATTTTACTGTCTCTGATGGTCAATATACCATACGTACAGAAAACTTAACAATTTCAAATATTACACTTGCTTTGCGAGCGGGCGTTGAGGATAGCTCGACGGAGACTGGGGTGTTCATTGTTATATCCATCGTTATCATCATAATAATAATTTTGATCGTGTTTTTAATTCTACGCAAGCGCAAGCATTCTCAGGATTCAGAAAAAGATTTGGCAGAAGGTGATGAAACCGCCGAGGATGAATCCGAACCTGAAGATATAGCCGATGAGGATGTGAATATCGAAAGCCGCATTGAGTCCGAAGATTCGCCGCCATCAAAATCCGTTAAGTTACCTTTCAAACCGCCCAAAGCAAAAAAGCCTGCAATAATTGCACCAAAACGTAAAACCCGGTTGAAAGGAGTGCCCAAAAGGCCGGTTTTACAGCAACTCGACGAATCTGCAACCTGCAACGTGTGTCTTGGCGTGATCAAAACCAGCCTACCAGTTATCAAATGTACCTGCGGCAAAACCTATCACCAAAGCTGTGCCGATCGTATTATCAATTGTCCAAACTGCGACACTAATCTATTATATCCTGAATCCAAGTTAAAGGATGATGACGAGGTGAGCTGGGACTAAAAGCTCAATATTCCAATTTCAGGGGTCAGGATCTAGGTTTTGTTGTCTATTGTAAGGAGTCAGGAGTTAGGGTGGGTTTGACGAGTTTAGATTGTTTTAATATATTATCATATGACATCCTGACTCCTACTTTAGAAAAGCCGAAGGGTTTTATAAAGCGAGGTAATTTGCGAAGCTAATTACCGTAGATACCTGACTCCTTACAATAGGATATTAAAAAATTATTTGCCTTTGCCAAAGCGCCACTTCGGGCCATCTTGCGAATCTTCCAAGGTCACCCCAAGCTCGGTAAGTTTATCGCGGATCTCGTCCGATAGCTCGAATTCCTTTTTGTCGCGCAGCTTATCCCGGAGCTCGACAATGATCTTCATCAAGCCCTCTGAGAGCGCTTCAACGCCCTCGGAGACGCCCTCCGGACCGCTTTGGAACAAACCCAAGATCTTGCCGGCGTCGGTATAGGCTGCTAGGATCGTGCTCAATACCTCTTGACCACTCGCTTTACTCGCTAATTTATTTATTGCTCTTGAAAAATCAAACAAGCTTGCAATAGCTTCGCGGGTATTAAAATCATCATCCATGACCTCGATAAAACGTTTGCGAAACTCGGTTGTGACCTTCGCCAGCTCTTCATCCTGCTCGGTCCGAGTTTCATGGGGCTCGGCCTGGACGAGTAATGACTTTACATTTTCGAGCGCGTTAATGATCCGTCCATAGCCCTGCTGCGCCTCGACGAGCTGGGCTTCCGCGAAATCTATCGGGCTGCGATAATGGGTATAGATCAGGAAAAACCTGACAACCTCAGGGCCGTACTTATCCAATATTTCCTGGATGGTGAAGAAATTACCCAGGGACTTGGACATTTTTTCGCCTTCGACGTTCAGGAACCCCGAGTGGAACCAGTATTTAACGAACGGTTTCTTACCTGTTGCAGATTCTGCGATCGTGATCTCGGATTCGTGGTGCGGAAAGATCAGGTCCCGTGCACCGCCGTGGATGTCGTATTGATCGCCAAAGTATTTGGTCGTTATCGCGGTATCTTCGATATGCCAGCCGGGTCGGCCGGGCCCCCAGGGGCTGTCCCAGGTGGGTTCGCCCGGTTTCTGCGATTTCCACAACACGAAATCTTGTGGGTCGCGTTTATTGTCATCGATCTCGACCCTAGCACCGGCCTTCAAATGGTCTAAGGATTGATGTGATAATTTACCAAAATCCTCGAATTTACGCACCTCATAATATACATAGCCGTCGTTCTCGTAGGCATAGCCTTTGTCTATTAGTGTTTGGGCCTGCGCAATGATCTCGGGAACATGCTCGGTCGCTTTGGCATAAAGGTTCACCTGGTCCATATTGATGGCTTTCATATCTCGTATAAAGTGTTGAAAATATTCTTCCGCCAATTCCCATGGCGGTATTCCGACCTCATTTGCGCGTTTGATGATATTATCATCGATATCGGTAATGTTCATCAGATAGAACAGATCGTAACCTTTGAACCTTAGATATCGCGCAATGATATCGAAAGCTATGTAGGTTCGAGCATGGCCTAAGTGCGACTCGTCGTAGACTGTCGGCCCGCAGACGAACATGTAGACACGGTTGCCTACCATCGGCTGGAATTCTTCTTTATTGCCGCCCAATGTGTTGTAAACCATTAATGGCATTTTTATTACCTAATATATTTTGTTTAAGGATGGAGGATTGAGGATTAAGGATTGGGATTGTCATAGTGGATTGGAGATTTGAGATTCGAGATTTTAGTTCCCCCCAACCCCCTATCGCCTATCCAAAGGCTAGCTGGAACTTTGAAAATTCCAACGGAATTTTCAATGCGAGGTAATTTTCGCAGAAAATTACC